>JAWLBB010000002.1:300000-600000 GCA_041395105.1 Opitutaceae bacterium | reverse complement strand
CGTGGATCCAATGGACTCCGTCCGTCGGCAGCCAGCTCAACTCTCCCGGATAGCGTTCGAGCAGATAGGCCGCGCAGGTGGCGATGGCCCCGCCCACGGCCCAGGCTCTCCACGGGATGACGAGAGCTTCATCGAAGGGTGAACCCTCGGCGCGTCGATGCCGGCGCCAGGCGGCCAGGATGCCTCCGATTCCGAGGCCGGCCAATACGAGTGACTGTCCGGGAAGATCGATCCAGAGGCCGAGTCCCCCGAAGATCCCTGCGGCGAAGAAAGACTTCCGGGTTATCCGATTTCGGGACGCAATCCGGCCTGCGTTCGGACCGTCGATGGATTCGGGCTTCGGAGCCTGAAGGGTGTGGAGGCCGGAGGTGATGGGAAGTACACTCCAGAGCAGGCAGGCGAGGGCGATTCCGAGATCGGCCGGAATTCCCGGCTGGAAGGATCCGGCCAGGGGGAAGAACCCAACCAGGGCGACGGCCGCGACGGCCGCAGGGAGGGGTCCGTAGCGCGATGCGATCAGCACCGACAGGCTGACGAGGAGGAGCAGGTGAAGAACCGGGTCGGCATAGAGAGCCGCTCGTTCGACTGATTCTCCGAAAGTGCTGCCGGAAAGAAGATGATCCAGCCAGGCCAGCCCCGCGAGCCACCAGCGGTAGGCCGACTGGGTGCGCACGGCGCGGCCGTCGGGTGCATTGTCGAGGTCGAGGTGACGCAGACGCCAATTGCCCTGATGGACCATCTCCTGCGTTTCAATGATCCAACGGGAACTCTCAATGACCCGCTCTGGAGGGACCATCCTGCGCAGACCGTCGGCGTACCCGGTGGGAGTGGACGGATCGGCCACGAGCACTTCCCGGGAGATATCGCTGATCACCTCGATGTGCCGGATCCGGACAACCGTTGTCCAGATCAGCCATCCGGCTGCGAGGGCCGGAACCAGTATCCAGAAATGGGAGATCCATCGGGGAAGGTTGGTTCTCGAATCAATAACAGGCGGCACGGGGACGACCCTAGACGTCATCGGGAGACTGGCAACATCCGGATGTCACCGCTGTTCAGAAGTCGTAGACCACCCGTGCTTTCCCGGGCTCGAACGAAGGTCGGGTTTCTTCCCCATCGGGCCAGCGGATTCGGATTTCTCGCGGCGGGTTACCCTCGGCGAAACCGAAAAAGACCCCCGCAGTCGACTGACTGACCAGACCCGATCCGGCATGGATTTCGCCGCACTGGAGAGTGCCGTCGGCGAGAATCACCGTGATGCGGGCCCCGATGCCGGTCGGATTTCCCGGAGGCCCCTTCAGTCTGACTTGGAATGCGTGGTGCCCGGGAGTTCCTCGGTTCCGGAAGGCCAGGGTTGTCCCGTTGTTTCGGGTGACGAGGAAATCGGGCCATCCGTTGTCGTCGAAATCCGCAACGACAAGGGCCTTGGCATCGCCGGGTACGATCAGCCGGCTCTTGACCGGGGCGACTGGGCTGAAAGTCCCGTTTCCATCTCCTTTGAGAAGCTGGCTGATACCACCATCAAACCGACCGATCGAAAGATCGGGTGCGTAGGAGTTCTGAAGCGCGTAGATATCGGCATGACCGTCGCCGTCGACGTCGCCGGCCGCGATGCCCTGAAGGGGGGCGATCTGAGCGATGCGCGGGAGTGGGCTGAAGAGGTGGGTTCCGTCGGCCTGACTGAGGAATACACCACTGCGGGCCTCGGTGGCGGCGAAGCGCTCCGCCGTTGCCAGATCGTCTGCGCCGAAGATCTCATCGAGGGTGGCGGCGGCGAAGGTGTCGTTGCGCGGAAATCTTTTGAGAATCGGCCGGATTCGTCGTCCGAGTTCGGCCCGGGTCCTCCTGGGATAGAGCTTGTCCACTTCGAAATAGCCCTCGACGATCTCGTCGGTTCCGTTTCCGGAAAAATCGCCGAAGTAGAGAAGGGAAGGGTGGTCTGGCGTCGGTTGATGAAGCGTATTCAATCCGAGATTACCGGCCACATAATCGGTCCTCCCGTCGCCGTTGAAGTCGGCCGCGGTCAGGGAGGTCCACCAGCCCGACCCGGAGGCGGAAAACCCGGATTCGGTTGAGACGTCTGCGAAGCCCGCCCCGTCACGGTTTTTCCAGAAGGAGACGCCGCCCCATTCCACTGCGATGAGCAGGTCGATCCATCCGTCATCATCGACATCGCTCCAGAGGGCGGCAGTGACCATCCCGATCTGGCGCAGGCCGGGGGCGAGGGTGTCGGTTGCATCTTCGAATCGTCCACCTCGGTTCAGCAGAAGCGCGCTCCGCGGGGCGAGGGGGTAGAGTCCCGGCAGCACCCGTGCGCCGATGAAGAGATCGAGCTTTCCGTCCCGGTTGAAGTCGGCGGACACCACCGTGCCGACGCTCATGGTCAGCCTCGGGAGGGCATCCTTGGGGGCGGGAGCGAGGCCCTGCCCGGTATTCAGGAAAAGCCTGGGTTGGTAGGCGGGGGCCCCGGCGGGCAAATTGGCGCCGCCTCGGGTTATCAGAAGATCATTCCGCCCGTCTCCGTTGGCGTCGAAAACCAGGATGGGGCCGTCATTCAGCGGAGAGGTCTCCACGAATCCGGGCGGATTGACCGGGGTGAACCGGCCGGCGGTCCCGGTCACCAGGATACGGGCGGGATCGGTCGGGGTTCCTCCCAGGACGAGGTCATCCATGCCGTCTCCGGTCAGGTCGCCGACGGCCAATGCCGGTCCCCGGCGGTGGAGCCGAACGGGCAGCAGGGGTTGGGGCATGGTGCCATCGACGGCAGCCTCCCGCGACTGCAGGGAGAATCCGATGGCTTCGCCGACCTCCGTGAATTGCCTGACTTCCACGGCAGGGTCATCCGTCGTCGAATGGACGGGTTCATCCGGTTCGGTGATGGTCAGGCGTTGGTCGGCGGCGAGATCACTGAATTCCTGCCGATGACCACTTGGCCAATCAATGATCAGTTGATCGATGGTTTCCTCATCGCCCAGACCGAAATGGACAATGGGTTCGCTGCTGGAAAGATAACCGCGGGCCGAGGTGAGCTGGCGCACCTGTGTTCCCGAACGGGTTTTGATCCTGACGCGGGCGCCGAGCCCGAATCGGTTGGAGCGGGTGCCGCGCAGCTCGATGATCACGCGATGGCCCGAGGGGGATTCATTACGCAGAACGGTGGCGCCCTCCTGGTAGTTGGTATGGACGAGATCGAGGTCGCCATCCCCGTCGAGATCTCCGAAAGCCGCTCCGAAACTCACGCCTGACTTGCCCAGACCCCAACGGGTCCCGGTCTCCTCAAAGACAAGGTTTCCGTGATTGCGAAAGACCAGGTTTCGCTCCGCCAGGATCGGGCTTTCCCGCATCAGGCGGATTCGCTCCGTCGGACTTTCCGCAGTCATCATGCTCATGAGCAGATCCGCGTTATGCTGCTCCCGGTTCATGCCGTTGGTCACGTGGATATCGATCCAGCCGTCGTTGTCGAGGTCCTCCCAGCGGATGGACCAGGTCCAGTCCGTGGCCCCGAGACCGGCCAGGGTGGCGGCCTCGAGACAACGCCCGGTCCCGGTATTCAGGTAAAGGGCGTTCCGAAGAAACTGGGGGGCGGTCGCGGAGCCGTCGTCGGGGGTGGAGAGGGCACTGCGGACCCGCGAATCGGCCATCCCGCGCTGGTCGGCTTCGTGGGTGCTCGCCGACATGTCCGCCACCATCAGGTCCATCCAGCCATCATTATTGATATCCCCGAGGTCCGACCCCATCGAAGAATAGGGCGTATGGGGGACGACCCGGTCGATGACATCGGTGAAGGTGCCGTCCCGGTTGTTCCGGTAGAGACGGTCGGGAGGGGCGAAATCGTTGGCGACATAGAGGTCGGGCCAACCGTCGTCGTCATAGTCCCACCAGATGGCGGAGTGTCCCTGGCTCCGGCCCGAAATGCCGGCCGGCAAGCCGACTTCCTCAAAGGACCCGTCTCCCCGATTGTGAAAGAGGCGATCGGGCTGGCCCTCGGGCTCTTTCGTCACGTCGAGCAGATTGGTCTGCAGGTAGAGGTCGAGCCATCCGTCCCGGTCGTAATCGGCGAAGGCGGCCATCCCGCTGGCGTCGGCCACCGCGAGACCCCGTTGGGCGGCTTCCTCGGTGAAGGAGCCGTCGCCCTGATTCATGTAGAGGCGGTTGGGTGCGCCGAACCGGCAGAGGTAAAGGTCGAGTCGACCGTCGTTGTCGATGTCGACAAACACCGCACCCTGCTTCCAGACGGCCGCGTCCTTATCCTGGTCGGCTACACCGGCGGCCTCGGTCACGTCCTCGAACTTCCATTTGCCGAGATTGCGGAAAAGACGACAGCTCTCCGTCTTGCTGACGATGAAGAGGTCGGGCCGTCCATCGTGGTCGTAGTCGCCGATGGCCACCCCGGTGCCCATCGCTCCGACCGAAAACTCCTGGTAGAGCTCCCACCACATCCTTGGGTCGGCGTAGTTGTTTTCCGTGACAACTCCGGTTTCGGCCGCAGAGAGTTCGGAAAACAGGGTTGGGGCCTCTGATGCGGGTTGAAGGGAAAGGGGGGCTTTGACGAGTCCGTTGGGGTCCCCCGCCCGGAGGGTGGAGGGGACGGTCGAGGTGACGACGGTGAGCGCGATGGCGATCACCTGTCCGAAGGTCCTTGCGGAGCGGGCAGCCGGGGAGTCGCGGGCGGTGACGGACATGGCGACAGACTATTGGCGGATCGGGGGTCCGGGTCAAAGCACAACAAGCAGAGTGAGGGGGGAGGTTGCATAGATGCAGATGTCGCATCGGTGCGTCGGCACGTTTGCGGGCGTGCAGCCCCGGCAGAGCGCGACTGCTACATCAAACTGCTCCGATCCAGTGTAGCCCCGGCACCTGTGGTGAGCCTGTCGAACCCAGTCTCTTGCCGGGTTTACCGTGGCGAGTCGAAACGCCCCAAGAGACCCGGCTTCGCCGACACTACGCCGCGACAAGCCGGGGCGGCTGCACCCGGCGGCCGAACGTCCTACAGAGTCGGAATAACTCTGTCGCTTCGCAGATTACGGTTGGATCTCTCCGTGAAATTGCTGAGAATAGCGGATTCCACCTACCCTCATGAAGACCGTATCCCAACGTTCAGCTCTGGCCTTCTGTGCCGGAATCCTCATTGCCCAGCATACTCTGTTCGCCGGAGCCAGCGCGAATCTGGAATCCACGCCCTTTGCAGCCCGAAGCGGTCCGGGGGAGGGCATGGGCTTTTCCCTGATCCCGCCTGAGGTATCCGGCCTCCGGAATGAAAATCCCTATGATGATCCGCGGATGTGGGGTGCGCTCTACACTGAGTTCTCCGCCGGGGCGATCGGAACCGGCGTGGCCGTAGCCGATGTGGACAGGGACGGTTGGGTGGATCTCTATATTGTCAACAAGTGTCGCCCGAATCAGCTCTTCCGACAGGTGGCACCATTCAGGTTCGAGGATGTGACGGCGGAGGCGGGCGTGGCCGGACCGGTCGACGACGCCTGGAAGACCGGGGCGACCTTTGCCGATGTCAACAACGACGGATTTCCCGACCTCTACGTCTGCCGTTTCAATGCGCCCAATCTTCTTTTCCTCAACGACGGGAATGGAGTCTTCACCGAGGCCGCCGCGGAGGCGGGGCTCGATCTGGTATCGGGCAGCGTGGTCGGCGCCTTCGAGGATTACGACCGGGACGGGTGGCTCGATGTCTTTGTCGCGGCCAACGTCCTTAACGCCACGGCTTCCCCGGACGGGGAGGTCTCGCATCTCTACAGAAACCGTGGCGACGGCACTTTTGAGGACGTCTCCGTTCCCGCGGGTATCTCCCGAGACCCCGCCCACACCCATTCGGCGAACTGGTTCGACGCTAACGGCGACGGCTGGGCCGACCTCTACATCGCCAATGATTTCTCCGCACCCGATTTCCTGTATCGGAATAACGGGGATGGAACATTCACCGAGGTGACGGCATCGGCGCTCGCCCACATCCCATGGTTTTCCATGGGCTCGGATGCAGCCGACATCAACAATGACGGGCTCTTCGATTTCATCGTGGCCGACATGGCCGGCACCACCCATTTCAAGTCAAAGGTCACCATGGGCGACATGGGCGGGCTGGTCGATTACATGGACATGCTGGTCACCCCGCAGTATATGAAGAACGCGGTCTTCGTTAACTCCGGAACCGACCGGTTCTGGGAAGTGGCCAAAATGACCGGGATGAGCAGCACCGACTGGACCTGGTCCCTGAGGTTTGAGGACCTGGACAACGACGGCTGGGTCGATCTCCACGTGACCAACGGGATGGTTCGCAGCTTCACCAATTCCGACCTTCTCAACGTGATGAAGACTCTGGGCAGTCAGGAAGAGCGGGCCGCGGTCATGAAGGCCAGTCCGCCGTTGAACGAGACCAACCTGACCTTCCGCAATCTCGGCGACCTGCGATTCCAGAAGGTGCAGAAGGAATGGGGGCTCGATCATACCGGGGTCAGCTATGGTTCGGCCCTGGCGGACTTCGACCGGGACGGCGATCTCGACCTGGTCTACACCAACGTGGATGCTCCGGTCAGCCTTTACCGGAATGACGGAGCGAAAGGACACTCGATCACCATCCGGCTCAAGGGAACATCCGACAATCGATTCGGAATGGGCGCGCAGGCTGTCATCCATACGGCCAACGGCGTACAGACGCGCCGCCTCACGGTGGCCCGCGGCGCGCTCTCCTCCTCGGAGCCCATCATGCATTTCGGCCTCGGTGACGAAGGGGTGGTGACGCAGCTCGAGATCCACTGGCCGAATGGGCAGATCCAGACATTCCACGACCTTCCGGCCGGTCATCAATACGTGATCACGGAGCCGAACGATCGTCCAGTTGAGCCGGCGCCTGCGGTGGAGAGCCGTCCGGTGACTGGCGGACTCTTTGCCGACCAGGCCAAGGCGATCGGTATCGACTTTGTGAACACGGAACGCGTCTTCAACGATATGGTCCGGCAGTCACTTCTGCCCCATCGGATGAACACGCTGGGCGGAGGCATGGCCTGGGGTGATGCCGACGGCGACGGGTCGGCCGATCTGTTCCTGGCAGGGGCGGCGGGTGTGGCGGGCGCACTCTTCCTCAACGACGGGAACGGACACTTTGCCCGATCGCCTCATGCCCAACCCTGGGACGCATCGACCGAACTGGAGGAAATGGCGGCTGTCTGGGTCGATCTCAACGTGGATGGCGCTCTCGATCTGGTCGTCAGTTCCGGAAGCGTTGAAGCGGAGCCGGGAAGTGATCTCTACCGTAGCCGGGTCTATCTCAATGACGGTCAGGGGCGGTTTTCGGAAGTTCCGGCGGGCGGTCTGAAGATGCCCTCTTTCAGTGCCGGGGTTGTCACGGCGGCCGACTACGACCTGGATGGCGATCTCGATCTGTTCATTGGCGGACGGGTTGTTCCGGGTGAATACCCGACGGCGCCTGTCTCCGTCCTTCTGGAAAACCGGGACGGAAACCTGGTTGACGTGACTTCGGCCATCTGTCCGCAGTTGGAGCGGATTGGCATGGTCACAGCCGCGCTCTGGACGGATGTGGACCGGGATGGCCGCCCGGATCTGCTTCTTGCCGGTGAGTGGATGTCGCTCCGACTCTTCCTGAACCAGGAGCCCTTTCTGGAAGCGACTGCCGAAGCGGGCCTCGATCAGGTCACAGGTTGGTGGAATTCCCTCGCGGCTGCCGACCTCAATCGGGATGGGGCCATCGACTATATCGCCGGAAACGTCGGACTGAACACCAAGTACCACGCTTCGGCTGAGCACCCGGCGCAGATCTACTACGTCGATTTCGAAGGCACCGGCCGCCCACAAATCATCGAAGGGAAATTTGAAGGGGAGAATCTCTATCCCGTCCGTGGGCGCAGCTGCAGCTCGCTCGCGATGCCGAGTCTGAAGGAGAAGTTTCCGACCTTCAATGAGTTCGCCAGCGCCCTGCTGCCTGAAATCTACACTCCGGAAAAGCTTGATGGTTCGCTTCACCTGAGCGCGAACGAACTGGCCTCAGGCGTTTTCCTCAACGACGGTTCGGGCCATTTTGCCTTTAGGCCCCTTCCGCGGATGGCCCAGACCGCACCGGTCTTTGGCGTGGTGGCGGCGGACTTCACCGGGGATGGGCAGACCGATTTGTTTCTGGCCCAGAACTTCAATGGGCCGCAGGTCGAGACCGGTCGCTATGACGGAGGGCTCAGCCTGATTCTGGTCGGCGACGGGACCGGCGGATTCGTCCCGATGACGCCGGCGCAAAGTGGAATAGCCATAAGCGGCGAGGGCAGGGCGGCCACCCTTGGCGATTGGAATCTTGACGGGTGGCCTGATCTGATGGTCACCCGGACCAATGAACCGGTACTCGCCCTGACTCACCGGGGGTCGGTGGCGGCTGGTTCTTTTTCCGTCGCCCTGAAGGGTTCGACGGGCAACCCGTCCGCAGTGGGGGCGCGAATCACCGCGCACTTCGAGGATGGTTCGGTGGAGTCCGCTGAGATCAACTCGGGATCCGGCTATCTGTCTCAATCCGAACCGGTCGTTTTCTTTGGCTATGCGCTGGCCAATCCACCGGTCTCGATAGACGTGAACTGGCCTGATGGTTCGGAAAGCACCCATCCGTTTGTTCGAGGGGTCCCGCGGATGGTTTTGTCGCGTTAAGCAGGATCCGGTTTGGTGCCACCTGAAATGGAGCACCCGGCTAAGCACGTTGGAGCGGGTGCGACGTGCAACTCACGCGCCAGTTTTCGGGGCGTGATGCAGCCTACCGGGGCCAGGCGGCGTCAAGCAGTCTCTCGACCGCGGTCGCGACGGGAAGGGTGCCGGCGGCCACTTCCTTCTCCAGGGACTCCCGGATGGCGGCAACGGAAGGGTGATGGAGGAAGCGCGACTGCAGTTCGTCCGTGACCAGCGTCCGCATCCATTCGAGGAGCTGGTGCCGTCTTCGCTTTTCAAATACACCGGACCGGAGTCCCCGTTCCCGGAATTCCCCGATCATCGTCCAGACCTCGGCGATGCCTTCGCCGGTCAACGATGAACAGGTCGTCGCCCGGGTCGTCCAGCCGTCGGTGGCCGGATGGAGGTAGTGGAGGGCGTTGGCGTACTCGCGCCGGGTGTTGGCCGCCTTCTGCTTGTTGTCGCCGTCCGCCTTGTTGATGACGATGGCATCGGCCAGTTCGATGACCCCTTTCTTGATGCCCTGCAGTTCGTCGCCCGCTCCGGTCAGGGCGAGGAGGAGGAAGAAGTCCACCATGGAGCGGACGGTGACTTCGCTCTGGCCGACCCCGACCGTTTCGATCAGGATGACGTCGAAGCCGGCGGCCTCACAGAGAAGGAGGGTTTCCCGGCTCTTGCGAGTGACTCCGCCGAGATGACCGCTGGACGGCGATGGTCGGATGAAGCAATCCGGTTCGCGCGAAAGAAATTCCATGCGCGTCTTGTCTCCGAGAATGCTCCCGCGGGTGAGGGAACTGCTGGGATCGATCGCCAGGACGGCCACCCGATGGCCGGAGCGGCAGAGATGAAGACCGAATGCCTCGATGAAGGTACTCTTGCCGACACCGGGGACTCCGGTGATGCCGATGCGGACAGCCCGGCCGGTACGGGGCATGATGGCGGTGAGAACCTCCTGGGCCTGATGGAAATGACCCGGGGCATCGCTCTCGACCAGGGTGATCGCACGGGCGAGGATGGTGCGGTCGCCCGACTCGATCCCGCGGATATAGTCGGCAGTGGCGAGCTTGCGGCGCCTGGTTCTCACTCCACTGGCCGATCCGGAGGGTCCGGAAGGGGGCACGATGCGGACCGCGAACTCCGGACCAGCGTCCGGCGGGGACCAGTCGGGACGGGTCGGATCAGGCTTCATGGTCAATTCGGAGGAACTTCAGTATCGTATTCGTCATCGTGGAGCGCGGCGGACCTGAACCCGGGCAAGCGCGGCATCGCCGCTGTGTCGGCCTTCATGCAGGTCGCATGGACACTTCGACACAGCGAAGTGGCTACATCAACCGGATTTCAGAACAATCTCCCGAAGAATCGTCCTAATCTTCCAGGCGCTTCTCCAGTTCCTCAAGGATCTTGCGGGCCGCGGTCGGGATGACGGTGCCCGGGCCGAAGATAGCGGCGGCACCGTTTTCGAGGAGGAAGTCATAATCCTGGGAGGGGATGACTCCGCCGACGATGACCATGATATCCTCGCGGCCGAGCTTCTTCAGTTCGGCGATCAATTGGGGAAGGAGGGTCTTGTGACCGGCGGCGAGGGAACTCATCCCGATGACATGGGCGTCGTTTTCAACCGCCTGCCGGGCGGTCTCTTCCGGTGTCTGGAAGAGGGGTCCGATATCGACATCGAATCCGAGATCGGCGTAGGCGGTCGCGACCACCTTGGCGCCCCGGTCGTGGCCATCCTGGCCCATCTTGGCGATGAGAATGCGGGGACGCCGGCCTTCACGGGCGGCGAACGCATCGGTCATTTGCTGTATGTCCTTGATCTGGCCCTCCTCTCCGAATTCTCGGCTATAGACGCCGGTGATGGATCGAATAGTGGCTTTGTGCCGTCCGTAGACTTTTTCCAGTGCGTCGGAGATCTCTCCGAGTGAAGCACGATTCCTGGCTGCTTCGATCGCCAGGGCGAGCAGATTCCCTTTCCCGGTGCGGGCGGCGTCGGTCAGGGCGTCGAGGTTCCGGCGGACGGCCGCATTGTCGCGTTCGTTGCGCAATCTGGCCAGGCGCTTGACCTGGGATTCCCGGACGGCGGAGTTGTCGACCTCGAGGATTTCGATGGGATCCTCCTGTTCGAGACGGAATTTATTGACGCCGACGATGGTTTCCCGGCCGCTGTCGATTCGGGCCTGCCGGCGGGCGGCGGCTTCTTCGATGCGCATCTTGGGCAGACCGGTCTCAATGGCCTTGGCCATCCCGCCAAGCTTCTCGACTTCCCGAATATGGGCCCACCCTTTCTCGATGAGGGCCCGGGTCAGGGCTTCGACATAATAGCTTCCGCCCCACGGATCAATCACCTTGCAGATGCCGGTCTCGTTCTGGAGGTAGAGCTGGGTGTTGCGGGCGATCCGGGCGGAAAAGTCAGTCGGCAGGGCGATTGCTTCATCGAGGGCGTTGGTATGGAGGGATTGGGTGTGTCCGAGAGCCGCGGCCATCGCCTCGATGCAGGTCCGGGCCACATTGTTGTAGGGATCCTGTTCGGTCAGGCTCCAGCCCGAAGTCTGGGAGTGGGTGCGCAGGGCGAGCGACTTGGCGTTCTTCGGATTGAACTGCTTGATGAGCTTGGCCCAGAGCACGCGGGCGGCCCGCATCTTGGCCACTTCCATGAAGTAATTCTTGCCCTGGGCCCAGAAGAAGGAGAGGCGGGGTGCGAAGGCGTCGATGTCAATCCCGGCGGCAAGTCCGGCTCGGGCGTATTCGAGTCCGTCGGCCAGGGTGTAGGCCATCTCGAGGTCGGCGGTGGCTCCCGCCTCCTGCATATGGTAACCGGAAATGGAGATGGAATTGAACTTCGGCATCTCCTTCGAAG
Organism: Opitutaceae bacterium; assembly: GCA_041395105.1. Classification (NCBI taxonomy): domain Bacteria; kingdom Pseudomonadati; phylum Verrucomicrobiota; class Opitutia; order Opitutales; family Opitutaceae; species Opitutaceae bacterium. The sequence goes on along the minus strand of JAWLBB010000002.1, from coordinate 588,476 downwards.
TGAAGGCGAAAATGTCCGCAATGATCCGCATCGAAGGGAGGGGCGGATAGATGTAGGTGTTGCGGACCATGTATTCCTTCAGGATATCGTTCTGGATGGTGCCGGCCAGCTGGTCCAGGGAGGCGCCCTGCTCGAGAGCGGCCACGATATAGAAGGCGAGGATGGGAAGAACCGCCCCGTTCATCGTCATGGACACGGAGACCCGATCGAGCGGGATCCGGTCGAAGAGGATCTCCATGTCGAGAATGGAGTCGATGGCCACACCGGCCTTGCCCACGTCTCCCACGACCCGGGGGTGATCGGAATCATAACCGCGGTGGGTGGCCAGGTCGAAGGCCACGGAAAGCCCCTTCTGGCCGGCCGCGAGGTTGCGGCGGTAGAAGGCATTCGACTCCTCGGCGGTGGAGAATCCGGCATATTGGCGGACCGTCCACGGCCGGGTCACATACATGGTGGCGTAGGGGCCGCGCAGATACGGAGGAATGCCCGCGGTGTAACCGATGTGCTCGGCCTCGCTGATGTCGTCGGCCGTATAGAGGTTCTTCACCTCGATCTGCTCCATCGTCTGCCAGACGGCGTCCTCCGGTGAACGACCGACTTCGGACTCGAACTTGGCGCGCCATTCATCGTAGGTCGGCTGCTGGACCGCGCCCCGGTAGTCGATCCGGGTGAAATCGGGCAGGGGTTTCATGCCAGCACCCCCAGTTTGATCAGAAGTTGTTCGAGCATGGCCTGGTTGTTCACTTTCACGTTGATATAGTCGTCCACTCCGATCGTGGCCCAGCGTTCGCCGTTTTCCCCGGGGCTGCCGGCGACCAGGACGGTGGCCCGGTCGATCGCCCGCTTGATGGAGGGCACGAGAACCGGCACGGTTTCCGCATAAGTGTCGTCGACCGAAGTGATGACGACGATGCGGGCTCCGGACTCGACCGCGGCCCGGGTTGCCTCCTCGGGCGTGGTGAAGTCGCGATCGGCGATGACCTCGAATCCGCCGCTCTGGAAGAAACCGGTCGTCCAGTCGGCCCGGGCGCGATAGGTCCGGGAGGGGCCGATATTGGCCTGGAAAACCTTCGGGGCATGTCCGTGCTTTTCCCGGTGAGTGGCGCAGACGTCGCGGAGTCGCTCATAGCCCTGGGCGAGCCGGTGCATGCGGACTCTTGGGGCGGAAGGATGGTCCTCGTCGCCCGCCCGGATGGTCCGGGAAATCTCGCCCGCAGTCGCTCCGTTGAGGACGGCGTCGATCGCGGCATTGAGCGCGTGGCTTGGTTTGCTCTCCAGCAGGATGTTCAACCGGGAGAGAACCGAGGTGTGGTTGTTGGCGCTGCCCGAGGTCCGGTAGTTTTCCACCTCGCGGCTGCGGCGACGGTGAATGGCGGCGTAGTCGGGAAGCTTCAGATCGAGGGGCCGGGCCTGGGCATCGGGATAGAGGTTGGTTCCGACCAGGACGTCGCGACGGCGGGCGACGGCCTCGGCCCGGGCGGCCGCCGTCCTGGCGATGGCTTTCTGGGGAATGCCCTCGCGAAGGGCCCGGGCCATGCCGCCGACGCGCTCGATCTCCTGGAATTCGGACCAGGCTTTCCGGGCCACCTGATCGGTCAGCCATTCCACATACCAGGAACCACCGGCCGGATCGGTCACCTTGGAGAGGTCGCATTCCTCCGCGAGGATGACCTGGATATTGCGGGCCAGGCGGCGGGAGAAGTGATCGGGAACACGGAACGTTTCGTCGAAGGCGCCCACATGCATCCCATCCGTCCCGCCGATCACGGCGGAGAAGGCCTCCGTCGTCGTCCGCAACAGATTCACGAAGGGATCGTGAAGGGTCTTGTTGTGGATCGAGGTGCGGCAGTGGATATGGAGGCGGGCGTCCTGGGGGGAGCCCCCGAAGGACTCGATCACCTGTGACCAGAGAAGGCGGACTGCCCTCAACTTGGCCACCTCCATGAAGAATTGGGAGCCGACCGAGAGGCTGAATCGCATCCGGGCCCCGATCGACTCGATGGTGAGACCCCGTTTGAGCATCTCGCGGATGTATTCCGCCCCGGTGGCAATGACGCAGGCCAGTTCCTGAACCGCACTGCCACCTCCATCGTGGTAGGGGTGCCCCTGGACCGTGATGGTCTGGAGGCCCCGGGCACGTTCTTCCGCGAAACGGGTCACTGCCACCATATCACGATAGGCCAGATTGAGGGAAACGGGCAGATTGCCTCTCCAGGCCAGGGTGCCGAGCGGATCGATTTCAATGCATCCGCGGATGGCGGCGTAATCGATGCCCCGTCTCCTTGCATAGGCGAGGAAAAGGGCAGTCATCGGCAGGGCGAAGGCTCCGGTGCGCAGGTAGATGGAGATCATCGGCAGGTTGATGCCGGAAAAGGCCGTTTCCATGTCGGCCAGGGTGGCGAGGGAGACCCCGCAGCCGCCCACTTCTCCGATGTGCGCATCGTCGGGGTCTCGTCCGTTCTGGGTGGCCAGATCAACGAGGACGTTCAGTTCCGACTGTCCCCGCTCCAGCTCGCCGAGGGCGGTCTGATTGAACTCCTCGGGTGTGCTGCAGGGAAGTTCCTGGGATATCTCCCATGGGTGATCCAGGTAGCCACGGGCGCGGTAGCCCCGGGAATAACCGCTGAATCCGGGCATTTCTCCGAGATGGGGCAGGTCCCGGGTATCCTCCGGGTTGAAGATCGGGCGCAGCTCAATGCCCTCGTAGGTCCGGCTGTGAAGAACCTTTTCGAAAGGAGCGCCTTTGAGGAGGGACTCCGCCGCCCGGCGCCATTCCTCGTAGGAATTCGGGGGAAAGTCCGCGCGCAACTCGGGGCTCTCGGCGACGGTCGTGTCTGGATCTGGATCGAATTTCATGGTCTTGTTGCGTCCGGAGTTTACCATAGCGGAGCTACGCATGAAGTAATCATCATAGGACAAGATGTGCGCAGACGAAGAGGCCTCCGATCGCATATAACATGCCCGCCATGACCACTGATTCGTCGCATTCCTGCAGCCAAAGCAACTTTCCCCGGTTGTCGATGGCCAATTCGGATGGAAATGCCTTTGACGGTCGGGCAATTAGCAACGCTAATAGCTGACTCTGGACTGAATTTCTGCATGATAACGAAAATCGACCATCTTGGAATCGCTGTCCGCTCAATCGAGGCGACATCGAAGTATTATGAATCCGCGCTTGGATTGACCTGCGAGCGGATTGAGGAAGTGCCGTCGCAAAAGGTGAAAACGGCGTTCTTTTCGGTTGGGGAGACTCATATCGAGCTGCTCGAACCCACCTCGGAGGACAGCCCGGTGGCGAAGTTTCTGGAGAAGAGCGGCGAAGGGATCCATCACGTGGCCTTTGCGGTGGAAGATGTGCCGGGCCAGTTGCGTCAGGCGGCCGGGGCCGGCGTCCGCCTGATTCACGAGGTGCCAATTGAAGGTGCCGGCGGAAAGCTGGTTGCGTTTCTTCATCCGAAATCCACTTTTGGAGTGCTGACCGAGTTTTGTGCGCCGGTCTCCGGCGCGCACGCCTGAAGGGTTCACGTTATGCCGATTTCGGAGAAATTGCTGAAGGAGTTCCGCGACCGTCGCCAGAAAGCGTTGGCTTCGGGGGGGGAGAAGAAGCTCAAAGCCCGTCATGAGAAGGGGCAGATGGGTGCGCGGGAAAGACTGCTGTCGTTTTTCCAGGAAGGGACCTTCCTGGAGAGCGGGCTGCTGGCGGGGCATGATTGCCACAATTTCGGAATGGGGGACAAGGATTTGCCCTCCGATGGCGTCGTAACCGGGGTTGGCTATATCCACGGAAATCCCGTGGCGGCCTACAGCCAGGATTTCATGGTCGGCGGTGGTGCTCTCGGGAAAATCCATTCCAAGAAGATCTGTGCACTGATGGAGTATGCCATGGAGGCGGGCATGCCCCTGGTTGGGATCCATGATTCGGGCGGGGCCCGGATTCAGGAGGGGGGCTTTTCGCTTTCCGGTTACGGCCAGGTCTTTTTCCGCAATGTCCAGCTGTCGGGGGTGATCCCGCAGATTTCCATCATTGCGGGTCCTTGTGCCGGAGGCGCGGCCTATTCGCCCGCCCTGACCGATTTCATCATCATGACGCGCTCCAACGCGAGCATGTTCATCTGCGGTCCGGAGGTGATCCGGGCGTCGACCGGACAGATCACGACGATGGACGAGATCGGCAGCGCGGCGGCTCATGCCACCATCAGCGGAAACGTTCACTTTGTGGCGGAGGATGACCGGCATGCCCTCGCGCTGGCGGCCAAGCTGCTCTCGTTTCTGCCCGCCAACAATCTGGGGGATCCCCCGCACCGCCTGCCTTCGCAAATCGACATGAGTCCGGATCCCGGACTCAACGAGCTGGTCCCGGAGGATCCGAAGGCGCCGATGGATGTGATCGAGATCATCGCGCGTCTGGTCGACGACGCCGATTTCTTCGAAGTGCACCGCGATTTTGCCCGCAATATCGTCGTCGGATTCGCCCGGATCCAGGGAATCGTGATTGGAATCATTGCCAACCAGCCCAAGGTAAAGGCCGGGACGATCGACATCGACGCCTCGGACAAGGCGTCCCGCTTCATCCGTTTCTGCAATGCCTTCAATATTCCGCTGCTCACCCTGGTGGACGTGCCCGGCTTTCTCCCGGGCGTGGCCCAGGAACGGGGCGGAATCATCCGGCATGGAGCCAAGATGCTCTTCGCCTACGCGGCGGCCACTGTGCCCAAGATCACCGTGATCATGCGCAAGGCCTACGGCGGCGCCTATCTCGCCATGTGCAGCAGCGATATGGGCGCGGATCAGGTTTTCGCCTGGCCGACGGCCGAAATCGCGGTGATGGGCGCGGAGGGGGCGGTCCGGATTCTCTACAAGCGCGAACTCGATGCGGCCGAAGATCGTGAAACCCTCGAAAAGTCCCTGGCGGATGAATACCGCGACAAATTCGCCTCGCCTTACGAGGCGGCCCGTTCGGTTATGATCAATGATGTCATCGAACCCTCCCGGACCCGTGGGGTGGTCGCCTTTGCCCTTCGCAACACCCTGTCCAAGAGAATCACCCGTCCTCCAAAAAAACACGGAAACATCCCGCTATGAACTTCGCTTCCCCTATGATCCTTGCATCCATCGAGACCAGTTTCTGGGAGGACGTGAACTTCCAGTTGGTCGGTTTCATGATCGTCATGATCACCCTGGCGGGTCTCTGGATCGCCCTCGAGCTCATCGGCATGTTCTTCAAATCGGCGGCGAGCCGCCAGGCTCAGGCCGCGGTTCCCGCGACTGCCTCGGTGGAGGAAGAAACGGATCCGGAATTGTATGCCGTCGTTGCTGCGGCCATCGATACGGTTGTCAGCCAACCTCATCAGATCGTCTCGATCAGTCCTCACAGCAGTTCCGGCGGAGGCCAATCGGCCTGGTCAACCGAGGGCCGCAAGGACATCTATCGCTCCCATACCATTCGCTAATCTTCTGAAAAAGCTATGATCCGAAAACTGCGTATTACCGTGGCCGGCAAGGCCTACGACGTCATGGTCGAAGCCCTCGATGATGAGGGTCATCCGGCTTCCTCCGGATCCGGAGCGGGAGCCCGAATTGCCAGTGCGCCCGTCTCGGCGCCGGTATCGACGCCGCCCGCCCGCCCGGCCGTCTCCGCGGCGGCCGGAGCGGTTGTCAGCCCGCTGGCCGGAAAGGTTGTCTCGATCTCGGTAAAGGCTGGCGACGTAGTCAAGGAGGGCGACACGGTTGTCGTCCTCGAAGCAATGAAGATGAACACCTTGGTCACCGCGCTGGGCGCGGGCAGGGTCTCCGAGATCCTGGTCAAGCCGGGAGATGCCGTTGAGGAGGGGCAGGCGTTGGTCAACATCAGTTGAAGATCAATCCCACTACATGTCATGATTGAAGGCCTGCTCAGTTTCTTCAGGGATTCCGGCTTCGGCCTGGTGACCTGGCAAATGCTCGTCATGTGGGTCGTCGTCGGCGTCCTGCTCTATCTGGCCATTGCCAAAGGATTCGAGCCACTCCTCCTGGTGCCGATCGCCTTTGGGGCACTCCTGGCAAACCTGCCGACCCGCGGGCTCATCAGTGTGGAAACCAATGAACAGGGGGTGACGGAAACCTCCTGGTTCAATGTGGAGTCGCAGGTGCTTCATCAGGAATCCGTCATCGTCGACGGAGGTGACGCAGTCGCTCAACACACCAAGGTCAAGCGGATCGAGGGAGGTTTGTTCGACTTCATTTCCCAGGGAATCAAGGTCGAGATTTTCCCACCCCTCATTTTCATGGGGGTCGGTGCATTGACCGACTTCGGTCCCCTGATCGCCAATCCGAGAACGCTTCTGCTGGGCGGGGCCGCGCAGTTCGGCGTTCTCTTCACCTTCATCGGGTCGATCCTCTTCGGTTTCACCGCAAATCAGGCGGCGAGCATCGGGATCATCGGGGGCGCTGACGGCCCGACCGCGATTTTCCTCAGCAACAAGCTTGCACCCGAGCTCCTCGGAGCGATCGCCGTGGCGGCCTACAGTTACATGGCGCTGGTCCCGATGATCCAGCCCCCGATCATGCGATTGCTGACCACGAAGAAGGAACGGAAGATACGCATGAAGAAGCTGCGACCGGTAGGGAAGATGGAGAAACTCGTCTTTGCCCTTCTGGTCACGATTGTCTGCATCCTCCTGGTGCCGGATGCCTCGCCCCTGATCGCCATGCTCATGCTGGGCAATTTCCTGCGCGAGTGCGGAGTCACCCAGCGCCTCCTTTCGGCCGCACAGAACGAGATCATCAACGTGGTGACGATCTTCCTGGGGACGAGTGTCGGTTTGACCATGCAGGGCAGCCGTTTCCTTCAATTTGAGACGATCAAGATCATCCTGCTCGGCGTCATTGCCTTTTCCGTTTCGACCGCGGCCGGAGTGATCGCCGCCAAGATCATGAATCTGTTCAGCCGGAAGAATCCCATCAATCCGCTGATCGGTTCGGCAGGGGTTTCCGCGGTGCCGATGGCGGCGCGGGTGTCTCAGATCGAAGGCCAGCGCGCGGATCCCAACAACTTCCTGCTCATGCACGCCATGGGGCCGAATGTGGCAGGGGTTATCGGCACAGCGGTCATTGCCGGTTATTTCATATCGACGTTGGGGTCCTGACCGGACCCCGCCGTGATGCAGCTGTCCAGGTCGATCAACCGGAGGTCGATTAGGGTGCGCGGGCCGGCTGATTGCAGGCGGGCCGCACCGGAGTTCCCTCTTTCAGCTTTTTCCGATCGGTGCGCCGGGGGTCTGCCTATTGAGGCCGCAACGGCGTCGCTTTCCCATATTTCCCATGAAAGGTAAGATTTCCAGAATAACGGCTGACGAAGCGGCGGCCTATATCAACGACGGCGACACCGTCGGGTTCAGCGGGTTTACCCCCGCCGGTTCGGCCAAGATCGTCCCCGCGGCAATTGCCAGGCGGGCCACCGCCGAGCACGAGGCGGGGCGACGGTTTCAGATCGGTGTCATGACCGGGGCCTCGACCGGTCCGTCACTTGATGGTGTTCTCGCCAAGGCCGACGCCATTTCGTGGCGGACACCTTACCAATCCGACAAGGACTTGCGGCGCGGCATCAACGAGGGGCGGGTGCGGTTCTTCGACATGCATCTCTCGGCGTTGCCCCAGCAGGTTCGTTACGGGTTCCTCGGACCGGTCGACTGCGCCGTGGTCGAGGCCGCCGAAGTGACGGAGTCCGGGGAAATCATTCTGACCTCGTCCGTCGGGGCGACCCCGACTTTCTGTCGCGAGGCCAAGAAGATCATCGTCGAACTCAATGCGAAGTACCCGGCTGAGCTGCGGGGGTTGCACGACATCTACGAGCCGCTCGATCCCCCTCACCGGCGGGAGATCCCCATCTACTCTCCGTCGGATCGAATCGGGGAACCCTTCATCAAGGTTGATCCGGCCAAGATCGTCGGAATCGTTGAGACGAATGTCCTCGATGAGAGTTCCGTCTTCACTCCGCTCAACGAGACAACCGCCCAGATCGGTCGCAATGTCGCTGATTTTCTGGCCAGCGAGCTCACGTCGGGTCGCATGCCCAGGGAGTTTCTCCCGATTCAATCGGGTGTGGGCAATGTGGCCAACGCGGTTCTGGGCGCCCTGGGGGAGCATCCGGACAGTCCCCCGTTCCAGATGTACACCGAGGTGGTGCAGGACGCAGTCATCGCCCTGATGCGCAAGGGCCGGGTCCGTTTCGCCAGCACGACCGCCCTGACGTTGCGGACGGAACTGATCGACACGATCTACAACCACCTGCCCTTCTTCAAGAAGCGGCTGCTCCTGCGTCCCCAGGAAATCACCAACAACCCCGAGATTGTCCGGCGCCTCGGTATCATCTCCATCAATACAGCGCTTGAGGTTGACCTCTTCGGCAACGTCAATTCCACCCATGTCATGGGGCGGAGCCTGATGAACGGGATCGGCGGTTCGGGCGACTATACCCGCAATGCCTTTGTCTCCATCTTCATCTGTCCGTCGACGGCGAAGAACAACCTGATCAGCACGATCGTTCCGATGGTCTCGCATATGGACCACAGCGAGCACTCGGTCCAGGTGATCATCACGGAAAACGGGGTGGCCGATCTCCGTGGAAAATCGCCGGCCGAACGGGCCTGGTTGATCGCCGACCGCTGTGCCGATCGGGATTATCGAAACGAATTGCTGGGGTATTTTTACCATATTCGGGATGGACACACTCCGCAGACCCTGGCCGCCGCCTATGCCATGCATCAGCAGTTCATGCAGTCCGGCTCGATGAAGGGCGTGGTCTGGGACGACTATTTCGGGGTGGCCTGAGCGGAGCTTTTTGAATAAGCGGTTTGAATAATCGATCGATCGGTCGATTAGAGAATCTCCATGTCTTCGAATGGCCTCATTTCACGCGGGACTGCGGGACGGTATTACCCGCACCCCGGCTCGGTTTCGGCTCCGGAAGCCACCCCATTCTTTGCGGTGGGGCAATCGACTTGCGCCGCGGATGACGGCGGACGGGGAGATCTGGAGGCGATTGCCTCCTTGAGGGGAATCAACGGCCACGACCTGGGATTGGCCGTTGCCTCCGAGGTCATGGCATGGCGCCTGGCGCCCGGTGGTTTCGGAGAGGTCTGGGTCGATGCCGAAGGCGAATTGACCGGCTACTACAACGGTCGACCATTCAGTCCTTATCGTGATCGAAATGCCCTCTCCGCGGTTTGGGACCGGATTGCGCGGCTGAACCTCACCGATGTCTACCTCCGGTTTCTATCCCGATTGATCGAGGATCGGCAGGACGAAGGGATGGTGGATCCGTGGGCCATGCACTGCTGTGATCCGGACCTGGCCTGTCGGGCAGCTCTCCTGGCGGTGCGGATCACATCGTGAGACCGCCGTTCACGGCGATGACCTGACCCGTGATGTAGGAGGCGCCCGGACTGGCGAGGAAGAGGACGGCATCGGCGACCTCACCGGGTCGGCCGGGCCGGGACATCGGGGTGGAATGAATGATGAGGTCGTGAATCGGATCCGTATCGTCCGGCGCCGTTCCGCTGTCGATATAGCCCGGGGAAACCGCGTTGACCGTGATTCCGTGCCTGGCGAGTTGAAGGGCCAGATTGATCGTCATGGAGGCAAGTGGACCTCGTGCCGAGTGCAGATGCGGAAGTCCGTACTCCTTGCGCTGCGTCGGTTCACATCCCAGATGGATGATTCGACCCCAGGATCTCTCCTTCATTGTCGGCACAACTTCCATCGTCAGGCGCAACTGGCCGGCAAAATGACCGCCGGTGAGTTCGTCCCATGTCTGCTGGAGGAGACTGGGCTGCTTGCGGTCGGTTCCGGATTCCTCTTGATTGATGAGGACGTCGACCGGGCCGAATTCCTCACTGATTGTGGCCAGACACAAGTGGATTTCGTCTGGATGATCGAGACTGCAGGCCCGGTGCTGACGCGCAGAGTCCCTGGCGTGAGGATCCCGGCAGAAGGCTTCGGCCTCCGTGTCCGGCCCCCCGGTCAGAAGGGTGACCCGGGCACCGGACCGAAGGGCAGCCAATGTGATGGCACGCGCGATCTGGCGGAAGGGGCCGTAGATGAGGACGTGTTTGCCGTCCAGTCCATCAGGTGAGCCAACCCTGGGTTGGCGGTCGTCGACATTTTCTTTTGTGGCCATGGCTTCGGGTTCTCCGAAAAGGCGGCCTGGGCACTTGAACCCGGCGGGCGGTCGGACGGGCCGCCGCTCAACCGGTCGGAATGCTCCGGTCGAATTCGATGTGAAGTCTACCGCTCTCCACCTTCGCATGCAAGATCTGTGTTCTCAATAGTTCCCGTGGGAGAGGGATATGCCGTTTGAAACTGCCGATTCTGACGATCAGGTGTTCGCCTTCACGGTGAAGGGTCAGGTCGCTCTTTCTGGTGAACGGGATGGAGACCGATAGAACGGGTCTTCCACCATCGGTTTCCAATTGGAAGGAGGGACGTGACGGCCCGGGCTCGCCCGGATCTCCCGTGCCGTAGAGGTCGGTCGCCATTCGCGCCAGGGAAGCCTGGCCGATCACCTCGTCGTGATAGAAAGGCACCCGGCTCACCGGGACCGGGGCGAAGAGATCCTCCATTTCGGCCAGGAGGGTCTTCTGCGAGCGGTTCCGTGCCGCCATGGCGGTGGATCGGGGAAAAACGCGGTTGGCCACGACCCGGTCGGTGACCAGACCGTAGAGACTGAAATACATGAACGCGCGTTGGGTTTCCCTGAGAACAACGCGTTCAGGGGTCGTCACAAGCCGGACGCTGGTCCGGGTGGAGTCCTGGAGGAGGGCATCGACACCGGCCAGGCCACGATAGAGTTCCATCAACCCTCGGCCCGACGCGTCGGCGGAGCCGGGCTTCGGATCGCCACCGGGCGTCATGCCGAAACGTTTGCGGACATACCATTCAAGGGTCTTGGGCATGCTGATGAATCGCAGGGAATCTCCGGTCGGAGGGCAATCGATGACGATGAGGTCGTAGCGGCTGTCCCGGGCGTGCTGATTGAGGTAGAGGAGGGTGATGAGGTCCTCCATCCCCGGCATGAGCACAAGGTCTTCAGCCAGAGCGTCATGGATGCCAGTCGAAGCAAGCAGCAGCGAGAAGACGTTTCCGGCATCATGCCAGCGATCCTCGACCTCCTGTTGGACGTCGATTTCCTGGATCTCCAGGTTGTCTGCGACCGGCGTGGGCCGACCCTTGCCCTGATCAAAGAGAGACCGATCGAGTCCGAACGCATCGGAGAGGCTGTGGGCCAGATCGAGGGAAAGGACGAGGACGCGCGACCCCCTCCGGGCTGAAGCCAACCCGGTGGCGGCGGCGACGGTGGTCTTGCCGACACCACCTTTGCCGGAGAATAGCAGGATGCGTGGAATGGGATAAGGCCGCTAGCTGATATCGATCGACTCTGCCCGTGGTGGCGAACTGAGAAAGGCGGCTTCCATGGCGGCACGCCGGAATTGTTCCATCGTGCCCAGCGTACTGGCCTGAACGGTGTTGAGGTGATTTTGGATCAGATCGCGGCAGGTCCCGGCCAGGCTCACCCAGCGGGAGGCCACCAACTCCGCCCGCAACTGGAGTTCATCCAGGCTGGCGGGCGGGCTGAGCATATAGGTCAGGGCGAGGGTGTCGTCTTTCTTGGTCATGAGGTGTTCATCTGGTGGTTGATCGGCGGTGAGTCACATGTACATGCCGCCGTTGACGGAGATTACCTGCCCGGTGATGTAGCTTGAGCGGTTACCGGAGAGGAAGGTGACGGCGTGGGCGATTTCTTCAGGTTCGCCCATGCGCCCCATGGGGATCATCTGCCTGACCTGCTCCCGGACCGCATCGGGCATGCCCTTGGTCATGTCGGTCTCGGTGTAGCCCGGGGAGACGGCGTTGACCGTGACACCTTTTCGTGCGACCTCGCGGGCCAGGGTCATGGTGAAGGCGATGAGTCCGCCCTTGGTCACCGTATAATTGGCCTGCCCGAAATTGCCGGTCTGCCCGCCCATCGAGGCGATGTTGATGATCCGACCCCAGCCCTGCTCAATCATGCCCGGGAGGAGGGCGTTGGTCACGTTGAACGGGCCGTTCAGATTGACGCCGAGAACCTCGTCCCACATGGCGCGGGTCATCCGGATGAAGGACTTGTCCCGATTGATTCCCGCGTTGTTGACGAGGATGCTGATCGGGCCGAAGGCGGCCGTCACCCGGGTGACCATCTCCTTGACGGCATCCTCGTCCGCGATGTTGACCTTGTAGGCTTCGGCTTTGACCTTGAGCTTGGTTGTGAGGTGGTCCACGAGGGACTTGGCCTGCTCGTCCGACGTGTTGTAGTTGAATCCGATGTTGGCGCCCGCTTCGGCGAGGGCCACGCAGATGGCGCGGCCGATGCCTCGGGTGCCCCCGGTGACAAATGCGGTCTTACCGCTCAGTTCTTTCATGGGTAGTATCTCCTGGTGGTTGATGGCTCGTTCAGATCGTCGTTTGCAGAATGACCGGGGCGCCCCGAGGCGCCCCGGCGGGTTTTGGGAAAGGGAAGGGGTTCAGACCGCCGGACGCCAACCGGCGTCGGCCCAGAGCTGACCGGATACGGCCGAATTGCCAATCATGAAGCAGATGGCGTCGGCGATCTCCTCAGGTTTGATCAGGCGGCCGAGCTGGGTCTGGGGGAGGACTTTGGTCCGTATGTATTCCTCGCCGAGCGCCCGGACCATCGGGGTGTCGGTAAAGCCCGGGTGGAGAACGCCGCAGCGGACACCGTGGTAGATGGCTTCCATGGTCAGGGTGGCGGCCGCGCCTTCCAGCCCGGCCTTGGCCGACGAGTAGGAGATCTGCCCCTTGTTGCCACTTGAGGCGATCGAACCGATCAGGATGATGGTTCCCTGCATCTCCTCATCCGGCGTCCAGCGTTTGAGTCCGGCGGCGGACCGGTCTTCGGCGATGCCTGCCACGGTCTCCAGCGCCCAGTAGATCGGGGCTATGAAGTTGACCTCGGTCACTTTGCGGAACAACTCGATCGGGTAGATGGCCGCCTTGTGGGTTTCCTTGTGGACCCGGACGGCGAGGTCGTCGCGGGTGATGGCGGCGGCGGGGACGCAGATGGTTGGGTGTTTGTAATGCGTGCGGAGATCGGCAAAGACCTGTTTGCGGAAGGCCTCATCGGTGGTGTCGCCGACGTAGGCCTTGGCCGCTTTCTTTCCGTTCTTCCTGTTGAGTGCATCGGCCACCTCAAGGGCGGCCGGGCTGGCATCGACCACACCGATGGCGAGGGCGCCCCGGTTGATCAATTCCTGGGAAAGGGCACGGCCGATGCCTCCGGCCGCTCCTGTGATGACAGCAACTTGGTCTTTGATATTCATGATGGATTTCCGGGATGGAACCTCCCGGATCGGGATTGGGATTTCGAGAAGAACGACTTATGAAAGCGCCATTCTCTGATAACCTTGACTGATTTTGTATGCAAGTGCAAAATCACGCAATTCGGTGGCCGTGTCCATCCCACCCCATCATCTCCGGTTGACACTTTCACCGTCGGATCATGCAATTGCGAAATGGGTGATTCCAAAACGAAAGACAAAAGCGGCGAGGGGCCGGTCGAGATCCGCAAGTACCCCAACCGCCGTTACTACAACACACGGGAGAGCCGGCACATCACCCTTCAGGAGATCTGCGACCTGGTCCGCGACGGCCACGATATCCGGGTGACCGACAGCAAGTCCGGAGAGGATATCACCGGGGCGGTGCTCACCCAGATTCTCCTGGAACTGGAATCGCCCAAACTGGCCTTTTTTCCTGTCAGTCTGCTCCAGCATCTCATTCGCATCAACACGGGGTTTCTCGATCATTTCACCGAATCCTATTTCCGCCAGGCCTTCGCCTCATTCGGTCTTGGAGGCAAGGGATGGCCCGGCGGATTCGGAGTGGGTGCCAAACCGCCCGCCATGCCGGGGACGGCGGCCTGGGCGGATCTCTTCGGTGGCTTTTTCCCGGGTGCCAGGCCCGAATCCGAGCCGGCGCCGGTGCCGGATGAACTCCGGGTGGACGATCCTGCGGGCGATTCGGTTGCGGATTTGCGAGATGAAATCGAGGCACTTCACCGGAAGCTGGAAAAACTCGAAAAACGGGGAAATCGCGCCAAATAATTGTGCAAATGCAAAATTGGGGATTGACCTTCGTGGGTTTCCGCCGTTGATTCTGCTTATTGGCAGGTGAATGCGACTGTCCAAAGCCCCGGATATGACGAAGGAGTCGCCCGATTGATCGAGCGAATGCGCGCCCTCCGGAGGCCGCGGTGGCCGTTTTCACCGGCAACTGTTCGTCAATCATGGGGCGTTGCCCCGAATCAACCGGAGAAAGCTATGACCACCAAGACCAAGACAGCGACCGATCTGTTCGACGAAGCTTACAAGAGCTTCGACCAGGCCCTGAAGGCAGGGATCCAGGTTCAGGAAGACACCGTAAAGATGTGGAAGGACCTGTTGAGCAAGACCTCTTCGCCGACCGAGTTCCAGGCGAAGGTTACCGAGATGGTTGAGGGCGTTTTCCCCGCTGCGAAGAAGCGGATGGATGAGGCGCTCAAGGCGATTGAGGAGAACTACAAGACAAGCACGGATCTCCTTCAGCAGGCGATGAAGGTCTGGCAGCCCGGTTCCATTGCCGAGACCCAGAACCGGATCCAGGGACTCTGGGAATCCTCCCTGTCTGCGGCCCGCTCCAATGTGCAGAACATGGTGAAGACGAATCAGCAGATTCTGGATACCTGGATGCATCTGGCCCCGAACGGCAAGCCCGCGGCCAAATAGGCATCCCCGTGCCCTTCATCTGAACCCCTGACGACGAACATCATGATAAAGGATACCTATCTCGCCGGGTGCGTCCGCACACCGGTGGGAAGCTTTGGTGGGGCCCTCGAGTCGGTTTCGGCCGTCGACCTGGGCGTCGCCTCTGTCCAGGCAACCCTCAAACGGACTGGAGTGGACCCGGGCCAGGTCGAGTCGGTTCTCTACGGCAATGTAGTGGGTGCCTCTCTCGGTCCCAATCCGGCCCGTCAGGTCGGAATCAAGGCCGGCTTCGACCCGTCGGTCGGCGCCGTCACCGTCAACAAGCTCTGCGGCTCGGGCATGATGTCGATCATCATGGCCTCCCAGGCGATCCAGTGCGGCGATGCCGGAGTCCTCATGGCCGGCGGGACCGAAAGCATGTCCCGTGCGCCTTATCTCCTGGAGAAGGCTCGGACCGGCTACCGGCTGGGCAATGGTGAGATCTACGACTCGCTCCTGCGTGACGCCCTCATCGATGCCTACGACGGCTGCCATATGGGCGTCTGTGCGGAGAACCTGGCCGACAGATACAAGTTCTCCCGTGAGGAGCAGGACGACTACGCGATCGAGAGCTACAGGCGGGCTTTGGCCGCGGCTGCCAGCGGCGAAGTCAAGGACGAGATGGTTCCGGTCGAAGTCCAATCCCGCAAGGGCACGGTCACGGTCGAACAGGACGAGGAGCCGGCCCGCTTCAACGAGGCCAAGTTCCGGACCCTGCGGGGTGCTTTCCGCAAGGAAGGCACGGTCACGGCCGGCAATGCCTCAAGTATCAACGACGGGGCGGGCTCGACCCTGGTCCTCTCGAAGGACAAGCTGGATCAGCTCGGCGTAAAGGCCGATGCGAGGATCCTCGGCTACTCGGTCCATTCCCTTGAGCCGGCCTGGTTCACTCTGGGTCCGATCGGGGCGGTCCAGAAGCTGATGAAGCAGCTCAACCTGACCGTCGACCAGGTGGACGTCTTCGAGGTCAACGAGGCGTTTTCGGTTGTTCCGCTCGCCGCGATGCGCGATGTGGGCATCCCGCACGACAAACTCAACCTCTTTGGCGGCGCCGTCGCGATCGGGCATCCGATCGGGGCCAGCGGTGTCCGGGTGCTGGCCACCCTGATCAACGTCATGCGCAAGCGTGGCGGCAAGATCGGGATCGCCTCCCTCTGCATCGGTGGCGGTGAAGGCATCGCCATGGCCATCGAACTCTGCTGAACCCTATAGGCGGCGGCCTCCGCCGCCGCCTCCCCTTTCTTATTCCTTCAAACCGAACGACAGCATGGACGACAATGTGAATCAGGTGTTTCAACAGGCTTCGGTCTTTCAGAAGATGTGGACGGATGCCTTCACTGACATGGCCCAGGTCTGGACCCGCTACAGCCCCTCCCAGCCCCCTCCGGATGCGTTGAGGGACATGCGTTCGGGCATGCTCAAGGTCATGACCCAAACCTGGGAGGATTTTGTCCGTTCGCCCCAGTTTCTTGAATACATGAAGCACGGGATGGACGGCGCCATGGATTTCAAGAAGATATCCTCGGACTTCATGACCCGGGCCCATCACGGCGCGGAGGTCCCGGCCCGGGAGGATATCGATGGGATCCTCCTTGCCATCCGGCACATGGAGCGCCGTCTCCTCGACCGGGTCGAGGAGGTCGACACCACGATCGCTGCGATCGACAGCCGACTTGCAAGAATCGAGGCCAACGGCAAGGCCGCCCCTCCACCGGCCGCGCCGCCCGCTGCGGAAAAGAAACCGGTCGCAGCGAAGAAACCCGCACCGGCCAAGCCGGCCCGCAAGGCGGTGCCCCGGAAGCGGAGCCCCGGATCCTGAGAGCGTGTCCCTTGAACTTCCATTGCCATGACTGAAACAAAATCACCCGAAGAAACCGCCTCGGAATGGCAGGATTCCGTGATCGAGGAGGGTTTCGCCAATCTGCGGCGCCTGGCCGCCATGCCCTTTGTCTTTGAGAAGGCCCGCAAGGTCCGCAAAGGCGTGACGCCCTGCGAGGTCGTCTACGAGGAGGACAAAGCCAAGCTCTTCCATTACATCGGAAGCGATAAGCCGAAGTACAAGACACCGCTGCTCTTTGTCTTCGCGCTGGTCAATCGGCCGTACATTTTCGATTTGAAGGAAGGCCGCAGCGTCATCGCCCAGTTCGTCAATGCCGGCTTCGATGTCTATCTGCTCGACTGGGGTGTGCCCAATCAGGCCGAGCGCTACCTGACGCCGGACGACTATATCAACGGGTATCTGCTCAACGCGGTCGATTACCTGCGGGAACGCTGCGATTGCGCCAAGACCAGCCTGCTCGGCTATTGCATGGGCGGAACGATCGCGACCATGTTCACCGCCATGCACCAGGGGCTGGTCAAGAACCTGCTCACCCTTGCTGCCGGGATCGATTTCTCAACCCGCGAAGGGTTGATCAATCTCTGGACGGATCCGGAGTAGCTTCGATGTCGACAAGTTCGTGGATTCGGTCGGCAAGCATGCCGGCCGAGTTCCTGCAGAACGCGTTTCTCATGCTCAAACCCGTCCAGAACCTCATCGAGAAGCCGATCGGGTTCTGGGAGAATTCCCACAAGGAGGGCTTCCTTGAGGATTTCCTGACCATGGAGACCTGGCTCAACGACAATGTGCCGGTTCCCGGTGAGATACCCCGGCAATGGGCCAGAAATGCCTTTTCCAGCAGAACCTGCTTGTCCAGAACCGGATGACGGTCGGCAAGCACATCGTGGATTTGCGGAAGATCACCTGTCCGCTGATGAACCTGATGGCGGAGAAGGATGACCTGGTGCCGCCGGCGCAGAGCAGCCCGCTCAACGACCTCGTCTCGTCCAGGGACAAGGAGATGATTGTGGTCCCGGCCGGGCATATCGGCCTCTCCATTGGTGGCTATGCCCAGAAAAAGGTTTGGCCGAAAGTTTGTGAATGGCTGGGCGAAAGAAGTTGAACCCCGCCGTTTCGGCCATTGATTGAAGGAAAGCGCGCCCCCGGACCGCGGTCGGCCCGGGGGTCAGCGCGTTTTCTGATCATGGCCACCACGCGCAAACGACGGGATGTTGACTCACGGCTGCCCGACCTGACGACGGCGGCGTTCGAGAAATGGGCGGGCCAGCCGGTCATCAGCCGGAAGAAGCCGTCCTATCCGATCATCCCGGCTCTGCGGGAATACCTTTCCTCCTCCAATCGGGAGATCGATCTGCCGCTGACCTACAACCGGCTCCTCCGTTTTCATGAGGCCGCGCCGCTCTACGATGAGGAGTACCGGGACACCTTCTGGGTCACCGTCGTGTATGAACCCGCCCAGCGCAAGCGGCTCAACGAGCATCTGCTTCAGGTCTACGGCCTGCTCAAGTCGGTCGGCGCCGATGTCGACCAGGATCACCTCTTCGTCGACCGGATCGATTTCTGCGAGTTCGGCAATTCCCAGCCCTTTCGGATCCGCATAGTCAACGAACAGAATGGCAACCAGGACTTCTTCTACATCAAGAAGGCCGATGCCTCCCGGGTCTACGGACTGGAACTGGAATACCTGCTCAGTCCGAACCGGGTGCACTTCCTGACCTGCGGGGACACCCTGATCGAGGAACATGTCGTCGGGATTCCCGGCGATGTCTTCATCCGCGACTGGCTGCACAGCGGACGGCTGAAGAAGATCCGCATCGCCAAGGAGTTTGTGAAATTCAACGAGCGATGCTTTGTCCGGCTGCTCGGCGATATGCGTTCCTACAATTTCGTGGTCGAGATGACCCCGGACATCGAGGAGATCCAGGTCCGCTTCCGGGCCATGGATTTTGACCAGGAGTGTTATATCGGGAGAAAGAATTTCTACCTGACCCAGTACTTCGTGGAGAACCGGGACCTGACCCTCTTCTGTATCCGCGAGCTGACTCATGAATCCTATCTCCAGTACCAGCTGGAGGAACGCGCCCAGATTTACCGTCGGATGCGGATCGCCCGGATCCGGCTCAACCGCTTTCTCGACGTGATGGAACAGGACACCATTTCGACCCCGGAGTCCGTCGTGCAATTGCGGAGGGAACTGGCCGAGCATTACGAGCGACCCACCTTCGAGAGATGCGCCAGCATGGGCGCGATCGTCCGTGAAAGCCTCGAAGCTCTTCGCGAAACAGTCGAGCCGCTCGACCTCGGCGGCAAGGAGAAGAAACCGACGCGACCCGACTACACCCCGATCTGACGGAAGAGGACGGTCCTGTGAAGCATCCGTCCGTAGGTTCGCGCCTCGGTCCGCCCTTTCGAAGGGATGCCCGCTCCGCTCTCCGTCTTGTCGGATTTCAAATGAGGATGAACTGACGAAGATCATTCGGAAGGGGACGGGCTTTGTGCCCCCTTTCCGATTTTTCCCTGATGCGTCCGGCCCTACGAGGTGCCGGGTTTGGGCAATCTGGGTGGGATCGCGTATTTTTCCCGCAGGCTCTCGAGGACCGCCTTGGCTTCATGAGAGTTCGCGACGTCCGGCTTGGCGTGAAAGCAACGAATTTCAAAGAAGAACTGGGGAATGAACCTGTCTTGGGTCGTTTGTGAGCCGGTGAGGCCGTCGACTCCACCGCTCCAGCCCGAGCTGACTTGAGGTCGTGCCACCCCGCTGAAGGTCGTCCCCTCCAGAATATGGGCACTTTCGTTGATCTCTTCGGTGACAATGAACCAATCGTAGCCGGCTTCCTCGGCAAGATCCGCGCAGGTTAGGAAAGCCAGTTCACGAACCGTGCTGCCCGCCAGGTATTGATTCCCGGTGAAGCGGACCTGCCAGGTATCTTTACCTACGTGCAGAGCGGAATATCCTCCTTCGGGATCGAGCGGGTGATACGGGACCTTGTCTGGAATGGCGCTGCAGCCGGCCAGGGCGCTGATGAGAAGCACAAAAAGGTTTCTCTTCATCGATAATCGGTTGGTCTGGACGAAGGAATGATTGAATGGATAAATCCGAGGTTCGCCGCCTTGGCCTGCAGGCTGTCCCAGGATGGTCAAGGAGGCACTGTTCATGTCAGTGCAGAGTCAGCATGACGGCGTTCTTGTCGACTTTGTCGCCCTTTTTCACCCGGAGAGCGTGGATGGTCCCGTCCTTGGGCGCTTTGAACTCGTTGTGCATCTTCATCGACTCGAGGACGACGAGGGTCTGGCCTTTGGTCACGGTGTCGCCGGCCGCCACGGACGTTTCGACGATCACCCCGGGCATGGGCGCCTTGATCACGACCTCACCGGCTTGTCCGCCGAGGGCGCTCTTCACCCCGGCCAGGCGGTGGGTGCGCTCGTCCTCGACCACGACTTCATAGATCTCGCCGCCGATCTGCACCCGGTAGCAGTCTTCATTGGCCTGGAGGCGGACGGCATGGGAGCGCCCGTTGATGAGGAGGCTGTGCAGGGTGCCGTCGGTCGAGGCCTGCATGTCGATCGGGACGGCCCGATCATCGATCTTCACGGTATCCTGACCATCGATACTGATGGTATAGGCATTCTCGCCGATGGTGGCTATGTATTTCATGGCGTCGAGGAGGGTTTTGTTGCCCACGAATCTTCACGAATCAACACGAATAAAATCGCCTGAGACGGGCGGAAACTCGGTCTTGGAAGATGCGTTTGAGCATAGGAGAAATCACTTGCCGATGGGTGAAGATTCGGGAAGTTACGTGAAGTTTCGTGAAGATTCGTGGGCAAGACTCTCATCCCCGTCAAAGCCTCCTCGCCATCTGGGCGTGGCGAGCCCGGTCTTTCCAGGTGGATGAGGGGCGTTTGTTTTCCTGGACAATGGCCCGCCGCGTCCGTTGGTGGGCGAGGAGGGCGGCGGCCAGGGCGGCGACCTCCATCAGCTCCGGCGTCTGCTTCTCCTTGGTCAGGAACTCGGTTTCGAGGAACTTGGTGTGGATCCTGCCCTCCTTGAACTCCGGCGTATTCATCATCTGGATGAAGAAAGGAATGGCGGTGGGGATGCCGGTAATGTGGAACTCCTCGAGGGCGCGCCTTGTCCGGATGATGGCTTCCTCCCGGCTCTCATCCCAGACGACCAGCTTGGCCAGAAGGGAGTCGTAGTAGGGGGAGACTTCGGACCCGAAGGCGATCCCGGTGTCCACCCGGATGCCCGGCCCGGTCGGGGTTTCCAGGCCGACGATCTTCCCGGTGCAGGGAATGAAGCCGTTCAGGGGGTCCTCGGCCACGATCCGGCACTCGATGCAATGGCCCTTCAGGCGGACGTCTGATTGCCGGTGTCGGAGTTTTTCGCCGGCGGCGATCCGGAGCATTTCCTTGACGATGTCGATCCCGGTGACTCGCTCGGTCACGGTGTGCTCGACCTGAAGACGTGTGTTCATCTCGAGGAAGAAGAATTCCCGGGTATCGTTGTCGAGGACGAACTCCACCGTTCCGGCACTGGTGTAGTTGACGGCCTGGGCGGCACGGACGGCTGCCATGCCCATCTTCTGCCGCAGAGCCTCATCCATGATCGGGGAGGGGGATTCCTCGATCAGTTTCTGGTGCCGGCGTTGGATCGAACAGTCGCGTTCGCCCAGATGAATGATGTTGCCGTGCTGGTCGCCGAGGAGCTGGATCTCGATATGGCGGGCGTTGCGGATGAGGCGCTCGACGTAGACCCGGTCGTCGCCGAAGGCGGCGGACGCCTCCCGCCGGGCCACCCGGATGGCCTCGCCCAATTCGCCGGTCGACTCGACCACGCGCATGCCCTTGCCTCCGCCTCCGGCGGCCGCCTTGACCAGGAGGGGGTAGCCGATGCTTTCACCCGCTTCCAGCAACTCCTCATCCGACATCCGTCCGGCCTTGCCCACCCCGGGGACCAGTGGCATGCCGGTCGCCTCGACGGTGGCACGAGCGGTCAGTTTGTCCCCCATGAGATCAATGGCTTCAGGAGAGGGGCCGATCCAGATGATCCCGGCCTTGATCATGGCGCGGGCGGCCTCGGCGTTTTCGGCCAGGAAACCGTAACCGGGGTGGATCGAATCGCAGCCCGCCCGCTTGGCGACCTCGATGAGTCTGTCGATCCTCAGGTAGCTTTCAACGGCGGGCGGTGGGCCGATCAGATAGGCTTCGTCCGCCATCCGGACGTGCGGGGCCATCCGGTCCGCTTCGGAATAGACAGCGACGGGCACGCAGCCGACTTCACGGCAGGCGCGGATGATGCGGACGGCGATCTCCCCGCGGTTGGCGATAAGGACTTTTTTCAGTGGCACGGTGGATTCCTCGTCAATCGTTGTGGCGACAGGGTCTGGAGGGGAACTCTGCTGATCCGAACCCCTGGTTAAGATCTTCTGCGCGATCGGATCTGATGTAGTCGCCCCAGTCTCGTGGGGCGTATCGACGGGCGGCAGGGCAAGAGACTGCCGTGGCTACACATGCAAGTGGTTGTAGCAACGCCGCTGTGTCGGCGTTCCATTGGGTCGCGCGTGCACTTCGACACAGCGAAGTGGCTACACCGGGCGGCAGATCAGGTTCTCCGGTTCGCATCAGAGCGGGATATTGCCGTGCTTCTTCGGCGGGTTTTCGTCGCGCTTGTTCTGAAGCATCTCCAAGGCGTTGATCAGTCGTGGTCGGCTCTGGCTGGGCTCGATGACGTCGTCGACGAATCCGTAGCTGGCGGCCACATAGGGGTTGGCGTGGGCCTCCCGGTATTCGTTGACCAGGCGGGTGCGCAGGGCGTCCGGGTTGTCGTCGGCTGCCAGCTCCTTGCGTTTGAGCACGTTGATGGCGCCTTCGGGGCCCATCACGGCAATCTCGGCCGACGGCCAGGCCAGATTGATGTCGCCGCGGATATGCTTGCTGCTCATCACGTCGTAGGCGCCGCCGTAGGCTTTCCGGGTGATCACGGTGACCTTGGGGACGGTGGCCTCGGCGAAGGCATAGAGTAGTTTGGCCCCGTGCTTGATGATCCCGTTGTGTTCCTGGCCGACCCCCGGGAGGAAGCCGGGAACATCGACGAAGGTGATGATCGGGATATTAAAGCAATCGCAAAAACGAACAAAGCGGGCCGCCTTGACCGAGGCATTGATGTCGAGAACGCCGGCCAGGACCTGGGGTTGGTTGGCCACGATCCCGACGCTGCGGCCGTTCAACCGCGAGAAGCCGATCAGGATGTTCTGGGCGTAGTGCTCGTGCACTTCGATGAACTCCCCCCGATCCACGATATGCTGGATGATTTCGTGCATGTCATAGGGCTTGTTCGGATTGTCCGGGATGAACGTATCAAGGATCTCCTCGGTCCGGAGCGGGTCGTCGTCACATTCGCGCTTCGGGGGTTCCTCCAGGTTGTTGGAGGGGATGAACCCGAGGAGGGTTCGGACGAGGAAAAGGGCGTGTTCCTCACTGTCGGCCGCAAAGTGGGCGACCCCGCTGGTCTCATTGTGCGTGACGGCGCCGCCCAGTTCCTCGGCGGTGACTTCCTCGTGGGTGACGGACCTGACCACTTCGGGGCCAGTCACGAACATATAACTGGTCTTCTTCGTCATCACGATGAAGTCCGTGATGGCCGGCGAGTAGACGGCCCCGCCGGCGCAGGGGCCGAGAATGCAGGAAATCTGGGGGATGACCCCGCTGCTCAACACGTTGCGGAGGAAAATGTCGGCGTAACCGGCGAGGCTGACCACTCCCTCCTGGATGCGGGCCCCGCCGGAATCGTTCAGGCCGATGATGGGTGCTCCGTTCTTGATCGCGAGGTCCTGGAGTTTGACCACCTTGCTCGCATGTCCGAGCCCGAGACTCCCCCCGAAAACGGTGAAATCCTGGGAGTAGACATAGACGAGACGCTGGTCAATCGTTCCGTAGCCGGTCACGACCCCGTCGCCCATCAACTGGGAATCTCCCCGGCGGACGAAGGCGTCGAGTTCGCGGAACGAGCCCTCGTCGAGGAGCAGATCGATGCGTTCGTGAGCGGTCAGTTTACCCTTGGCTTTCTGGGCCTCGATCCGGTCCGGGCCACCGCCGAGACGGGCTTCGGCTTTGAGGGTTCGAAGGTGCTTGATCTGGGGATTCCGTGGGTCACTCATCTTGATGAACGGGGACGGGTTGCGCTCGCCTCGGTCCGGTTGGGCCGGACGGCCGTCCCTGATCAAGCAGTCTAGTTCGGAGCCCGGTCCCCTGACAATGCAAATCATGCTGCAATTGCACAAATGGGTCGTCGCGATGGGTGAGGCGGTGGTTCCCAGGCGTCTGTCCAGATGTAACGAATTGCCAGGGGCCTGGACGAGAAAACCTTTAGCCAGGCCGCTGTGTGGCGTGTCCGTCGGTCGGACTAAACGTCGCACAGCGACGTTGCTCTACACCGGAGAAGGAATGATTTGCGAAAATGCAACCGACACACCACTCAGCTGAATTCCGGAATCAGGTCGGTCTGGGCGCGCCAGAGGTCTGCGTAGTGACCACCTCTTTCGATCAGGTCCCGGTGAGAGCCGGATTCGAGGATGCGGCCCTGTTCGAGAACGACGATCTGGTCGGCGCGGCGGACGGTGGAGAGGCGATGGGCGATCACCAGGGTGGTTCGTCGCTGGACGAGGTTGTCTATCGCGGTCTGGATTCGGGCCTCGGTCAGGGTGTCGACGCTGGAGGTGGCCTCGTCGAGGATGACGAGGGGAGGATTCTTCAGGATGACCCGGGCAATGGTCAGACGTTGTTTTTCGCCCATGGAGAGGCGGATGCCGCGTTCGCCGATCATGGTGTTGATCCCGTCCGGAAGATTCTGGACGAAATCCCAGGAGCAGGCGGCATCGAGCGCGGCGATCATATCGTCCATGGTCGCGTCCTCGCGGGCCAGGCGCAGGTTGTCGGCCACGGAGCCGTCGAAGAGGAAGGGATCCTGGGCGACGAACCCGATATTCTGTCGGAGGGAATCCAGGTCGATTTGTCGGACGTCCGTCCCGTTGATCGTGACCGAACCGGCGGTCACGTCATAGTAGCGCAGGAGGAGATTGGCGATGGTCGATTTTCCGGCGCCGGTATGCCCGACGATGGCGGTGACTTTGCCTGGTGGCATCTCGAGGGTGAAATCCTCGAGCACCTCGGATCGGTCCGGATAGCAGAACGACACTCCCGTGTAATGCACCCGGATGAGGCCATCGGGGAAGGGAAGCGGGTCCGGTGCGTTCTCAATCCCGATCGGATGGTCGAGAATCTCAAAAACCCGTTCGGCCGAGGCCTTGCCCGCGGCGAAGAGGTGGTTGATCGAATTGAGGGTGCTGATCGGCTGGTAGAGCAGGGCGCAGTAGGCGAAGAAAGCCACGAAATCGCCGAAAGTGAAGGTGCCCGGGGCATTGCCTCCCTGGATCAGGAGGTAGCCGCCGAATCCGACCACGGCGACACTGCCCAGGCTGGTGATGAAATTGGTCCCTGGGCCGTGGAGGGACCAGCGGTACATGGCGTGGAGGGTCCGGTTCTTCAGTTCGACCGCGATCCCGATGAAGCGGTTGGTTTCCCGGTCCTTCAGGGCGAAGGAACTGATCAACCGGTTGCCCTGGATATCCTCGACCAGGAGGGAATTGAGTTCGCCCGCACTCTGCCGCACCTTTCTCCAGTTCCGTCGGGTGGCCCGAAAATGGAGGATGGAGAGCCAGAAGACGACGGGCAGGGGGAGGATGACGAAAAGCGCCAGGAGGGGCTGTTGGGTGAAAAGGATGGCCGAAATGCCGATCACGGTCAGCAGGGCGACCGTGCCCTGCTCGGATCCGTCGAGGATGACCCGCTCCACGTTCTGGACGTCCTCGATCACCCGCGAGGCGATCTCGCCCGACTTGCGTTTGTCGTAGTAGCCGATCGGCAGGTCGAGAAGCTTGCGGTGGAGGTCGCGCCGGAGGTCGATCAGGACGTTCTGCTCCAGTGTATTGTTGATTCGGATACGAAGGCAGTTCAGCAGGTCCCGTCCGAAATAGCAGATGGTGATGGCCCCGATGCCCCAGCCGAGCAGGTCGGTTCGTCCGGGGGCGATGATCCGGTCGAAGATCTGCTTGATGATCTGGGGGATGGCGATGAGGAAGAGCGTGCTTCCCAGGGCAAGCAGGAGAGTCAGCCCGAAAAGACCGCGGTATTTGAAGAGATAGCCGGAGACGCGCCAGATGGTAGCCATGAAGAATCAGGATTCTGGAAAGGAAGCCGGCGGAAGTAAACCCACGAACAGTGGAAGTGCGAACTCAGCGGCGAGGATCTGAGGGCCTGTCCTCCGGTAGGAGAGGGTTTGTCCCTCGATTCGACGTGGGATGAAGACATGCCGCCATTCGTCACGAGAACCGGTTGATTCCCGATCGCCTCCTCCACGGGGGTGGCATCGAGGCATAAAGCCTCTCCTGCAGTCCCTCGGTTCTCCGGCCTACGCGTTCTTGAACTCGGAGACCAGACCCTGGATGGAGGATTTGGCGTCGCCGTAAAGCATGCGGGTCTGCGGGAGGAGGAAGAGCTGGTTTTCCAGGCCGGAGAATCCGGTGCCCTTGCCGCGCTTCAGGCAGATGACGGTCTTGGCCTCGTGAGCATTGATGATCGGCATGCCGTAGATGGGGGATGCCTTGTCGTTGGTGGCGGCCGGATTGACCACATCGTTGGCGCCGATGACGATGGCGACGTCGACCGACGGCATGGTCGGGTTGATGTTGTCCATCTCGACCAGCTGCTCGTAGGGCACGTCGGCCTCGGCGAGGAGGACGTTCATGTGGCCAGGCATGCGTCCCGCCACCGGATGGATGGCGAAGCGGACCTCGGTCCCGTTCGACTCAAGGAGATCCCCGAGTTCCTTGACCACGTGCTGGGCCTGGGCCACGGCCATCCCGTAGCCGGGAACGATGACCACGCTCTGGGCCGCTTCGAGAACATAGTAGGTATCGGCCGCGGAGATGGGCTTGAGTTCTCCTTCCATGGCGGTCCCGCCGGATCCGGCATCCGAGGCGCCGAAGCCCGAAAAGAGGACGTTGCCGATGGTGCGGTTCATCGCCTTGCACATGATGATGCTCAGGATGACGCCGCTGGCGCCGACCAGACACCCGGCCACGATGAGCACGTTGTTGGCGATGACGAAGCCGGCCGCGGCTGCGGCCAGACCGGAGAGGCTGTTCAAGATTGCAATGACGACCGGCATGTCGCCGCCGCCGATCGGCATGACGGCGAGGAGTCCGAGCAGCAGCGAAAGCACCACCAGACCGACGAATTCCGGATAAACGTTGTGTCCTTCGCCCCGGATCACAAACAGGAATCCGACAGCGACGATGAGGACGGCGACGGACAGGTTGAGCAGTTTCTGCCCGCCGAAGACCTTGGCTCGTCCGCTGACCCGGCCGGACAGCTTGAGGTAGGCGTAGACCGAACCGGTGAAGGTGATCCCGCCGATCAGGACGGCCAGGACAATGACGGTCGAAGTGAAAAAGACAGTGGCGGTGGGGTTGCGGAAGAGGTAAGCGGCCCAACCCTCGGAGACGATCTTCTGGTATTCGGCCCAGCCGACCAGAAGGCTGGCGAGTCCGCCGAATCCGTTGAAAAGCGCGACCATCTCAGGCATGGCGGTCATCTTGACCAGCTTGGCGGCGGGTGCCCCGATGACGGTGCCGACGATGAGGCCGATGGCGATCCACTTGAAGTCGAGGACCTGGCGGTCAAGGAGGGTGACGACAACCGCGATGAGCATGCCGATGGCGGAAATCAGGTTGCCGCGCCGGGCCGTCTGGGCATTCCCCAGCATCTTCAACCCGAAGATGAAGAGGATGGAAGCGACGATATAGCTGAGATTGATCAGGATGAGGGAATGCATGGCTTACTTCTTCCCCCCTTCCTTCTTCTTGAACATGGCCAGCATCCGGTCGGTGACGAGGTAGCCGCCGACCACATTGATAGTGGCGAGGACAACCGCGAGGGTTCCGATGACGATGTTCACCGTGTTGTGCTCGGCCGAGCCGACCGCGATGAGCGCTCCGACGATGGTGATGCCGGAGATGGCATTGGACCCGGACATCAGCGGCGTATGCAGTTGGGAGGGCACCTTCGAGATGAGCTCGAAGCCGAGGAAGGCCGCGAGGACGAAGATGAAGACCAGTAGGATGAGTTCCATGGGTTTGAGAAAAAGAGGGGGGAGGTCGGGGCGTGGAGTGGGGATCAGTTCAGGTTCTGGAATCGCTCATGGACGACTTTGCCGCCGTGGGTGATCAGGCAGCCTTTCATGATTTCGTCTTCCAGGTTGAGGTTGAAGGTCTTGGCTTCGGCATCCCAGAAATGCTCAATGAATGCGGCCAGGTTGCTGGAGAAGACCTGGCTGGCATGAGTGGACACTGCGCCCTCAAGACAACCGTCTCCGATGATGATCACCCCATTCTCGGTGATGACTTCCTCGTTCAGCTTCGATCCCTCGACGTTGCCGCCACCCTCCACCGCGAGGTCCACGATGACCGAGCCGGCCTGCATGCCCGCGACCATTTCGCGTGTCACGACGATGGGGGCCCTGCGTCCGAAAAGCTTGGCCGTGGTCACCACGATATCCGAAGTGGCGCAGACCTTGGCCATGCCGTCGCGCTGCATCTGGAGTTGCTCTGGGGTCAGTTCCTTGGCGTAGCCCTGGGCGGTCTGGCCGGTCTCGCCGAGGTCGATCTTGACGAATTTGGCTCCTAGAGAACGGACCTGTTCCTCGACCACCGGACGGGTGTCGAACGCCTCGACGCGCGCACCGAGTCGCTTGGCCGTGGCGATGGCCTGGAGTCCGGCCACGCCGACGCCGATAATGAAGACCCGGCAGGGATTGATTGTCCCGGCCGGTGTCATCATCATGGGAAGGATCTTCTGGATCCGGGCGGCGGCCTGGACGACGGCCGAGTAGCCGGCGAGATTGGCCTGGGAGCTGAGCACGTCCATCTTCTGGGCGAGGGTGGTCCGGGGGATCATTTCCAGGCTGATCGCACTGATCCCGGCCTTGGCCAGCGCCTTGACCAGGTCCGGTTCATTGAACGGGTCGAGGTGGCTCATCAGGATGGTGCCCGGTTTCATGGCGGCAATGGCCTCCGGGTTTGGCTTGCGTACGCCGAGAACAAGACCGGCCTGTCCAAGGGCGGCAGCATGGTCGGATATCAGCTTCACTCCCGATTTCGCATAGGCCTCGTCGAGATAACCGCTCATGGTGCCGAGACCTCGCTCGGCCGAGACCTCGAGGCCGAGTTTGACCAGTATGTTTCCGGTGGAAGGGGTCAGCGCGGTTCGCTTCTCTCCCGGTGATCGTTCCTTGGCTGCGTAGCAATGCATGCGGATATGGGTGAAGGGGATGGACAGGTTGGCGATCAGTGTGCCCAAGGAGGGATCCCCCTCAACCGAAAAAGCGCCCGACCACGCGGTTTCGAACGGCCAAGGCGACTCTCTGGTGGCACGTGCGCGCATGCCTTGGGATTGACTGCGCGGATCGTGACTGAGCCGGAATCCGGCCCTGGGGCCGGCCTACCGGTGGGTCGAGGCGTAAAGGCTCTCCTGAAGATTCTGCCGGGATCAGATATGCTTCACGACCATGTCGCCCGGGAAGCGCACCTTCGGGGTGGTCGCATACTTGTCCGACGCCGAGCGGTAGCCGGCGGCGCAACCGCAGACAGTCGCATAATCGGTGCCGGTCAATCCCAGGATCTCGTCGTACTTGGCCGGGTCGATACCCTCCATCGGACAGGTGTCGATGGCGAGAACGGCAGCCGAAGTCATGAACTGACCGAGGGCGATATAGACCTGACGGGCGGCCCAGGCATCAAGCGTGCCCGCTTCGCGCAGTCTTTCGACAAAACCGACGACAACGTTCTTGTAGCCATCAAGGGACTCGACCGGAATACCGCGGGTTGCGGCGGCATCCTCGATATAGCGCTGGATATGAACGTCATCCAGATTCTTCCGGATGGTGAAAACGACATAGTGGGAGGCGTCGACGGGCTGCGTCTGACCCCAGGAAGCGGCCGAGAGCTGCGTCCGGACTTCCGGATCGTCAATGACGAGGAACTGCCAGGGCTGCACCCCGAACGACGACGGCGCGAGGACAAGGGCCCGCTCGAGCACTTCCCAGGCGTCCCCAGGAATTTTACGGGTGGCATCGAATTGCTTGGTGGCGTAACGCCAATTGAGGGCGGAGAGGAGGTTGGATGGTGTCATCAGTCGAGCGGTTGGAAAGAGCCGAAAGTGCACACACCTCGGGGAATGTCGAATCGGGAAGGAAGATCGCAGGTTCGATCGCAATCTGACCGAAAGCCTGAGATTACGGACGGACCGCAGAGGCCGTCCTCAGAGGCCGTCCGAGGAAGAATAACCCGCTCTCAGGCCCCTGCCGTCCAGGCGTCGCGGGTGCGGATCAGAAGTCGCTTGGTGGCCAGGATGCCTTCGTCCGGAGAGAGCACGCTGCCTTCATACTCGATCCCGATATGCCCCCGGTAGCCGGACCGCAGCACGATCGGAATCATCCGGAAGTAATCGGTCCCGGTTTCGTTGCCGTCTTCGTCGAAATCATGACTCTTGGCGCTGACTCCCCTGGCGTAGGGCATGAGGCGCTGGACGCTGGAGTAGCGGTCGTGTTCCTGGAAATTGCCGAAATCGGGAAGGACCCCGCAATTGGGCAGGGCGACTTTCCTGATGACCGCTTCCAGCCACTCCGCGTTGGAGGAGAGCCCGCCGTGGTTCTCGACGATGACATTCAGGTCGGACGCCTGAGCCAGAGCCGAAAGACGCTGCAGACCGTCGGCCGCAAGCTCGAGCTGTTCGGAGTAGGTGCCTTCGGAATGGGCATTGACCCGGATCGAGTGGCAGCCGAGTTCCGCAGCGGCGTCGAGCCATTTTTCGTGGTTTCGGACTGCCTGGAGACGGGCACCCTTGTCCGGATCCCCGAGGTGCCCTTCACCGTCGCACATGATGAGCAGACTCTTGACGCCCTGGTCTTCACAACGCTGACGCAACTCGTTCACGAAATCGCCGAGGGTTCCGTCCTTCGGGAAGAAGGTATTGACGTATTCGACGGCATCGATCCCGAACTTTTGCCGGGTGTAGACCGGGAATTCGACGGCGGGGACGATCCCATCGTTGTGCATCTGCCGGACCGACCATTGAGCGAGGGAGATCCTGAAGGGAGGCTCCTTGGAGGGGGAGGCCTTCAGGGTCGGAATAACGGCGGTCCCGGCGGCGATGCGACCGAGGGTGCGCAGCAGGAACTGGCGGCGGGAGAGGGATGAGATGGGTCGGGCGGACATGTTTGGAAAGTGCGCTTACTGATCAACCTTCTCCATATAGGAATAGCAGAGGAGATGGCAAATCAACATGTGGGCGTCTTCGACCCGACCGTAATGCGTATCGTCGATCCGGATGACGGATCGGGCCCTTTCGGCAACGATCCCGCCCTTTCCTCCGACCAGTCCGATGGTGGTGAGTCCGTGGGCATTGGCCCAGTCGACGGCCTTGACCAGGTTGGGGGAGTTGCCGCTCACCGTCATGACCATGAGCAGATCGCCGGCCTCGGCGAGATTCTCCAGCTGGCGGACGAAAACATCCTCGTAGGCATAGTCGTTGCCGATTGCCGTGATCCAGGGGACGTTGTCGTTCAGGCTCTGGCAGCGGAAACGGCGGCCGATCGCATCCGAGGCCCCTTTGCCAAGGTCGGTCACGAAGTGGGAAGCGTTGGCGGCACTGCCGCCGTTGCCACAGACAAAGATCCGTCGGTCTGCGGCCAGCGCGCGATCGAAGTGGCTGCGGAGGTTGGCCATCGCGTCGGCCTGGACCGTGGCCATCGTCCGGCAATGCTTGTCGAGGTAGTCGGTTGTCCAGCTCTTGATATTCATTTCAGTGGGTCTGCGCCGCGGCATCGGCCGCGAGAAGAATGGCACCCGTCGGGACGACTTCTTCGCCGAGGGTGGCGGTTCGGATATCGGGTGCGGGAAGCATGGCTTCCATGATATTGGATGCGAGGGCGATCTTGAGCGGGGCGACAAAGACGTCGCCCAGATGGGAAAGCCCGCCTCCGATCACGATGATTTCTGGGGAGACCAGGTGGACGACGTGGGAGAGGGCGAAGCCAAACGCCTCAACCGTTTCGTCAAGGGCCTGACGCGCATGCACGTCGCCGCCAGCGAGGGCCTCGGGCAGGACGCGGGATTCTCCGGAGGTCATGTCACAGAGCATTCGGGCCAGGGTGGAATCGGCGTGTTCGGCCGCGAGTGCGCGCAGGCGTTGGTCGAGCGCCCAGCCCGAGCAGACCGATTCCACGATCGGTCCGCCGGGGGAAAGGCGGAGATGGCCGATCTCGGCTTCACCGGGAGGACGACCGTGGGTGATTCTTCCATTATGGACCAGGCCACCTCCGACCCCACTGCCGAGATTGGTGTAGAAAACGGGGTTGTGGCCAGAACCGGCGCCGAGGCGCGCTTCAGC
Source organism: Opitutaceae bacterium (assembly GCA_041395105.1). Lineage (NCBI taxonomy): Bacteria > Pseudomonadati > Verrucomicrobiota > Opitutia > Opitutales > Opitutaceae > Opitutaceae bacterium. The sequence continues at coordinate 556,316 of JAWLBB010000002.1, read as the reverse complement.
GAGTGCCGCCGTATTGGAGTCGTTTTCAACCGCGGTGGGCAGGTCGAGGGTGCCCTCGAGCCAGGACCGGAGCGAGAACCCGTCCCATCCCTCGACTTGATGCGATCGGGCAATGGTTCCTGTTCGAATATCGACCGGCCCGCCGAAGCCTGCGCCCACTCCCGAAACAGCGTGATTTGCAATCAACTGCCGGCAGAGATCGAGGATGATGGCGCGGATCTCGCCTCCTCCAGCGCCCTTGGGCACGTTGGCGCGGGCAGTTTCGATGAGGGTGCCCATTGCGGTCCCGACAGACACCTGGAGCTTGGTGCCGCCGATTTCGATCCCGAGGAATCTCTGATCCGAGGATGACATCATTTGACGGAAGGTGCCCTTTCAACTGCGAGATGAACGATTCTTTCGCAAAGCGACTCGAAATCGATACCGGCTGCCCGGGCGGCCTGCGGGAGAAGGCTGGTCGCCGTCATCCCGGGGAGCGTATTGACCTCGAGGCACCAGAAGGCCCCGGCTTCGTCGAGCCGGAAATCCACCCGGCTGTAAGCGCCCAGCTTGAGAGCTCGGTGGGCCTTCAGGGCGAGGCTCTGGATTTCCGTTTCCTGGTCGGGTGTCAGGTTGGCCGGGAAAATCTCCTCCGCCCCGCCGGGCTGATACTTGCTTTGGTAGTCGAAGTGTTCGCTGCGCCGGGGGATGATCTCGCCGGGCGGAAGCGCGATTCCCTCAAGAATTCCGACTGTCAGTTCGCGACCGGGTATGAAGCGTTCGATCATGACTTCGGGATCAAACCGTTTCGCTTCATCGATGGCTGCGGCAAGATCCTCGGCTCTCCGCACGATGGACAGTCCGATGGAGGATCCCTGGCGGTTGGCTTTGACCACGGTCGGCAGGCCGATCTGCGCAACGATGGCCGCATGGTCGGCCGGGGCGATCAGCCAGTCGGGCGTGGGCACGCCGGCAGCTCGGAAGAGTTGTTTGGAGACATCCTTGTCCATGGCCATGGCGCTGGCCGCGTGGCCGCTGCCGGTGTAGGGCACACCGGCCAGATCGAGGACCGCTTGGATCGTGCCGTCCTCGCCGGTCCCGCCGTGGAGAGCGAGGAAGACCACGTCGGCCTGACCCAGCAGGCCCTCCTTCGAGAGGGCGGGGGCGGATCCCTTGAGCACGGCAAGAGCCTCGGTTTCCGGGGGGATCTGCCCAACGGATCCGGTCAGGAGCCGTTCCTCTTCCGTCGGCAGGAGGGCGCCGCGGGCGGTATCGACTGCCACGACCTCGTGTCCGTTCTTCCGGAGGGCCCTTGCCACCTGGAGGCCGGAGGCAATCGAGACATCACGCTCTGCGCTGGTACCGCCAAATAGGACGACGACTTTCATGGGAGGACCCGAGACAACACCGCCCGGGCCACCGCAGGCAAGAACGTAAAGCGCGGGTGAGTGGACTCGGTTTCTCCGGTTTCGACAATTTGCCCGGGAAGACCGACCTGGAGTCTGAAGAACGTTCCGTCAGGGTCCTCGGGGATCAGGAGAAACCCGGGCGACCTCCGGCACTTTGCGTTTGCGCCGCTTGGACGATGCCCAGACAAAGACCTGTGAATCGAAACTGGCGGGAAGTGCTCCTGGTCTGTCTTCGCCTTGGTTGCGCATCGTTCGGCGGTCCAGTGGCTCATCTGGGTTATTTTCATGAGGAATTCGTCAGGCGCCGCAAGTGGCTGGATGAATCGACCTTCGCCGATCTGGTGGCCCTCTGCCAGTTCCTTCCGGGTCCGGCCAGCAGTCAGGTGGTTTATTCCATCGGGTTGCGACAGGCCGGATGGTTGGGAGGTGCGGCCGCCTGGATCGGGTTCACACTGCCCTCAGCCGCCCTCATGCTGGCCTTTGCCTACGGGTTGGGTTTTTCGGATGGATGGGAACTGGGCGGGTGGATCGGCGGACTGAAAATCGCGGCGGTGGCGGTCGTGGCCAACGCGCTCTGGACGATGGCGGCGAAGCTCTGCCCGGACGCGAAGCGGGCGGTCATCGCCATACTCGCGGCCAGCGTCATGATCCTCTTCCCAATGGCCTGGATGCAGGTGGCCGTGATTGTGGCCGGAGCCCTGGCCGGCCGGGTGTTCCTGGTGCCGGATGCGTCGGCGGCCACACCGGCCGGGCAGGGGACGAACACGGGTTGGCCCTGGCTTCTTGCCTTTGCGTCCCTGCTGGTCGGCCTTCCGATCCTCGTCTGGGCCACGGGTGCGCCGCTCGCCTTCCTGATCGAATCCTTTTATCGCTCGGGATCGCTGGTTTTCGGCGGGGGGCATGTCGTCCTTCCGCTGCTGGAGGAGGCCACGGTGGGACGTGGATGGCTGGATCGGGACACCTTTCTCGCGGGCTATGGTTTCGTCCAGGCAATGCCGGGACCGCTCTTCACCTTCGCCGCCTACCTGGGATCCGTCATCAATGTGGGGCCGGGTGGGGTTGGGGGCGGCCTGCTCGCCCTGGTCGCGATCTATCTGCCCTCCTGGTTGCTGCTCCCGGGAGCCATGCCTTATTGGAACAGACTGCGGGCCCTGCCTTCTGCTCGTAGTTCAATGATGGGTACGAATGCGGCCGTGGTCGGACTTCTCGGGGCGGCCTTTTACAGCCCGGTCCTGATCTCCGGCGTGGCCGGCGGTCCGCAGGTGGTTTTCGCATTGCTGGCCTTCGGTGCCCTGCGTTTTCTCAAGCTTCCGCCCTGGCTGCTCGTCATTCTCTGTGCGGTGGCCGGCGGCATCGTTCTGTAGGCTTCCCGTCGGCTGCGGACTTCGTTGAGGGGACCGAGGCGCCCGGACCGGCGCGGCGGACCAGCGAACCCTCGGCGGAACCATTTCAAGAGACGGATATCGTCTGCATATTGGTGAAGGCGCGGATACCGGGACGGCCAAGCTCACGACCGAATCCGGAGTCCTTGACGCCGCCGAAGGGCAGCGCCGGGTGCGACTTCACAAAATCATTGATGAAGACGGCTCCGGTCTCAATCCGACGGGCCAGGGCGACCGCTTTGTCGCGGTCTTCCGAAAAGATGCCACCTCCCAATCCGAATCGGGAATCGTTGGCGATCCGGACCCCGTCCTCCGCGTCCCCGGCCTCGATGATCGAGGCGACGGGGCCAAACAGTTCCTCCTCGTAGGCAACCATCCCCGGGCGGACGTCGCCGAGAACGGTCGCCGGGTAGTACCATCCGGGACCGGTCGGGACGGTGCCCCCGAGGAGGAGGCGTGCCCCCTGCTTCCGGGATGTGATGACCTGGGCATGAAGTTCATCCCGCAGGTCCTGCCGGGCGAGGGGACCGAGAGAAAAGGACTCGTCAAGCGGATCTCCCATCCGAACGCCTTCCGTCGCCTCGATGTACCTCTTCCGGAATTCGGGGAGGATGGGGGCCTCGACGATCAGGCGTTTGACGGCAATGCAGGACTGGCCGTTGTTGTTCAGGCGACCCTGCACGGTGAGGGCGACGGCCCTGTCGAGGTCGGCGTCCTTGAGAATCAGATACGGATCGGATCCGCCCAGTTCCAGCACGCATGTCTTCAGCGCGCGGCCGGCAACTTCACCGATCCGGCGGCCCACCTCGGTGCTTCCGGTCAGGGTGACGCCCCGGATGCGTGGGTCCCGGATCAAGGGGCCGACCCGACTGGAACCGATTCGGAGGGTCTGGAAGACACCGTCGGGAAACCCGGCCGCGGAGAAGATCCGTTCAATTTCGAGGGCGCACCCGGTCACATTGGAGGCGTGCTTCAGCACCATGACGTTGCCCGCCATGAGGGCGGGGGCGGCCGCCCGGAAGACCTGCCAGAACGGGTAGTTCCAGGGCATGACCGCAAGCACCAGCCCGATCGGTTGGTAGGCCACGATAGCCCTGCCGCCGCCTGCACCGACCGGAACCTCATCCGCGAGAAAGGCCTCACCGTGCGTGGCGTAGTAGTCGAGGACGGACGAGCATTTCTCGACCTCGGCCCTGGCCTGGAGAATGGGTTTCCCCATTTCCGTGGTGATCAGCCGGGCATGGGCGGCGAGATCTTCGTGCAGCAGTCCGGCCACTCTGCGGAGGCAGTCGGCCCGTTCCGGGAATGACCTTTGTCGCCATTCACGAAAGGCCGACTGGCTCTTGCCTAGCGCCTCTTCCAAATCGTGGTCCGTGGTTTCTTCGTACACGGCGATGGTCATTCCGGTCGCCGGATTGATGCTGGTCAGCGCCATGATGATCCGAGTCTGCGGGAAGGTGTCGAGTGTATCAAGAGGGGACGATGGGGTGCCGCGCGTGGGCGTGTGGGTCGCCTTCCTCAAGGTTGAGTGATTGCGGCCAGCTCAACTCGACGCCGCGCTTCTTGAGACGGCATTGGAAGGCCCGGCGCCGGGCCGGATCGCGGTAGACTGTGCGGGGCGTTGTCTGCAGGTCGAGGCAGTGAGCGGCCAGGTTCCCGGCCGCTTCGCCGATGGTCCATTCCACGGGATGGAGGCGGTAGCAGCCGTTGGTGATGTGGGTGGTGCCGATATTCTTCGCGCCGGGCAGAAGATTCTCCATGCGAACCGGTATGAGTGCGCCGAGCGGGACCTGGAAGGGCAGGCTGCCGACGTCGAGGTAGTTGTCCCCGCCGGTTGTCGGGTGAAGGTCGATCCGGTAATAACCGATCCCGACAGAGTCGTCAAAGGGTTCGGCCAGGAGCTCGCCCGGGCGATCGGTTTCGGCGACGTGGGATTGGCGGACCGTAAACTCCGCCCGGATGCGGCGGCTTTCCCGGATATAGGGCATTTTCGCGAGTCCGTCGGCGCTGCCGGTTATATCTCCTCGCATGCGCAGACCCGGCCACCCGAAACCTCCATCCGGGCGGGGCGCTTCGGTTTGGAGCCAGTGAAAGAAAGACAGGCTTTGGCGACGGGCGGCGCTGATGTGGCTTTCACGATCGGCAGAGTCACCGGTCAGGAGGTGTCCGCCGACATAGTCGATCATCGGCCAGTTGACCAGACAGAGATCGCTGGGATAGGCGCCGTCGACAAAGAGGCGCCGGTCGATGATGCGGCGGAAACTCCACAAGCCGCTGAAGGGTCCCGGGGGCTCTCCGGTCGGGTCGAAATGATAGTCGAAAGGCTCCATCGTGCGGGGATGGAGGCCTTTCCAACCCAGCCAGGGTCCCGGCCAGGGCGGGTGAAGCGGTGGCACGAAATCCCGCCAATAGGCATAGTCCGCAGGCTCTGCGCCGACATGGTTGCCTTGAGGGTCATGGTCGACGACGAAGCAGACGGAGAACGCCTGGACATTGTCGGGTTCCGGCTCGCTCCCGGCGTCGGCTTCCCCGGTCTCGGTCTTGGCTTCCGCTCCGGTCACGAACTCGGTTCCCGAGAGCGGCAGCAGATCGCCGTTTTCCGTGGCGTCGATGACATAGCGGGCGCGGACACGCCTTTCGGAGTTGTCATCCAAGCGGCGGAAGGTCACGGCAGCGATGACATCCTCGCCGTCCGTATCGACGGCGATGGGAATCGTATTCCGATGGATGGTCAGTCTGCCGGCCGCCACGGCTGGAGCGAGCATCCCCTCGAGGACGGAAAGAGCGACGCGCGGTTCGTGGCAGAGGGGGGAGACCCAGCCATTGCCCGGGTTGAGAAACGGAGTGTCCCGGAACTCAGGCTTGAGCGCAGGGTTTGATCGGTATCGGACGCGGATCTGATGGCGCAAGGATCGGTAAGTCGCGGTGGAACCGAAGTGCTCGATCCAGCCGTGTTCATCCGGTGGAACGGCTTGGGAAGTAAACTGCCCGCCGATCCAGTCGCATTCCTCGGTCATGATGACCGAGTGACCGGCCGAAGCTGCTGCGAGGGCGGCGGCACACCCTCCGACCCCGCCTCCCACGACCAGAATGTCGGTCTGTTCACTTTCCATTTCAGCCTGTCCGGGAAAAAGCCTCCCGCCGGGTGACACTCACCATTTGGCGTTGAAGGCGACGCGCGGCCGGGAAGTGATATTCGAACTGCCGGCGTGGGCACAGAGGTGCTGGTAGAAGAGAATGTCTCCCTGCCTGGGTTGAAGCTCGACAGGGTTCGCCAGCGCCAGACGGTGGAGATCCAGATTGAGGGCCCACATGGTGGCGTAACGTTCCCGGTCGCTCAGGGCGAGGGCTTCAATCTTCTTGTGGGATCCGGGCCAGACAATGGTGCCGCCGCCATGGGGCGCGACTTCATTGAGGAAAAGCATGGAGGCGACGCGGAAGGGGCGAGGAAAGGTCCTGTGGCCTTCTTCCTTGATCGCGTGATCGATGTGCGGCTGGGGCCACGTCCACTCGGGAGGGTCAACCGGAGGAAAGCCCACGATCGATGTGACCGCTCTCGGGGCGGGAAAGGCGGAGAGGTCCTCCCCGGCCAGTTGGGCAACCGCTTCAAGCAGGGTCGGGGTGTAGCAGGCCAGCAGATCGGGATGGGTCTGACGCCTGAACTGTGCGCCCACAGGCCAGCCTGTTCTCTCGCCCGGATCGAGCCCGAGGCTGGACCAGAGAGTTGACTCGGCTTTCCGGACGATGGGGGAGGGAATCAGACCGGAGATGAGAATGAATCCGTCGCGTTCATAGGCCGCCAACTGAGAAAGGCTGAGCGGGGCTGTCATGGGAAATGATCATCCCTGTGTTTGGCCGCCTGAGCAAGCTGGTATTGGCACGGGGAATCCCCATGGTTGTTGCGCCTGCCGGTTCATTTGGGCCCGGTGGCACCATGCGGGTCACCGCAGGTTCATGACTCCACCGTCGATGTCGATGGCGGAACCGGTGATGAAGGCGGCTTCATCGCTGCAGACGAACGCGGCGAGGGCGGCGACCTCGGCGGGCTCACCCATCCGGCCGACCGGCTGGTAGGCGGACAGGCGCGTGAACATTTCGTCCCGGTTATCCGGATAGTGCTGCTTGAGGTAGGCGTCGACGAAAGGGGTGTGAATCCGGGCCGGGCAGAGACAATTGCAGCGGATGCCCGCGCTCACGTAGTCCTTGGCCGCGGAGAGCGTCATGGCGAGAACCGCCCCTTTGCTCATGGAGTAGGCAAATCGGTCCTGGATTCCAAGTCGGCTGGCGATGGACGCCATATTGAGGATGACCCCTTTGCCCCGTGCCCGCATGGAGGGCAGGATGGCGTGCAAGCAGTGGTAGACCCCCTTGACATTGACCGAGAAGATCCGGTCGAAGTCCTCTGGCGTGGTCGATTCGGCGGTGCCGATATGCGCGATCCCGGCATTGTTGACCAGGATGTCGATCGTGCCCGCCTGGCGGGTTGCATTCTGAACGGACTCAAGCCTGGAAACGTCGCAAGCGACGGCCTCGGCCACACCGCCGGCTTGGCAGATGGATTGAACGACCGACTCGGCGCCTTGTGGATTCAACTCCCAGATCAGCACCTTCGCCCCTTCGCCGGCCAGTCGCTCGGCGATGGCCGCGCCGATGCCCGACCCGCCGCCCGTAACGACTGCGGTCCTGCCCTCGAAGCGCATGGGTCTGGGGTTCAAGTGAGAGGAAGGGGAGAGGCGCGGGCTTTCAGGTGCTGCGCATTTCCACAGGAGACTAGAATTTGCCGCCGATGGTCAGGCTGAAGACATCCTGACGGGGGGAGGAGGACAATCCGGATACGTTGATCCAATTCGATTCGTAGGAGAGTCGCACCACGGTGCGGTCGTTGACATCCCAGCGGAGGCCGGCGCCTGCGTAGTAGGTGAAGAACCAATCCGAATAGACCGGGTAGGCCCAGTAACACCACCATTGCCAGTAGCCGGGAACACAGATCAACTCGGCGTCGCCGCCGGGAACGTCGGTCTCCATATACGTGAAGCCGAGACCGGCGGAAACGTAAGGTGTAACCGGGCCGGTCAGAAGGTTGTATTCCCCGCCGATCAGGATGGCCCATTGCTTCAGCCTCTGGGTGAGTCGCGACTCCTCACCGGTATCGGGATCATAACCAGTCCCGGTGAAGCTGGTATTGGCGAAGTTCATCTCCCCGCCAATGTACAGGTTGTCGTTCAGGTTGTAGCCGCCGCCGACGAGGAAATTCCAATCGTCGTCGAAATCCAGGGTGACCGGATCCTGCTTGAGTATGTTGGTCCCGCCGCCGACGAAGGATCCTCCAAGGTAGAACTCGCTGGTGCCCCAGCGGTTGGCACTCGCTTTGGTCGCCTGTGAGCCCTGGGCCTGGCCCAGGGTGGCGGCACCGAGCAACACGAGAACCGCGGTCAATACACGATGACGAGGGTTGGAGCGAAATCCAGCTGAAGAATCAGGCATAGGGAGGGTGTTGATAGGCGGAAACCGGCGGCCGTCAACAGGGATTGATCCGGGTGAATTGAATCGGCGTTGACCCGGTTACCGCCTTCGATAGGGCTTGGTTACGCCCAATGAGCACTGGATTCGCCAAGAACAGCCCCTTCCATCCGGTTCCGGACCCGCGTCATGTCAGTCGCGGTCTGACCCTCCCGACCGAGGGGTACAGTGACCAGCCCTATCTGATCCGAACCGATGACGGCGCCTGGCTCTGCGTCTTCACGACGGGATCCGGGACCGAAGGTCAACTCGGCCAGCACGTGGTCACCTGCCGGAGCATGGATCGGGGAAAGACCTGGGAGCCCTGCGTGGACGTGGAACCGGCCGACGGTCCGGAAGCATCCTATGCGGTCCTCTTCAAGGCCGCATCCGGACGGGTCTATTGCTTTTACAACCACAACACGGACAATCTTCGCGAATTGATCGCAGACGATCCCCCTTATCCCGGAGGCGTCTGCCGGAGAGTTGATTCGCAGGGCTATTTTGTCTTCAAATTCAGCGACGATCATGGCCGGAGTTGGTCGGTCCGGCGTTTCCCGATTCCGGTCCGGGAAACAGAGATTGATCGAAAGAATGCCTATGGCGGCCGGATCCGCTTTTTCTGGAATGTCGGGAAGCCGTTTCTGCATGACGGGAATGTCTATGTGTCCATCCACAAGGTTGGGGGATTCGGTGAGGGTTTCTTCACCAGTTCCGAGGGATGGTTGCTTTGTAGCCCAAATCTGAATACGGAAAGCGATCCGGAGAAGTTTCTCTGGGAGACGCTTCCCGAGGGCGAGGTCGGCCTGCGGACGCCTCCGGGAGGCGGACCGATCGCCGAGGAACAGAGCTACTCGGTCATGAGCGACGGTTCCTTCTTCTGTGTCTACCGCTCGGTCGACGGGCATCCCGTCTGCGCAACCAGTCGGGATCGGGGGCGAACCTGGTCGGAGCCGGCCTACATGGCCTACCCGGACGGTCGCCTGATGAGACATCCCCGGGCGGCCAATTTCGCCTGGAAGTGTGCGAACGGGAAATACCTGTATTGGTTCCACAACCATGGTGGGCGTTGGTATGATGATCGCAATCCGGTCTGGCTTTGCGGCGGGGTCGAACGGCAGACGTCGGACGGGTTGGTCATCGACTGGAGTCAGCCGGAGATTGTGCTCTATGATGACGATCCCTATGTGCGGATGAGCTACCCGGACCTGCTGGAGGAGGACGGGCGCTTTTATCTCTCGGAAACGCAGAAGCATCTTCCGCGAATTCATGAGGTCAGCCGCGAATTGGTGGAAGGGCTCTGGGGGCAGTTCGAGGCGCCGGCGGACTGTGCCCGGGGGCGGGTTCTTGATCTCTCCCTGGACGGCGGTCGTGAGCACGAGGTGGCATTGCCGGAACTGCCGGATTTCCTCGGCCGGGATGTCAGCCGTCCCGATCACGGAACCGGCGATTTTCGCAGGGGGGTCAGCATTGGTTTTCAGATCCGTCGGCCGGCGGCCGACGGAACCCTCGTTCTCCTCGATTCGCGGGCGCCGGATTGGCGGGGAATCATACTGAGGGTCGATCCGAAGGGGGGATTCGGCATGCTGCTTTCGGATGGTCGCACCCATGCGTCCTGGAAGACCGAGGATGGTGTTCTCGGCCAGGATGTGGTTCACAACGTGACCATCATTCTCGATGGAGGTCCCAAGATCATCAGCATCCTTGTTGATGGTCAGTTGCTCGACGGCGGTCGTGAGCGCCAGTTCGGGTGGAGCCGTTTCAGTCCCCATTTCCGCGGGGTCAACGGGATGCCGATGGCCCGGGTGGGACCGGCCATCCAGCGTTTGTGGATCTACGACCGGGCCATCCGCACCTCGGAGGCGATCGGACGGCATCGCTGGCTGGCGGCGAACGCGCAGTGAGGGATATGCACAGCAGGTAATCCTTCGGCGGGCCCAGGGGCGGCGCAGGGGGCGGGAGTCTGTTGTCCTCCGCAGGTTTGAGCCCGACCGATCAGAATATGCGCAGGGCAGGACAAGGGGCGCGAAGCGTCCTTCGTCGGATTCGACTATTCTGGGGTCATGACTGCGAAGCTCTTCAAACTGGGGGGACTCAGTCGGGCGCACCGTCTTTTTCTGGAGATCGCCTGGGCGGTCATCCTGATCAAATGCGTGGTGGTGGCCTGGGCGATTCCTCATTGGAACGTGCCGATCAACGCGCTCTGGGTGATCCTGCCGACCCTGACCCTGGCGGCGGTAGCGACGGCCCTGACGCTGCGGTCCCGCGAGTGACGGCGGAAAAAGCCCGGGGGCAGGTTGGAATGGTCCGAAGTCGGGCGGATTCCACGGGCCAGGACTGGCGGCTCTTGCTCGTTCGTTTGTCCAAGTGTAGCCGCGGCAGTCGCTTGCCGCACATGGACACCGATTCGCGGCAAGAGACTGCCGCGGCTACAGCTGCTGGTCCCTTCTGAACGCCCGTTCCGTTCTACAGGACGACTGAAATACTTCAGTCCGACGTTTGACCTTGGGCCGCGCCTGATTCACTGGTGATCTGGTGGAGCCGTTTTCGGTTCTCACGTTCCAGCGGGTCTGGAGGGTTTCCCTCCGAAAGCCGGACTCGGAAGGGGAGGGTGCCGCAGGAAATCCAATCGTCAGAAACAGCCGTTAGGTTTTCAGTCATGTTCAAGAGATTTGCCATTGCCGGCTTCGGACTTCTCGTCGTTGTCGGGATTCTTGGGGGAATCAAGGGATTGCAGATTGCCGCCCTGATTGCTGCGGGCGAAAATGCGACCCAGCCACCGGAGTCGGTTTCCACCGCCGTTGCGGAGGAGTCGCTCTGGCAGCCGCGCTTGCGGGCCGTCGGATCCGTGGTGGCCGTTCAGGGAGTGACGACCAGTTCGGAGGTTGGCGGTATTGTTACGGAACTCCATTTTGAATCCGGCGCGGAAGTGGAGGCGGGCGATGTCCTCGTCCGGCTTGACGGCTCGATTGAGGAAGCCCAACTGGCCGCGGCCGAGGCCCAGTTGGAACTGGCCAACCTGAGTCTGAAGCGTGCCCGGGAACTCCGGGAAACGCGCTCGAATTCCCAGGCGGATCTGGATGCCGCCCTCGCCACGCAGAAAGGGGCGGAGGCCCAGGTTCGGAACATCAGTGCCGCCCTCGCCAAAAAGACGATTCGGGCGCCGTTTTCCGGACGTCTCGGCATTCGTCAGGTGAATCTCGGCCAGTTTCTGGGAAGCGGGTCGCCGATCGTCTCGATTCAAACGCCCCGGCCCATCTACGTGGATTTCTGGATGCCCCAACAGAACCTGGCACGATTGTCGGTGGGGCAGGTCGTCGAGGTGACCGCGGACACGGCGCCGGATTCGGTCGAAACGGGCGAAATCACCACGATCAGCCCGGAGGTGGACGCGACCACCCGGAACGTCCGTTGTCGGGCCACTTTTCCGAACACTCACGAGCTCCTGCGCCCCGGCATGTTTGTCGAGGCGGAGATCGTCTTGCCGGATGAAGAATGGGTGCTCAGCGTTCCGGCGACCTCCGTGGTCTATGCGCCCTACGGCAATTCGATATTTGTGGTCGAGGCGCAGACAGATCCGGAGACCGGCGGCAAGTCCCTGACGGCCAATCAGCGCTTCGTTCGCCTGGGCGAACGGCGGGGCGATTTTGTCGCGGTTGTTTCAGGTCTGAAGCCGGGTGATGAAGTGGTGACCAGCGGAGCCTTCAAGCTGAGAAACGGGGCCAGGGTCGCCGTCAACAACGAGCTCGCCCCGAAGGCCGAGCTGACCCCGAGGCCGCAGGACTCCTGACCGGAGCTTTCCCCCTGCAACTTCCGACCGGAATCAGCCGATGAAGTTTACCGATCTCTTCGTACGCCGTCCCGTCCTTGCGGTGGTCATCAATCTGGTGATCATTGTGGCGGGTCTTCAGGCCATCCGTTCCCTCAACGTCCGCCAGTATCCGCGCAGCGAGAACGCCTCGATCACGGTGACGACGATTTATGTGGGAGCCAACGCCGATCTGGTCCGGGGCTTTATCACCACGCCGCTGGAGCGGGCCATCGCGGCGGCGGACGGGATTGATTTCATCCAGTCGCAGAGCTCCCTCAGCGTCTCGACCATCACGGCCCGCCTGAAGCTCAATTACGACTCGAACAAGGCATTGTCGGAGATCAGCTCTAAGGTGGATCAGGTCCGGGGTGACCTGCCGCCGGAAGCGGAGGTCCCGATCATCAATATCGAGTCTGCCGACAGCCAGTTTGCCTCCGCATACCTGAGCTTCGCGTCCGACGTCCTCGAGCAGAATGAAATCACGGATTACCTGGTCCGGGCCATTCAACCCCGTCTGTCGGCGGTCGAGGGCGTCCAGCGGGCGGATATTCTGGGCGCCCGGACCTTCGCCATGCGCGTCTGGCTCAAACCCGAGCGGATGGCGGCCTACAATGTCAGCCCGGTTCAGGTGCGCCAGGCCATCGCCCAGAACAATTATCTTTCGGCCATCGGTCAGACCAAGGGTTCGCTTATCCAGGTCAATCTTACGGCCAATACCGACCTGCGTTCGGTGGAGGAGTTCAAGAAACTGGTCGTCCGGGAAAACGCCGGGGCCATCGTCCGGCTTGAAGATATCGCCGATGTGGTTCTCGGGGCCGAGAGTTACGATGCCGAAGTGAGGTTCTCCGGTCAGAAGGCGGTCTTCATCGGGATCTGGTCGCTTCCCAATGCGAATTCCCTCGACGTGATCAAGCGGATCACAGCCGAGATGGAGGAGATCAGGAAGGACCTGCCTCCGGGGATCGTGGGCACCGTGGCCTACGATGCGACGGCCTATATCCAGGATGCGATCGATGAAGTCATCAAGACCCTCGCCGAAACCCTGTTGATTGTCGTCATTGTCATCTATCTCTTCCTTGGTTCCCTGCGCTCGGTCCTCGTGCCGCTGGTCGCCATCCCGGTGTCCCTGATCGGAGCGGTCTTCCTCATGCAGATGTTCGGGTTCACCCTGAATCTGCTGACCCTGCTGGCGGTGGTGCTTTCGGTCGGATTGGTGGTGGACGATGCCATCGTGGTGGTGGAGAACGTCGAACGCCACCTGCGGGAGGGGCAGAAACCGTTTGACGCCGCCATCCTGGGGGCCCGGGAGTTGCTCGGGCCGATCATCGCGATGACGGTCACCCTGGCGGCGGTGTATGCACCGATTGGATTGCAGGGAGGGCTGACCGGATCGCTCTTTCGGGAGTTCGCCCTGACACTGGCCGGTGCGGTCATGATTTCGGGTGTGGTTGCCCTGACCGTTTCGCCGGTCATGTCCTCCAAGCTGCTTCGAGCGGAACGCGAGCATCAGGGTTTTACCGGGATGATCAACCGGCATTTCGAGAGGCTGAAACAGTTCTACGGCCAGCTCGTCGGAGGAACGTTGAGGATGCGACCGGTCATCTATACTGTCTGGCTTGTCCTGAGCGCCCTCGCGGTTCTTCTTTTCATGCAGTCGCCCAAGGAACTGGCGCCCACCGAGGACCAGGGAGTCGTTTTCGGCATTGTGAACACTCCATCGAATTCGACTCTTGACCAGATGGTTCCCTTCACGGAGGCCGCCCAGAGTGCGTTCGAATCGCTGCGGGAATACGACTCTTCCTTTCAGATAACCTTCCCCTCCGGCGGCTTCGGCGGGTTGGTGGTTGCGCCGTGGGGCAAGCGGGACCGGACGGTCTTTGAGATCCTCCCGGAGTTGCAGGGAAAGCTCGCGGCCATCCCTGGAATCCAGATGTTTCCGGTTCTTCCGCCCGCTCTGCCGGGAGGGGGGCAGTTTCCGGTCGAGTTCATCCTCGCTTCGACCGCGGAGACAGATGAAATCCTGGAGTTCGCCCGTCAGCTCCAGATGAAGGCGATGCAGAGCGGTCTGTTTGCCTTTCCCCCGCTCATCGACGTAAAGATCGATCAACCCCAGACCGAGGTTCGGATCGATCGCGACCGGGTGGCGGAGCTCGGGCTCAACCTCCAGCAGGTCGGAGGAGACCTCTCGGCCGCGGTCGGGGGCAACTTCGTCAACCGCTTCAATATCGACGGACGCAGCTACAAGGTGATCCCCCAGATCAAGCGGATCGAACGGCTCAATCCGGACCAGATTTCCGACATCTACGTGACCGGTCCGGAGGGGAAACTCATACCGCTGAGCACCATTGCGACCCTTGACGACAGTGTTCAGCCGCGATCCCTCAACCGCTTCCAGCAGCTCAATGCCGTCACGATCAGCGGCGTGGCCATCGCCCCGCTCGACCAGGCCCTGGTTTTTCTGGAGGATGCTGCGGCCGAGATTCTTCCGCGCGGTTACGTGATCGACTATACCGGCGAGTCGCGGCAGCTGCGGGTCGAGGGCAACACCTTCCTGCCGGCCTTCGGCCTGGCCATCATCCTGATCTTCCTTGTGCTGGCAGCCCAGTTCAACAGCTTCCGTGATCCGTTTGTCATTCTGGTGGGCTCGGTCCCCCTGGCCATGTTCGGCGCGCTGGTTTTCACCTTCCTCAAGATGCCCAACCCGAACCTGGCCTTCTGGACGGACGGTTGGACGACCACCCTGAATATCTACTCCCAGGTCGGGCTCGTCACCCTGATCGGCCTGGTCTCCAAGAACGGGATCCTCATGGTGGAATTTGCCAACCAGCTGCAGCTTCGGGGCAAATCCAAACTGGAGGCGATCCAGGAGGCCTCCATGACCCGCCTGCGGCCGATCCTGATGACCAGTGCGGCCACCATCTTCGGCCACTTTCCCCTGGTTCTGGTCACCGGGGCCGGTGCGGAGGCCCGCAACAGCATCGGTCTGGTCATCGTGGCCGGCATGTCCATCGGAACGTTTTTCACCCTCTTTGTGGTGCCGTCGCTCTATGTTCTCTTCGCCAAGGAGCATGCCAAGGACCGGACGGCGACCGAAGGGTCGTCGATCGGAGCGGCGGATCCGGCGGCCGGATCCGTTTTGTAGTGACAGATAAGATACAATCAAACAAAACGTGCTACGTTTGGTTTCGGGACAAAAAACAAACCCGTTTATGCTAGAATGGCGCTTAGTTGGCGAAAGAGTCGGATCAGCCAACGAGGTGTTGACTGCTCTTCGACGGCGGGTCCGGAGGCCCTCGCCCTACCAACCGAAATCAGAGCATCCGTGGTAGGGCTGGACGTCCCCGGCCAGACGCAACGGTTGTCCGAGACAAAACAACGACAAGCACCCTTGACTAGGCGCAATTCGTCCATGCTACGGTTTGTTTGGTTGCGGGCTGTGCATCGAAGGACGCCCCGTTCCTGGCCGGGGCAGTTCGACCGATCGGTGGGCGCTGGTCGCGAATGCGCGGGCACTTGAAAGGAGATCAGACATTTCTCCGGCTCAGCCTGAACAGCACGCCGATTCGTGCAAGTCCGGGATGATTTGACGGCCGGGGGACGGTCGGGCTGGTCGGAGGAGGGGAACCCCTCCCGTTGTCATCCCGGGTCCGGGAACTGGACGACGCATCCAGTGTCCAGATTTGCAACCCGGAGCTGTCCCGAAGCCCATCCTGCCCGGACGACGCCGTCTCCGGTTGGGATCGAAGCCGAATCCCGCCCTTCGGGCATCCAGGCGGACGGCGTCGCATCGGGTCCGAAGATTGCAAAGAGACTGAGCAGCCTCACCGTCTGGTCGGTTGATTCCGTTTCGATGAAACTCTCGTTCTTCTGGACCTGAAGCTCGCCCAATCGGTTGCGGTCGTAGGGCGCTTTGTAGGCGTGTTCACCCCGGCGGATCCGGATTTCCCGCCGATTGAGGTTGATGACCCTTCCCGCCAGTCGGGCGATTTCGCCCTTTACCAGAAAGGCCCCGTCCGGATCCGGACTGCAGCGATCGACCGTATGCCATCGCAAGACGACCTTCTCCGGCCGCTTCAGTTCGACAAGATCGAGAACGGCCACGATACCCGGAAAGAGATGGACAACCGTGCGGGTGACCGAGCGGACATCCTCGTAGGCTGCGGTGGAATCAATCGTCCACGAGGCACCTGTCTTGCGATTGAAGCTGGCGTCGAGGATGCGCCCCTGGGCATCGGGCGTCATCCGCAATTCACGGTCTCCGATCATCGGGATGTTGTGACCAAAACCGGAGAAATTGTAGAACCGGTGTCTTTCATCCCAGAGCTCGGCACTGGGGTAGAGGCAGGATCCCAGATCGACGATGAGGGGCTCACCGTGGCCGTCGATCACGACCTGGCCGACATCGTTATGGGCATGATTGTGCTCGCGTCCGGCTTTGCCGGCGACGACACAGGCGGTCGTGTGGGGGTTCCAATCGGTGCGGCTGCTGATACACTGGCCATAGGCGTGGTAGGCTCGTCCGAGAGGGAACTCGGGGCCCGGAGGTTCCGGCTCAAGGGTGTCATCGAAGAGGAGAAAGCCGCGACAGTCGTGACGGAGAACCTGCTCGGCCTGATAGTGGGTGGCAAAGAACCACTGGAGGACGCGGTCGCGGGTCGCCGCAGCCACCGCCGCGAATGACTGTGCGGCCACCGGCATCCGGAGGTGGGCATCGCCAAAGGGCAGGTAGTGCCCGGGCGGGTTGGTGAAACGCATGACCCAGTGGCAGGCTTGCGGGAAGGGGGCCTGGCCAAGGCGATTGTCCCGATCCCCGGTCTGGTAACGGCGGGCCAGGTAGTAGTTGACGAGGAGTTGGATGGCTCCGGCATAGCCGACGCTTTCGTTGAATTCGCCCTCCGGTCCATAGGCCTCCAGGCATTTCGCCATGATGGGTTCCGCGATGGCGACCAGGCGTTGCGAATCCGGGTGGTCATCGCCGAGAGCCATGCCGGCGATGCCGAGTCCGCCGACGATGCAGGTCGTCCAGTTGTGGGTTTCGTTGAGCCAGAACGGATTTCCCGGCAGGCGGGCCAGATAGGGTTGGATGCCTCTGCGATCGATGCCTTCGATGATGAAACGGCGCTCGGAATCGGTCAGGGATGGATGGAGCCAGTCGTAGGCCAGGGCGAGATCGTGGCACAGCATGCCGGTTCGCAGATCGACCGGCGGGGAGCCCTGATGCAAATGAGCCTGGTCGCACCACATCGGCCAGTCTTCCGGGTCAAAAAGAGAGGCGATCTGCCGGAGGGACAGATCGCGAAAGCGGACGTCGCCGGTCACGAGGTGAACGAGGGCTCCCCGCAGGACACGCTGACCGGCGGCAAAGCAGGCGGTCCAATCCGCATTCCCATGCCGGGCGTGGATGAGCTCGCGCTCCGGGAATTCGGACCAGGGAGTGATGGGGGGGCGGTTGAGATCGGCCTCGGCCCGACTGAGGATGCCCTGCCAGAGGTCGCGCCCGGTGCCCTCCCGGGTCGCCTCGCGCACTTCATCGACCGAGCGCAGGGAACCGGTTTTCTCTGCGGTGAGGGCGATGTGGGGGCGTTTGATCCGGGGCACGGGGAACAGGGATCAGATCTTGCCCGCTTTTTCGAGTTCTTCCGCCAGCTTTTTCTGGTAGGCCGCACTCGCCTCCGCGTCGACCTTTGCCCGATCGGAGAAATAGACGAGACCCATGGCCTTTCGAGTCCGGGAGGCCGAGGTATTGGCGTCGGCCCAGTGGACGGTCCTGGCGTCGTGGACAAGGAGATCACCTGGCCGGGCGCGGGTGACCACTTCGCTGGCCCGATCATCGGCGTTGGGAAAATCGCTGATGCCCTGGGAGAAGCCGAGAGTTTGTGTGCGGGAGTGCGGACGCATGCCGCGAAGATGGGAGCCTCTGGCGTAGCGGACACAGCCGTTCTCTTCGTCGACCTCTTCAAGTGCCAGCCACATGGTCAGTCCTTCGCAGGGATCGATCATCCAGTAATAGCCGTCCTGATGGGGTGGAGTGGCCAGCCCGATCCGTGGCGGCTTGTTGAAATACTGCATGTTGCGTGACGCCGTTTTTCGCCCGAGCAGGAGTTCGGCCAGCCGGGTGAAGTCACTGTCATCCATCATCCGCCCGAACCAGCCGTCGTGTTGATTGATGCGGATCAGCTGCTTGAGGGTGGTGGACTGACTCTTGTCCTCGTAGAAGACATCGGTCTTGGGCAGGCCCGGCACGACTTCACGGACGAAGCGGTCCAGGTTGGCGAGAAGCTCGCGGACTTCATCGGCATTGAGAAAACCGGGCAGGTGGATGTAGCCGTCGCGATCGTAGTCCTTTTTGATTTGAGCGGCGGCGTTGTTGGGGATCAGCATCGTAGTTGGGGTGGCAGGGAGGTTTGAGACCCGCGTCGGTCTCGGTCTTCAGGGCGGTTTTCATCTTGATCGGGGTGGAACCGGGATTCGAGGAAAAAGCGACGGCGCGGACAGGACGAGTCGGCAATCTATCCCGCAGCTTTTTGCCGGAGTCTTTTTGGCCTTGCCGATTCCAGCCCGAGAGTAACTGATTGGTTACCAGGTGCGGACCATCGATGGGCAACCGATTCTGCCCCGTCTGCTTCCTTTCCGCCGCCATTGACCTTGAACATGATGCAGTCTCCCTACCCTGAGATCGGGCTCATCCGCAGGAACTTCGAGCACCCGGCGCTGGCGTCGGTTCGGTCGGCGCTGGAGAACAGAGTCCTTGGGGAGGACTACCGGTTGATCGAAGAGGCAGAGACCAACGATCAGACGCAGGCCATCACCTATCTGGCCGGTCTGATTGAGGAGATGGTTCTGTATCATGCGGCTTCCGGGCGTTCGGAGCCTGCGGATCTCGCTTTGGCGGCGGTCGAGAAGGTGATGGAGTTCCCACGGTGGGATTATTTCCTCGAGGCGGGCAGGATTCCGATGGCGATCCAGCGTGCATCGCGGGCGGTGACGGCGGTCAGCTATGCGATCGAGTTCCTGGGCGACCGGGTGAGCAGGGCGACCCGCGATCGCTGGCTCGATGCCATGATCACGCGGGGAATCGAGCCGAATTTCGTTTGTCTGGAGGGGTTGCGGCATCCCGAGCAGGTCGTCGGTTGGGGATTTGACCCGGGGTGCAAGCATCTCGAGCGCTACCCCGAACAAATCCATCAGGATTTCAGCCGGTGGCCCTGGATTCTCTACCCGACCAATCTGCGAGCGGCGTCGATGAACGGCATGTTGACCGGCGCAGTCTGTGTCCTGCGCTCCCGCGGACGATCGGCTGACACGGACCGCTGGATCGAAATGGCGGAGCATCACTTCGAGACCTTCGGCGATCTCTTCTGCGCGGATGGGTCGAATGATGAGGGTGTTTCCTATTCTGGATATACGGCCCTTCAGGTCCTCGAGGTGGCTGTTCACCTCCAGGCCATTGACGGAAGGGATCGGTCCGGTGTCGTCAACTGGCCCGGCTACATCCGGTTCCTGGTCGGGATGCATTGCCCGGTCGCCGGAAACCTGTCGCACGTGGTGAACTTTGGCGACTGCCTGACACCGGCCAGCAGCGAAGTGGTCCTGTGGATCGCCGCCCTTTATCAGAGTCCAATCGCCCAATGGGTTGCACTCAATTTGTCCCAGGCACTCGACGCGCATGCTCTGCTCCGCCATGATCCCGACCTTGAGGCGGAGGCGCCGGATGAGGGCCCCAGTCTTTGGAAATCCGACCTCGACTGGATCGTGGGTCGGACCGGCCACTCGTCCGACGATCTCGTGGTGGCCCTGCGAAGCGGCGGGCCGTTCAACCATGAACACGCCGACCGCAACTCGGTTATTGTGAAATTCGGCGGTGAGGTTCTCGTCGTCGATCCACATCGGCCGCCCTATATGCGCACGGATCCGGCCTGGGTGATGCGGACGACTCTCGGCCACAGCGCGGTGTTGATCGACGGAAGAGGACATCAGTATCACGACGGGAGCATGGGGACGAACCCTTCGGACGCGGTGGCGCGAATAACGAATTGGAACCGCGAGGGATCGATCATGACCTGGTCGAGCGATGCCACCCAGGCCTATCACCTGGTCAACGCCGACGTGGTGTCGGCGATCCGTTCCGTGCTGGTCATCACGGAACTGCCCCTTGTTCTGATTGCCGACCGGGTGGCGAAGAAGTCGGTCGCTTCGAAAATCCAGGCCCGTTTCTTTGTCGACAACAAGGATGGAAATGGACGAATCGAGGCGGCGGATGGTCGATTCAAGGTGAACCGGCCCGGGGCCTTCCTTCTCGGGATGTCGGCCTGCGATCCGGCTCCAGTCATCAGATCGGCCAGAGTGGAGTCCGGCCCCGAGATGACCGACGCCTATCCCTATGTGGAGTTCGAGTCGGTTGAATCGATGACTCCGTTCCTGCTCACCGTGCTGGTCCCGGTGAAGACCGGATCCGACGCCCCCGTCATGGCAATCGATCCGGTCGGTGATCGACCCGGGCAGATCACCGTCGAGGGTGCGGGACGGAAGTTCACTGTGATCGTGGATCCAGCAGGGAACGGGCCGGTCTTCCGGGTGTCGTCAGAGGGACCTGGTAACGATTGAAAGGATCGCACCGCGGGTTTTTTAGCTTGAATCCACCAGCAGCAGGACACTTGACCATGAGTACGCCATCGATGAGCGAATTGAGGAAATCCTATCAGGAAAACGGGTGGGTTATGGTGGAGGGAGTGTTCTCTGCGGAGGAAATCGAATCCGTCTGCCGGGAAGCCATGGAAATCAGCGCCAAGGAGCTGAAGGATTCCGAGGCGGGCTATGGTGCCGACATCGCTGAAGACGGAACGCTGGCTCCACGCAAGATCGACCATCCGTTCAGAAAGAGCGCGATCTTCAGGCAGGCCGCACTGAATCGGAAGCTGGGCGGGATCCTCGAGCACCTTCTCGAACGCAAGCCCCTGCTGGCCCGCGACCAGATCTTCATGAAGCCCCCCAGGTTTGGCTCCGCGAAACCCTATCATCAGGACAACGCCTATTTCCTCTGTGAGCCGGCCGATGATGTCATCACGGCCTGGATCGCAATGGACGACGTTGACGAAGAGAACGGATGCCTGCGATATATCGACGGGTCCCACAAGCTCGGCCTCGTCCCCCACGAACCGATTCCAGGTGAACCCCACAACAAGGCGCCTCGAGCCGACCTGGTTGATCTGAGCCGGGAAAAACTGGGTTGTGTCCGAAAGGGAGGCGTGCTCATTCATCACGGCTATACACTTCATACGTCGCATCGAAACCATTCGGAACGGTGGCGCCGCGCCTATGCCACCCATTGGGTAACGGACCGCGCTGTCAGTTCGATCGGAATTCTCGATGACGCCATTTTCCTAAGTGAACTCTATCCGAAATGATCCGTAAACTGGGGCTGAATCTCTTTTGGTTGGTCGCGTTCTCGACCCAGGTCCTCGCGTCCGGAATGACCGGGCCTGATATCGTGGTGGTGGTGGAGGGGGCGAAGACCACGACGGGCCACATCATGGTGGCGATCTACGGGTCCGAGGATTCATGGCTGAAGGAGCCGTTGCTGGCCCGCAAGGCGAGGCCTGGGCCGGACGGGCGGACCGAGATCGTCTTCAAGCGCGAAGAGCTACCCGAAGAGTTCGCGATCAGCCTGTACCACGATGTCAACGACAATGGCGCGATGGAGACCGGCTTCATGCGGATACCAAAGGAACCCTATGGGTTCTCCAACAATCCCGGATTCCGGATGGGTCCGCCCCTCTATGCGCCGTCGATCGTCAAGCGGGATGAAGTCGAGCGCGAGGTCGTCATTCACCTGAGATAGGCGGAGTCGAAGTACTCAGAGCCAGTCCAGTTGCCAGTTGAAGACCGTTTGCGCGGCGTATCGTCTGACGGTGATTTCGCGTCCGCGCCGCCCGTCATGAGGGTAGGCCGGGACGAAGTCCTCCGGCCGATTGGAAAGGACGGTGCCGGTCGAACGGCGGAAGACGATCCGAGCTAGTGAGCCCAGAGTGAATTCCGGTTTGTCCCGTTTGCGGATGATCCGGACCGGGCACCAGCTATGGAAGTGCCAGCCAATCCGGCGGGCACGCCGCAGCTTCACTTCGTCTCTCCCGACGATGGTCATCCGGTCATCGATGTGCAGGGTCCGGATATGGCGGATCACGCCGAGATGGCGCAGGTAGGTCGGCGTCAGATCCATCCGGATGGTGATCTTGTCTTTCCCTGTGACGACCTCGGGATTTTCCGGGATGAACTCCGGGGGAAGGAAATCGGGCGCCCAGACCCCTCCGTCCCCGGCCTGTCCCCGACCGTCGATGGTGATGGCATTGTGCATCGCGGTATCCCTCCGATAGACCGGCCCCGGTCCGCTGGCGACGAAGTGTTCGTCGCTCCAGAGCAGAAAGGCACCCTGGCAGGGGTCGCTGTGGCCGTAACCACCCCATTCACCTCCGGATCGCCGTTGCCGGCCGAGGAGGGGACCGGAGCGCAGGGTCAGCAATCGACCGGATCGGCGCAGAAAGACCTGCCCGGTGTCACGGAAAACGTGGAGGCCGTCGGCGAGCTTTGCTGCCTTCTGCTTCGGCTCATGCCAAAGATATTCATAAACCCGCCGGCGTGGAGGGATGTGACGGTGATCAATCCCGGCGTGGGGGTTGTCTATGAGTTGATTCCCGAGTGCCTGAGCGGCGGTCGAACCGGTCCGCGCGGCGATCAGGAAATGACACCAGCTGTCGCCCGATACCCGGAACTGCGGGTCGCCAAAGGTTATCCCGTGGAGGTTGTCGGCAGAAGTGGTCGCAGCCCGGAAGCGTGAGGCCCGGGCAAAGTGCGGGTTGACCGACCAGAGGTTTTCTCCCGTGCAGTGACGGATCACTTCCAGCCACCGGAGGATGAAACCGTACTCGTAGATCCAGAGATTGATTCCGTGCGGGTAGGCGCCGTCGGGTGGAAGCATGTCGAGAACACGGTCGAAGGCGCCCCGCAACTCCGCAGCCCAGGCGGCTGCCTCGGGATCGGTTTCCCACATGAGAAAAGCATAGGTGAGCAGCCCGAGGCCGCATCCGAGGTAGTGGGCCTGCCCGTAATCCCGTCTTTCGGGTCCTAGGTGATGACGGCAGATTTCGGCCATCTTGCGCAGGGCCCGCCGGGCGGCCCGTTGCTCGGTCTCCGGAAGGTTGTTGTGGAGCCAGTCGAAGGCCAGGCAGGCAATGAAGAGCGATTCCCCGCTCTGGGTGTCGATTCCCATCGGCGGATAATCGGGCCGACTGGCCATTCGGAGGTGCTGCCGCAGGGTCTTGCGGGCGGTCTTCAACGTGTTCTCTGCCGGGTCGACCAAGGCCATCAAAGCGTGGATGAGAAGGTGGTCTTCCGGCGATAGCCTCTCCGGACCGGGAAGCGCCTTGGATTCCGGGGTGACTTCGAACGGACGGTCGGCGTCTGCCAGCAGGTCGACCAGATGCTGGAAATGAAATCCGTGCCCGAGCCTCCGCCGGCGGATTGAGTCGAGGTCGTCCCGACCCAAAAGGAGCCTTGGATGTTGCCCGATCAGTTCTGGTCGGAGCGCGACGGGATGGTGGGAGGCCCGCGAGGTCCCGCCCGGAAACCAACGGATGGCTTCGGGGAGGATCCGATCATCGTCAACCACGAGAATGGTCGCATCGCCCAGGGCTGCTTCGAGGGTGAAGATCGCTCGAAGCACGCCGGTCGCTTCCTCATCGCCGAGAAAGAAGAAACTGCCGGGGACGAGGATGCCGCCGGATTTCAGTCGGATTCCGGGAAGATTCGGGATTCCGCGCCACCCCGGCCACGGCCCGACCCTCCGGCCCGGTGGCCCGGGGTTGAAGCGGAAGTGGGGAAAAGTGAACGGCGTGGACGGGTCGGTCCGGCATGCGTATCGGAAAAATGGATTCAAGTAACAGGAGGGAATCCCGAAGGTCACCTCGATCCGCATGACGGTGTCCGGAGGTGACCGGAAGGTGAGCCCGAACCGGCCGGGGGCGAGACGGTGAAAGGCGGAGGAATCGCGGGGACTCATGACGGGTGGCTTGCCGGCGGCAGGCGGCTCAATTCGACATTGTCGAACCAGACCGAGCCCCGGCCTTTGAACTGCAGCAGCAGGTGAACCCGGTCCGGAGCGGGCTGAATCGGAGGGGTTTTGATCTCAAGTCTCACCCATCCCTCGGGGGCTTGGCCGAGGTGCGGACTCTCAAAGATCTCGTAGTCATCAGGTGAATGGACCGATCCCCGCCCCGTCCGGTGCAATCGGATGGCGATCCAGGCGGTACCCGCGAGGGCATCCGTTCGGACCATTGCGGTCAGCCTGAGACAGCCGCCCCGGGTGAAGGCCGGTTCGCCGAAGGCCGGACCGAGCGTGGTCGCCTCCCATCGGCTGAGCGCCGCCGCCCCGTGATCGATCCTCAGGGAATAAGGGTCCCCGTAGCCGAGTGTCGTCTCGCGGGCCAAGCAGATCCCATCAGGGCGCCCTTCAACGACTGTGGACTGCCAGGGCCACAGATCGGGATTGGACAGCGCAGCCCCGCGAAAGGACTCCTGAAAGGTATGAAGACCTCCATGATAGACCGGTGTGTCCCTGTTGGCTCCAACCCGCCTGGTCCGGCTCTCGCGCAACCACCGGGCGGCGGTTCGCCGGGATAGGGCGGCTATTTGAAAAGAGACCGAACGTTCGAACGGCCCCTCAAGATCAACGGGCTCGGCTCCCCGGCAGAACCTGAGTCCGAAATGGGCGTCCCACATATAGGCACACAGTCCCGCCTCCACCGCGCCGCCGTCGAGCAGCGTGAGGCAGGGGTTCTCGTCTTCGACCCCCCAGGCAAATCTATCACCCGGTTTCAGTCGGAGGTTGTCCTTGTCTCCGCCTTCGAGATGATTGTGGGGAATGCGCCGTGATCGGCCGGTTTTGGGCTTGAGCAGGCAGGAGTCGAAGCGCTTTGCGGCGGTCCCGTCCGGTGAAAAGGCCCCCGCAGGCCAGAAGGTGCAGAAGGTCACTTCGCCGTGGTGAGGATTCGGCGTGACCCGCCAGGTCCGGCCGGCGGGAACAGTCAGACGGGCGGCCACCCGGACCTCAATTGCGTCATCCGCGCGCCGCAGGTGAAAGGAGACTCGGAAATCGCTCTCCATGTCGCCCGACCGGGTCGATGAGCGGATCCGCAGTTGAAGGCGGGTTCCGCTCTGCCCAAGGACCTGAATCTCCCCGCGATAACGGGCGCTTCGCTCAGGATCCCCATGTTCGGCGTATTGCCTCCAATAAAGAGGCATGCCTGCTCTCTCATCGAGGATGCTCTTCCCGGTCGGCTTGAGTTTCAGGTCGCGGAGCTCGAGGCGGCGGATCGTGGCGATCACCTGCCCGCGGAGACGAATCCTACCCCCGGTCCGGGTTCGTCGTTCGAAGGTCAGTTGGGCGGACGGGCTCATGGCGGAATCAGGTTGGATGACGCGGCGTCCGCCTCCACGAGCGCCGCCTCAATAGCGTCCCGGAATCCCGGAAGCAGTGAGCGCGAACGCAACTGCCGGTCCAGCTCACGTCGTACCTCGAGGTTGATCCCGGGCACGGCAGCTTCGAGATCGGCCGGACCGATCGCACCGGACCAGAGTTGGTCGAGGAGAGGCTGGAAGCGGGTGAGGATCGCATTGGTGGTCCACGAGGAAAAGCGGACGAAGTAACGGGGATCGCCAGCGGCGTAACGCAAACTCAGATCCCAGACCTCGCGGAAACCGGTCCCTTCCGCCCGGGGGTGTCGGGCGACCCATTCGTCGGCGAATTCGGTTCCGTCGAGAATCGGGTTGGGCTGATAGGCCGGGGCTTCGGCGACGAGCCAGATGAGCGACCTCCAGGCGGCTTCCGGGAACCTGGTGGCACTGCTGATCGAAAGGCCCCCGCTGTCGGACTTGAAGTAGCGGGGTTCGAGGTCTCCGAATCGGGGAAGGGGCGCCAGTCCCCAATCGATGGTCAACGTATCGACAATTCCAGGATGAGGGACTCCTTCGACCAGCATGGCGACACGGCCGGATTGGAGCATCTGGGCGGCCTGCATGCCGAGGGCCTGGACCCGTCGGATGTCCGGCATGACCCCGTCCCGGATCAGGGCAAGGTAGTCCTCATGAACCTGGCGGGCCTGGGGTGAGATTTCGAGGAAGAGAGTGTTTCGGTGGATCGGCGCGTGGTTCATCTGCTCCAGCATCTCGATGAAGTGGGCGGGGATGAAGATCCCGTAGCGATCGATTCGGCCGTCGGCCTCCGGCTCTGCGGTCAGGCGGATCGCGGCGGCACGCATCTCGTCCCAGGTCCAGTCGGTTCGGGGCGGTTCGAGACCGGCCTCCGCGAAGGCGGCCCGGTTGTAGTAGACACCGCAGGTGTGGGTGTAGTTGGGGATGGAGTAGAGGCCTCCGTCAACCGAGCGGGCGGCATCGATGACTCCAGCCGGGAAGGCGGAGAGAACAGGGTCACCCGCGATGAAGGGGCTCAGGTCGAGGAGACGGCCCTCGGCGGCCAGCCGGTCCCGGACGGCGCTGTTGGTATAAAAGATATCCGGAGCCTGCCGGGCCGCCATCATAGCGTAGAGTTTCTCCTCGCCGCTGAAGGGGTTGAGTTTCACTTCGATTCCGGAGGATTCGAGAAAGACGGGGAGATCCTCCCGGAGTTCCGCGATCTCCTGGGCATTGGCCGGGCAATTGAAAGTGACGACGGGCCGACCGGCTGTTTCCGACCGTCGGCAGCCCGGCAGAACTCCGACGATTGCGACGGCTATGAGGAACCGGGCGAGTGGGGTGAGCCATCGGTTTTCGGGCAGGTTGAATGATCTCATGTTTTTCCGCCCCCCATTGTGATGCCTTGGACAAATTGGCGCTGGGCGAGGGCAAAGATGATGATGTTGGGGAGGAGAACGAGCAGCGATGCGGCCATGAGAGTGTTCCACTCGACAACGCCCGAACCCAGGATCTGTGTCTTCATCAGATTGAGGCCGAGGGTCAGGGTGGCTTTCTCCGGGCTGTTCAGATAGACCAGTGGTCCGAAGAAGTCGTTCCAGGTTCCGATGAAACTGAAGATGAGGACGGTGGCCAGGGCCGGACGGGCCTGCGGCAGAATGATGCTCCACCAGATCCGCAAGCGGCCGGCCCCGTCAATGAAGGCGGCCTCTTCCGAGTCAACCGGAATGGTGAGGAAGAACTGGCGAAGGAGAAAGATATAGAACGGAGATCCGAAGAGACTGGGCACGATGAGGGGCAGATAAGTGTCGATCCAGCCAAGATGGGCGAAAACAATGTAGAGCGGGATCATCGTGACCTGGCCGGGGAGCATCATGGTGGCGAGGCAGACAGCGAAGAGAAGGTCGCGGCCGGGAAACCGGAACCGGGCAAAGCCGTAGGCGACCAGGGCCGACGAGACCAACGTCGCCCCCATGACCGGAGCGGTGATCATGACGGTGTTGAGGAGAAACCGGGGAAATGGCAGGATGCTGACCGCCCGTCGGTAGTTCTCCCAATGGACCGGATCCGGCAACCACTTGAACGGTTGGCTGAACACCCCGTTCAGACTGTGCAATGAGGTGCTGACCATCCAGATGATGGGGATACTGAAGAGTCCCCCAAGCAGGATGAGGACAAGATAGGTGACGATGATCCGCACGACGACCGCGGCGCCGCGGCCGGGAGAGGTTCCGGGCTCGAGCCGGGTCGGCTGAAGGACGGACTGGAGCACACCCCTCTTCATCGTCCGGAATAATGGACCCGGTCGCGGGAGAGGCGCCAAGCCAGGGCTGTGAGGGTGATCACGATGACGAAGAGGCCCCAGGACATGGCCGACGCGTACCCCATGTCGAACTCCTGAAACGCCTTCTTGTAGATATAGAGGACGACGAAAAGGGTGGAGTTGTTGGGACCGCCTTCACTGCCCGGTTGAACTCCGCCTGTCATGACAAAGGCCTGGGTGAAGACCTGAAGGGCGCCGATCAGGCCCATGATCAGATTGAAGAGAATCGCCGGAGAGATCATCGGCAGGGTCACCGCGAAAAACCGACGGCGACGGCCGGCACCATCCAGTGCCGCCGCCTCAAGCATCTCGGAAGGAACCCCCTGGAGGGCGGCAAGGAAAATGATCATCTGTCCCCCGACCGTCCAGAGTGACATGAGGATCAGGGCGGGTTTGGCCCAGGCATCGCTCTGCATCCAGTAGGGTCCGTCGATCCCGATGACGCGCAGGCCCGAATTGAGCAGGCCGAATTCGGGATTGAAGATCCAGGTCCAGAGGACCGCCACCGCCACCATGTTGGTGACCGAGGGCAGGAAGAACAGCGTCCTGAAAAAACCGATACCGCGGACCGGTGCGTTCAGGATGAGGGCAAGGGCGATGGAAAGGATGAGGCCGAGTGGAACACTCAAGCCGGCATAGAATCCGGTGTTGAACAGACTGCGGTAGAAAAGAGGATCCTCGACAAGCATCCTCCGGTAGTTTTCCAATCCGATCCACTCCGGCGGCGAGAGGAGGTTGGAGGCGGTGAAACTGAGATAGAGTGAATAGGCCATCGGTCCCGCCGTCAGGAGAACGAATCCGAGCAGCCAGGGCAGGATGAATGCGTAGCCTTTGAGCGCTTCTCTATTCATCTTTCCGCGACCGGGGGCGGCGTCCAGGCGTCCCAGGCCTCCGCACCATAAAGGGTTCCTTCCGGGATGAGGGCATGTCCGTCGTTCAGCGAGGTCGCTTCGAAATGCCGGATCCGATTGTCACGGCCATTCACGGTCTGGTCGAGAATGTGTTCCGAGCGTGGATCGTGGACCAGTCGAAGATGATCCCTGCCGGAATGAACGTCGACGCGTCGTTCTCCGGATGGGGCCACGGATTCCGTTATCCGAACCGAGGCGGCGTATTCTTCAAACCGGCTGAATGCCTCGAAATTGCCGACCTGCCAGAACTCGCAGTAGAATCCGTTGCACCAACGCAGGAGTTCCCTTTCAGTTCTTTCCATGGACGTGCCCTCGTGATTGACGATGGAGACAAGCAGGCATCCGTTCACCCGGTGGATCCGGATCGGGCACGGGCCGGCCGAAGGCGCCGGGCTCAGCGGGATGATCAGGCCGCAGGTCTGAAAATCCTGAAAGGTTATCCGGGATCCCGTCTCGAGCTGGACGGGAAGACCGGCGATCGGTTTCCCATCTGCCAGGAATCGGTCGAATGGAAGGTCGGGGCTGATCATCAGATCGACCCGGAAGCCGGTGAACGGACCCCGGGGCAAGGCCTTCGGGTTGTAGAGGACAAGGGCCTTGTTCCGGTGCTGAAGGGTCGCGGTACGGCCTTCTTCGTAGAGGTAGGTCGCGTCCGTCTTTCCCCCGGTCACGTGGACGGGGTTGGGCTGGCCCGGAAGGGAATCGTTGAAGACACCGCGGCAGACGATGGAGCGGAAGTCGGTGGCTGCCAGGATGGTCTTGTTGCGACGGATCCGAACGACGAAGGCGTCCGCATGGCCCGCATTGACGTAGGGGCGAGTCGCTGTCCCGAGGGCGAATTCGAGGTCCTGGTAGCTGGTCAGACCGCTCCATCCCCCCGGGTAGACAGTGTCGTCAAAGCCCGCCGTGGCGTGGTTCTCGTGATAGCTTTCGCCGTAGGTGTTGAGACGGACGAGGGATGGGAACGGCTTGTGAAAGGCGAGGGTGCGTGCCTTCTCCGGGAGGTGAAAAGGCAGGATGGCGACGAGTCCGTTCTGGACAAGGGCCGAGGCGTGATTGATCGTCCGGGTCATCGTCGGGTCGAGGGGCAGCTCCCTGTCGAGGGCGACGGCCAGGGTGCAATGGAGCCCCGAATACCCTCCGAACGAATCCTCAAGATAGGCCCGCGAGTGCGGACCGGAGAATTGACCGCTGGGGGCGTGGAAATGAAGCGCGACATCCATCCACAGTCGCTCTTCCAGAAACCGGGCAATGGACCGGGGTTCTTCCCGTTGGGAAAATTCCGCAATCAGGGCAAGGAACCAGAGATCGAGAGCGGTATAGGTCGGGCTGTTGTATTCAGAAAATGCGGACTGTCGGTGAAAGGCATGACGCCGGTCGCCGAGGGTCCGGCGCAGGCGATGGAGCCGCTGGGTTCCAAGGGCGACCGCGAGATCGTCTCCGGTCCGCTCACCGCCGAGGATGAGCGCGGACCAGGCGGCGAGCGGGTGATTGACGTTGCCGTCGTGCCAGTCGTTCCCGGCCGCGGCCGGCAGGGAAAGGGCGACCTGCCTCTCGAGATGAGCTGCGGTTTCCGGGGTCAGCCGGTCGGAGAGAATATGGAGGACGGCGAGCAGGGTGGCCGGCGTATGGGTGGAATCGGCGAGGGGGGCGGCGCCGAGAATCGATTGACCGAGGTTGCTTTCAGTCTGGTCGTCGGAGAGGAGAAGCGCGATGGCGAACCAGAGGTTGTCGCGGGGCCCGACACTTTCCCTCTTTTCAGGGTCCCAGTATTCCCATCCGTAACGGCGGGTCGAGGAAAGGAGGGAGCGCCGAATCGGGCTGTTGGCGAAATCGATCATTCCGGATGCCTCATGACATCGACGAACGGAGGCCGGGTCAGATCAATCGGGGTGCGTCGATTCATGGATTCGAAGGCGGCCAGAACCAGGGCGGTCGCCCGCAGGCCGTCTCTCGCGGTGCAGGACGGGGTGGTCCCATGGATGAGAGCGTCGAGGAAGGCCGCATCGATGGCCTCGATTCCGACCTCCCCGGGATCGTGATGGGAGGCATTGCCTTCCGGACCACGCATTTCCAGCGCGGTCAGGCGATGATGCAGGTTCAGGCTGCGGCGGCCGTCACTCATCTGGATGCCGAACTTCGAGGTGAGGGGAGGCTGGCCGGATTCCCCGATGGCAACGGCGGCGATCGCTCCTTCCGGGAAGGTCAGGGTGATGACTGCGTGGTCGGGGTTGAAGGCCTTTGTGTGCATGAGCCGCCCCCCCTCGGCGTAGAGGCGGACCGGTGGTCCGCGATGAAGGTGAGACACGAGGTCGAGGATATGGACTCCCTCGGAAAGGACGTTTCCTCCGCCCCGGGTTGGGTCATTCGCCCAATGACCCTCCGGCCATTCGTCGTCGACCACGTGGGCCAGGGTCATGAGCGGTTTCGGCATGAAGGAGCGCGCCAGGATGACCGCGGGATAATGGCGGAACTTGAAGCCCGTGGTGGCCCTGACCCCGGCCGTTTCGACCGCCTCCACGATGGCAGTGGCATCCTCAATGGTCAGGGCGAGTGGCTTCTCGATAAAGACGTCTTTCCCGGCCTCGGCGGCCCGGATGGCTAGGGAACGATGGCTGTCGTGATGGGTGCAGATCCACACCGCGTCGACCTCGGGGTCCCTGAAGATGTCTTCCGGGTCTGTCGTTGCGGATGTTCCGGTTGCTTCTGCGAGTTGCCTGACCGCGTCGGCAGAGACGTCGGCGACCCATTTGAGAGTGGATCGACTGGTCTGGGCGAGGAACTGCGCGTGCTGCGTGCCGATATGTCCGCAGCCGATGACGGCAGCACGAATGGGCTTGGTGGAACTCACAATCCGTTTAGGGGGTATCGATGGTTGAGGATGTCCGCTATGGGTCCCGAGTCGAGTCGGATCCCGGTCGATCGAACCGATTCGACTCGCGGGCCGGGAACCAGGCTTCAGCCGACCCCGAACGCCTTCATTTTCGATCTCAGGAACTGCGCGGATTCCGCCAGGTGCTCCATCCCGACCGAGGGGTCGTCGCCGTCCTCGATACTGATCCAGCCGTGGAAGTCGATTTCACGCAGGATCCCGAAGACGGCGTCGTAGTCGATGGCCCCCCGGCCGATGACGCCATGCTTGAGGATGGCGGCGTAGCCAAGGCCGGACGCGGCGTCGATCTTGCGCAGGTCCTCGAGGGTGCCACCTTCCAAGTGCCGGTCGCTTGCATGCATGGTCTTGAGGCGATGCTTGACCGCCTGGAGCATCGCGATGGGATCGTCACCGGCGATGAGCGCGTTGGAGGGATCGTAGTTTACACCGAAGAACGGGTGTTCGGGGATGGCGTCGAGTAGCTCGAGAAAGACGTCCATTTTCTGGGCGAATTCCGGGAACTGCCAATAGCCATCCTTGTAGTGGTTTTCGAGGATGAGGCAGACCCCCTGCTCCTCGGCGAATGGGAGAAGCTCGCCGATGCAGTCGGCCACCATCCGGATGCCGTCGCTGCGGGAAACCTCCGGGTTCCTCTGCCCGCTGAGGACCCGGCAAAAGCCGGCACCGATCCGGGCGGATCCCCGGATCGCCTCCTTCTGCTTCCCGATCTCCGCCTGCCGCCTGGTGGGGTCCGTCGAGATGAAGTCCGGCGAATAGCACATCATGGGTGCGGAAAGCCCTCGGGCTGCCACCCGGGTCCGCAGAGCCTCCTGCCCTGCGGTATCGGCGGGAATCGTCGGCCAGTAGAATTCCAGGCCGTCAATGTCGAGCTGATCGGCGGCGAGGTCGATCCAGTCTTCATTGGTCATCGTTTTCTCGACGACGAGGGCATTGAGGAAGCACTTGGGAAAGGCAGCCAATGGCATGATGGGTGAGTATGGCAGAGGCGAAGGGTAGAGGAAAGAGGTAAGATCAGACTTGATTGCCCCCGAGTCAGTTGCCGATCACGAGGAATCAGGAAGTGTAGTGGCGGCAGTCTCTTGCCGCAGATCCACATCGGACCGCCCCAGGAGATCCGGCTTCTCCATGCTCAGCGGGATACGCCGCGACACGCTGGGGCGGTTGCACCTGGGCAAATGTCCGAACGGGAGAAGCCAAGCCTGAGCCGAAGGATCGGCAAGACTTGGTGTCAATCGAAGAGGGCCCCTTTCCCGCGGCATTGACGTGGACAAGGGGAGGTGAGATCAACGGGTCCGTGAAAGCTGCCGATTTCTTCGATTTACCGGACTCCCTGCCTTTTGCAGATTTCTTCAGTCCGGAGGCGACTCCCTGGGCCTGGGTGACCGGGATCAAGGCCGCGTTGAGTCAGCTTGAACGCAGCCTGCCGCCGGATCTGCCGCCGGGTGTGCACATCACAGGGGCGGTTCACATCGACCCATCCGTGCGGCTTCCCAACCATTGCACCATTGTCGGCCCGGCCTGGATCGGTTCCGATACGGAGATCCGTCCGGGTGCCTATATCCGCGGCCATGTCATCGTGGGGCGGGGGTGTGTTCTGGGCAATGCCTGCGAGTTCAAGAACGCCCTGCTTCTCGACGGGGTCAAGGTGCCTCATTTCAGTTATGTCGGAGACAGCGTGCTCGGGAATCGCAGCCACCTCGGGGCGGGCGTGATCTGCTCGAATATCCGGCTGGATGAACAACCCATCGCCCTTCACCTTCCCTCCGGGACGGTGGAGACCGGTCTGCGCAAGCTGGGGGCGATGCTCGGTGACGGGGCGGAGATCGGCTGCAACGCGGTCCTGCAGCCGGGCACGCTGATCGGCCGGCGGTCTCTGGTCTTTCCGTTGACTCCGTTCAGCGGCTTTCTCGATCATGGGCAGATGGCGGGCAGTCGCGCGGATATCCGACGCGTTCCGAGGCGGGGCTGAACTGGAAGCCCTGGTTTTTTGATCGCCAGAAAAGCAGGTCTCCGTTCCTTTCGTTCTTTTCGTCATGCGGATACTCTCAGGAATCCAGTCGTCCGGCGTCCTTCACGTCGGCAATTACTTCGGGATGATGAAACCGGCCGTCGAGCTGCAGGACACCGGCGACGCCTACTACTTCATTGCCGATTACCATTCGATGACCTCGGTCTTCGATCCGGAGCTGCGGCGACATTATACCCGGGAAGCGGCCCTGGACTTCCTGGCGTGCGGGCTTGATCCGCAGAAATCGGTCTTCTTCCGTCAATCCGATGTTCCGGAAGTCACGGAACTGACCTGGCTGCTCTCGACGCTGACCCCGATGGGTTTGCTCGAGCGGTGTCACAGCTACAAGGACAAGGTCGCCAAAGGGGTGAGCCCCAACCACGGGCTCTT
Organism: Opitutaceae bacterium; assembly: GCA_041395105.1. Classification (NCBI taxonomy): domain Bacteria; kingdom Pseudomonadati; phylum Verrucomicrobiota; class Opitutia; order Opitutales; family Opitutaceae; species Opitutaceae bacterium. The sequence goes on along the minus strand of JAWLBB010000002.1, from coordinate 522,250 downwards.
CGCCTATCCGGTGCTGATGGCGGCGGATATCCTGATCTACGATTCAAACGTGGTTCCGGTCGGGCGTGACCAGAAGCAGCATGTCGAAGTGACCCGGGATATCGGGATCAAGTTCAATCAGACCTACGGCGAGGTCTTCGTCATTCCCGAACCCAGGATCCGCGAGGAGACCGCGGTGGTTCCCGGGGTTGATGGTCAGAAGATGAGCAAGAGCTACGGGAATACGATCGACATCTTTGCCGGGGAGAAGCCGACCCGGAAGCGGATCATGAGCATGGTCATGGACAGCCGGACCCCCGATGAACCCAAGCCGGACGCGGAGCAGAATACGGCCATCCAATTGCTCAAGCTAGTCGCGGAGCAGGGCGTCTACCTCGAGACTCTGGAACGCCTGCGGGCGGGGGGGCTCGGTTACGGCGACCTGAAGAAGCAGCTTTTCGGGTGCCTCTGGGAGCATTTCGCAGACGCCCGTCAGCGCCGGACTGAACTCCAGGCCGACCCCGGCTACGTGGAATCCGTCCTCCAGGCCGGAGCCGAGAAGGCCCGCAGTGTGGCCGACGTCGTCCTCAAGCGGGCACGCCGGGCCTGCGGCCTGGATTGAGGTTACGAAGGTGTCGACACCGCGCATGCCGCGGGCGGTGCCGGTGGAAGGACCGATTGGAAGGGAGGTACGAAGGAGTATGAACCGGAGAGCGCTCAATGAAAAGCGACCCGTCCGAGCCAGGGTCACAAACTTCAGTCTCTCGTCCATCGGTTCTGCTTCTTTCCAGGGCATAACGCCCTATTCGTAAGCGTCCGACCTTCTGCCTCACGCCGAAGCATTGATGGTGACGGATAATGGGTCTTACTGGTCACCAATGATGCACATCAATGGTGACGGATTGTAATGCAGATAGGACGAATCAAGCCGGTTGCCAGTTGGCCGGCAGCAGCGAGGTGAAGTCATCCTGGTTGGTCATCGAGGGGATGCGCCGCAGGACATCGGCGAGGTAAGCCTGGGGATCTTTACCATGGCGTTGACACGAGACAACCAGCGAGTAGATCACCGCGGAGCGCTCCCGGCATCGGGATGTCCGATGAACAGCCAGTTTTTTTGCCAATGGCCGAGGGGCGGATGGCCTGCTCGATCAGGTTGTTGTCCAGCCGGGTTCGCCCGTAACGAAGATGGGCAGTCAGAGGCTTCCACTGATTGAGCAGGTAACCGCAGGCCTTGCCCAGAAGCTGGTTGGGCAAACAGCGTTGCTGCAAGGCCAGAGCGAGTTGGTGGAGCCACTTGAGGGTCCGGGCGAAGTGTTTCTCCCTGAGCCGGGAACGTTCGATGGCGTCGATCCCTTGCTCATCCCACTGGCACTCCAGCTGGTAGAGTCGGCCGATGAGCCGCAGGGCGACTCTGGTGGCCTTGGGGTTCTCGGATTGAGCCTCGAAGAAGCCGCGCCTGGCATGGGCCCAGCAGCCAACCCAGACGACCTGATCATGGGCGCCGGCATAGGACTCATAGGCCGCATAGCCGTCGGATTGCATCAGCCCCTCAAAGTCTTCACCCAGCAGCCGGTTGACCTCGCCATACTGGCGCGAAGGTGCCCAGACGAAGTAGACATCGGATTCGGGCCGTCCCATCACCCAAAAGTAACCCTGGAATGTTTTCCCACGTTTGAGGTCGGGGTCCCGACAACGCACCGGTGTTTCATCAATCTGCACGTATCCCCCGGCGAGCAACTGCTGGCGGATCAAATGGTAGAGAGGCATAAGCCACATTGCGACCGCCTCAATCCAGTCGGACATGCTCTGTCGGGAGATCGGAGCCGACCATCGCTCAAACATGCGTTGCTGGCGATAAAGAGGCAGATGGTCCACGTATTTACTCACTGCCACATGGGCGATCAGGCCGGCCGAGGCGAACCCGCCCTCGATGGCCCGCTTGGGCGCCGGGGCCACTACCGGGGGACGCGAACGATCCATGCGATGCCGATACTTGGGCCGGATAATCTCCCGCTTGAACAACTGCGGGGGCACGATGTCCACCTCGAAGGTGCGTTCCTCGCCGATCTGCTCAAAGGCAGCCGGATCGGCCTCCACCTCTTCGGGCTCAATGACCACGGTTTCCTTCACCGGCAGGTGGGCGAACTTATCAGCCGGGGTGGGAACTTTTTCGCGCGGCGTTCGTCGCTCGTAACTGACCTTCTGGATCGCCTCTACCTCGCCGGTGAGTTTTTGAAGCTCTCCAAGCTTGAGCTGAAGCTGTGCGGGATCGAGCTTCTCGCTCTTGCCACCGCCAAACATCTGGCGCTTGAGCCACTCAATCTGCGCCTGAAGTTCCAAGAGCCGTTGCTTGAGCTGCAGGTTTTCGGCATAGAGTTCTTCGGCGGGAGGCATTCCAAGTATCCATATATAGGATACTTGCAATAACAAGCCTTTTTATCGTTCATACCACGCTTTTTGCATGCCTTTTTTAAGGTCGATTCCGGCGATGAGCATGGTCAAGGCTTCCGGACTCATCGCAAGCTTGCCTCCCGTGCGATCCCTGGGCCAACTGAACCGTCCAGCCTCCAACCTCTTGGCCAGAACCCAGACACCGGTTCCATCCCAGTAGAGCAGCTTGAGCCGGTCGCGCTTCTTGTTGGTGAAGGCAAAGACCGCTCCGCTCTTGGGATCCTCCCGGAGTTTTTCACTGGCCACCGCCCAGAGCCCGTTGAACTGCTTGCGCATATCCACCGCTTCCAACGCCAGGAAGATCCGAAGCCCCGCCGGGAACGCCAGCATCGCTTCAGCTCTCCAGCAGGCGGATCAACCGTGCCAGCGATTCGACCTCGTCTCCCCGAACCACCATCCCGCAGACCAGCGTCACCTCCAGGCGAATGGCCGGGGCCGTCGGCAGCCTCGCTTCAAGAAAGCGCGGCCCGGGTTGCGCTTTTCGGCCAGCCCGCCGGTGGCGCCCAAGCTGGGCCACGAAAGTATGATACTTCACTCCTTCATGACGGGCGAACTGGACCTGGGTCATCCCACTGGACTCATAGCGCTCGATCAACTCGCTCCACGCACTGGAATGCAGGATCTGGCGGCCGCGGGTATCACGCTTGGGTTCCCCGTCAGTTATCTCGGTCAAAATCGTCTCAGACATCCAGCCAGACTATCCCAATCCGCCGCACTTGACTACGAGGTCTCAGAGCGGACACTTACCCCTATTCGGAGTGTTACCGATGTCTTTGGACTATCTGTTACCGCTCGCTCCGGTTCATACCCTGCTCCCGAAATCAAGGAAACTTGCTGACCCCATTTGATTTCCGACCCCATTGGATTTCCCTTTTGCCCCTATTTGCACGGCGCATTCAATATCTCTGGATCCTGATTCAAGAACGCTAGAATTAGCATCTCATTTTCTGTCGCTAGAGGAGGTGAGATAATATACATAAACCGAGGACAATCGAGCGAACACCTGTCAAGAATCATTAGGAAGTGGATGCTTGCCTCCCAATCGGGTTTTGGAGGAATTTGCATAATTCGCAATAGGACGAAATGGGGAGTCGCAAGCATCCTAACCTCCGCAGGATCAAAGTAAATCGACGGATGGTCGCCAACGTAAAGTGAGAATCCGGAGTCTGCATACGAGATTTCGTATATGTCAGATTCGTCATTTTTTATATGCTCATTCAATGTCAACCCTTCGGGCAAGGTAAACATGTACTTTCCGGCATAGATTATTCTGTCTTCATCGGCTTTAGTACATGCTATTGTGATAAAAATGAAAGCCACGGTAAGGATTGTCTTCATGGGTGGTTTCTTTCAATTATCGAAGTTATATCCCTCTCCCAAACACTACCGGAGACGGATTTCATCAGATTGCCATCACTCTTGTAATACAATTGGGGATACAGATGCATGGCCTCTTCGGTATATAGATCTGGAAGACCAAGCCAGTGCCCGGCCTCGTGCGCAGCAGCCCACGCACTTGTGGAATCTTGGAAGTTGGTACTCTCCGCTCCGAATCTTCCATAGCCATCGAGTCGTGCCCAGACCCAAACATTGAGGGCCGGTCCGGATTTGCCCGTCATATTGATTACCTCAGTCGATACGTCGTAGCGCCCGAAGATGCCTGTCCAAGTCGACTCAATTCCGTTTATCCATCGGTCAATCGTATTTTCCATGCGATAACGACCACCAAATTGGTTCTTGAACCTCACTCGAAGTGTAATATCGACGAGATAATCTCCGTCGTCGGAATTTCCACCTGCGACGACAGAGACATCGCGGCCATTGTCACGATGTGAAAGCCTGGGAGTGGCCGGGAGGTTCCCGGGAACACTGCCACCTCGGTTTCCCATTTCCGGAGAGGTGTTATGGGTTTGAAGGATGAAGTTCGTCCCGATTTGGAACGAGCCTGAGACAGACAACAGAGATCCATTTGCATCGATGAAGCCATTTCCCCAGACGTTGGCTGCGCCCACGATCTTCCCGGTGACATTGTCGACGAAAACCGTGTGAACGTGATTGTTCAGAAATCCCAGATGATCGCTCATCAGCTGCCCGGCCCCCTGCTGATAGCTAAAATAGTATTCAAAACCGGGCTCCATCATGGTGTCACGGTTTTGCGAAAAGGTATCCCAGAGGAAGATGTCCTGTTCTCTGGCCAGACGGTCCTGTTCGTCAGGATCGATCATCCCGAGCAGATCCCACCGGTTGACCGGATCGTTCCAGGTGTGGGCGTAGAGGTTTTCGCCTCCGGCCTCCCCGATGGGGTCGCGGTGGATGAAGCGTCCGTGCTTGGGCTGGTAGAGCCTCATCCCGAAATCCACCAGTCCCGACTCTATATCGGTAAAATTCCCGGCAAATCCGATGAAGTCCATGGACTGGACCCCGGCATTCAAAACATAACCGACGGTATTGCCGAAGGCGTCAAACTGGTAGGCACGGTAGATGTTGCCGCTGCTGTCGAGCATGCCGGTCACGTTGCCGCGCGCATCCATCATGGGAAAAGACAGGCCGTTGGAGACATTGCGCACCATGAGCAACCCGCCGACCCCGCCGGCCCCGTGCAGGGTGCCGGTCTTATCCGGGCCCCAGGTGTAGCTGCCCATGCGCGCATCGTTGCGGTAGATGGCGATCGCATTGAAGCCGTCGTAGACGTACTCGTAGGTGCCCGGATAGGCGCCGCCGGAGGCCACCTTGCGCACCCGGCGCCCCAGGTAGTCGTAGGTGAAACTCAGGGTGATCCCGGACTTGGACATGCCGATGACCCGGTCTTCCAGGTCGTAGGTGTAGCTCCAGGTGCCGTCGTCGGTCAGGTTGCCGTCGTCATCGTGATTGAAATTGTATTGGTGCTCGTCTTCCTCATACCAGTTGTACTGGTTGAGACTGTTGGCCGAGTAGGTGCGGTCCTGCTGGTCATCGACGTGGTCCTCGAAGGTGCGGTTGGAGACATCGTCCCAGTTCCAGTCGCGTTCCCAGGAGCTGACCCACGATCCGGTCGGCTGGCCGGAACCGTCCAGCAGCCGAGTCTTGGTCAGGTCGATTTCCCCCCGGCCGGTGTAGCTCCAGCTCATCTGGAAGCCGTGGGTCCAGCCGGCATCCCACTTGGTCGTGATCGGCCCGGTCACGTTTTCGGCCAAGCGGCGGCCCTCCAGGTCGTAGCCGTAGAGGTAACTTGCCCGCAGAGAGCCGTTCCAGGTCGTTTCCACCGCGTCCTCCAGCCTGCGGAACGACTGCCAGTATGTCGAGCGTTCATAGTAGCCGCTGCTGACCGAATCCACCAGGTCGGTTCCCGGCAGGTAGCTGTAGGTGAAGGTTCGCGGGCCTCCGGAATAATGGGCGGCGATGGTGCTGAGCCGCCCGGTCGAGGCGTGGTAGGCGTAGACGTCCTTCAGATCACGGTCGGTGTCGGTGGAGGGACCGACCTCGAGGGAAGTGCGGCGATGGGCGCCGGAAGACTCGTAAGCATGGTTGATCTGCAGGTTGCCCAGGAAACCGTTCGGAAGGACCTCTTTGGTCAACCGCAGGGCGGCATTGTAGGTGAAGCTGCGCGTGCCCAGCGCATCAAGGACGGTGGCAGTCTGTCCGGCCCGGTTGTAGGTGTATTCGACGTCCGGGGTGATGGTTCCGGAGTAATCGACCTTCTTCAATTCCCCCGTCAGGGTCGGGGTCGTGTCAAAGTAGGTGTGGGTGGCGGTTCCGCCCCGGGCCAGGGTCCTGACGCTGAGCTGGCCCCGCGGGTTGTAGGTGTAGGTCACCGACTCGGCCGCGGCATCGGTCTTGGCCGACATCAGGCCGGTCCAGGAGTCGTAGGCCCAGGTGGTAGGGTCGCCCTTGGCACTGTTGGAAAAGTCCGACGGCAAGACCGCCTCGCCGTCTTCATCATCCTGATCGAGTTCCCACATGGTTGCACCGGAGCGATAAGTGCGCAGCTCGGTCTTCTGCCCGTAGGTATCGAAGACCGTCTTGGTCGGATGGGTCTTGGTGCCCCACTGGTAGACGGTGGTTGGATCATTGGCGGTGCGAATGACATAGGCGGTCCTGGTGATCTTGCCATAGGCGTCCTGCCGGCGCTTCACCCGGTTCATGTTGTCGTAGATCAGGGCTTCCTGGGTATAGTAGTCATTGGTGCCGAAGCCGTAGTAGGTGCGGACACTGCTGACCAGATCGGTGCCGGAATGGTAAATGTAGCCGGTCTTGGGAACGTCGTAACCTCCCGTTGCGCTCGCCTGGAAGTCCTCAAAGCTCAATCGCCACCAGGCATCGTAGAGGTAGTCCGTGAAGACCCCGGACGGGGTTTCGTCCTCGATGAGAAGGCCGTTCTGGTGGGTCCTGCGGCCGGGATTGCCGACACCTGAAACGGCGGTCTCAATCTCGACCAGGGCATTGGCTTGATCGACCAGCTTCCTGGTCGTGGTGGTGGTCCCGGCCGCATCGGTCACCCGTTCTTCCGAGGCGAGGGTCGCGCTCAATCCGCTGACCCGGCGGCTGCGGGTAGACTCGAGGGTGCGGGTGGCGCTGTTGGCCGTGGCATAGAGATAGACCCGCTCACGCAGGAACCGCGAGGTGCTCTCAGTGAAAGAGTCGTACTCGTAGTCGCGGATGCGGTCCATCGACGCGGTGGCGATGCCGCCGCCGGTCACGTCGGCCGCGACCCGGGACAGCCGGCCCATCACGTTGTAGGTGTAGTGCTCGGGTGGGAGAAGGGCGGTGCCGGCGCCGGTGCTGCCGCTGACCGTCTCCTTCAGGGTCAACTGCCCCGTGGTGGGGCTGTAGGTGTGCTTGATGCGATGGTTGGTCCCCCCGGCGTTGAAGGTGGGGTGCGCTATTTCGGTCACCCGTCCCAGCCAGTCCGAGGTGGTCTTTGACCAGCCCGCTCCATCTGAGCCTCCGCTTGCGAGTTGGTGCCGGACAGTCTGCGAACCGCTCGGATAGGTGCCCCCGGTATTGATCGTGTAGTCGTAATAGGCGGGAGGCGAGGCCGTGCCGGTAACCGACTTGGTCTGACCGTCGCGGTAGCGGACTGTTTCGATGGTGGACCCGTCGGGTTGCGTTGCAGTGACATCGCGACCGCCGTTGAAGTAGGCGTAGTCGGTGTCCTTTCCGCCGTTCTGGCCGGGCACCGTTGATTTCGTCAGCCGTCCAGCCTGGTCGAACTGCCACCGGCTGATGATCTGCGCCGAGGAACCGCGTTCTTCGGCGACCTTGCGGTTGTCGGCATCGTATTCGAGTGTGGTGGTAAGCGCCGGGATGGCACCCTTGGCGGTGACTGTTATGCCGGTTAAGCGGCCCAGGACGTCATAGGTGTAGGAGCGCTGAATCCCGTCAGAGTCCGTATCGGCGGTCTTCAGGCCGTCGACCCAGGTGGAATTGTAGTCCAGAAAGGACCACGAACGTCGGATATTGTTGATCCAGCTGGGGGTGCCTTCCGGCGTGCACATGATGAAGGCGCCATCGCCGATCGGCGCAAAGGTGGCGCTGCCGATGAAAAGATACTGGTTACGAAGGAGTGGGCGCCCGTCGATGCCGGTCACCTCCTCATCCATGGTGGACTGGTGGGGAATCATGTAGAGCGGCTCCATGGTGATGCCGCTGTAGCTGGAATAACAGGTGGCGCCGGAGTCGCCGCCGTTGGTGGCCGCGCCATGGAAGACGAGACGACGGCGCGCTCCGCCCGCCGAATCCGGCTCAAAGGCCTTGGTCGCGGGGTCGACATATCCGTTCTGATAGACATACGAATCGATGGTCCCGTCGGGTCGGCGAACGCAGTAGGTCAGGTCCCGGAAGAAGGAATCGCTCGCGTTCTTGTCGTAGGTCTTGGTGACGGTTTGAAGGGATTGGGTCGAATCGGAGAAATCCAGCCTGGTCTCGATCCGGACCGGCTGGCCGTTGATTATCGCACTCGAATAGGCGATGGTGGTCTTGGCGACCTGCACGCTGTTGATCGATGTGCTGATCTGGGTCGGGAGCCGTCTTTCGCCGTTCCAGTCAGAGTGGTCGTAGGTGTAAGTGGTCACCCGACCCGAACTCAGGGAAAAGGTCGGCGTGGTGGGGTCGTCCTCGAAAGGCCGGAACTCATAGCGCAGACGGCCGCGCCGTGTCAGATCGTCGAAGTAGTCGAATCCGATCCAGGAACCGTCCGGACGGGAGATCGACTTGATCTTGGTGTAGCGTCCGTTCTCGGAGGTGGTTTCATAATAGGCGTAGGTCGTGGTCAGGTCGCTTACGCCGAAGTCCGCCTTGCTGCTCATCAGTTCGCGGCCCCACGCTTTGTTGACGTAGGTATCCTGGGTGCGGGTGGCGGCGGCAGTGTCGAGGTCGGACAGACTGCTCTTGACGAGTGTCTCCTCGACCAGATTGCCGCTGGAAAACCTGCGCACATCGTGGCGGATGCCGCTCACCCCGTTCGTGGTTGGAGTTCCCCAGTCCGTCATCTGCCAATCGGACGCGGTCGCCTTCTTGAGTTCGGTCCGCGACGTCTGGCTGCCGCGCGTCCGATCAATCCGCATGATCGAGTAGTTTGACTGCGAGGTGATGTCGTAGGTGACGAAGGCACTGCCCGAGGGCGTGTAGTAGCCGTTGACCGGTCCCGTCGCCGAGGAATAGAAAGCGAGCCGGTAACCGCCGCTGATCGTCGTCACCGTGACCAAGCCAAACGGGGCGCGTACCTGGGAGAGCGCGCCGGTATTCGGGACGCGGTCCACTTCGGGCGACGGGGACTCGTAGATCAGTGATGAAATCTGAAAGGTGGTGGCATCCAGATTGTCCTGTCGGATGGCCATGTAGCCGGCGGATTTGCCGTTGCGCAGCTGGCCCATGCCCACGCGCCAGACGACCTTGCCGCTGGAAAGGGGCAGGGCCACGCCGGCCGGCGTAAAGTTGCTGCCAGGCACGACTTCGACCCGGATGGAAAAGCTGTCGCTGGGCATCCCGATCAGGGGATCAAGGTTGATGACGGTCGACGAGGCGTCGTAGAAATTGCGCTCGAGACCGTTTATGAAGACGGTGTAGCCCTCACTTGGGTTGAAATGCGCCCGGTAGCCTTCCACCCAGTCACCCGTCACTGTGACGGTGTATTCCTTTCCGGGCACAAGCGAAGCCGTCCCGGGATCGAAAGCGTAGGTGCCGTCGGCCCAGACCGCTTTGCCGGCGTTCCCATTGGACAGATCAAGATCGATCCATGGATTGTAGCCAGGAGGAGGATAGGCCGCATCGAATTCGCCGGTCAGGTAGACGGGAACGAGGGTTTCGCAACTGATGCAGTCATCGGCCACAAGGGGCGTGGCCATGGAGGCGAGGACCAGAAGGCAGGCTCCGGTCGAAAGGAGGAAACGCGCCGGGTTCACGGTTGCACCTCCTTTGCCCGGGACTCCTCAGCACGCCGTTCTGCGATGACACGATCCCGTTCCTCCAGGGCCTGGGCCAGATACAGGGATTCAATCTGGCCCTGCGGGTCCAGGTCGTAGGCCAGGCGGAATAGCCTGGCTGCTTCGGGCAGGTCTCCGTTGGTCTGCTTGAGCAGTTGACCGGTCCGCTTGAGCAATTGGGCGGTCGCTGCGTTCGGCAGTTGCTCCGTCCCGGCAGAAAGAGACGAAAGGCAGGCCTCCAGAGCCATCGCCCCGAAATGCCGGGCGGCTTCGTCATGGTCGGTGTTCTGCAATTGAAAGGCCAGTCGGCTGAATCGATCCGCGATGACGATCACGTCGGAGGGGGTCGGCCGATCGGCCGGCAGGTCTTCGAGCAAGATCTGCTCGGCCGTCGCCAGATCGGAAGAGAGAGCGGCCTGGAACGCACGGTCCATTCGGTTGGCGTCGATGCTCCGGACGGCGTCCGGTGGGGTGGTCTGAGCTTCTGTCACGGTAGTGCCAGGCACGATCGCGATGATTGAGGCCTTCAGGATGGCCAGAAGAAGCCATTGCGGGATCGGATGTTTCAATGCGGGGCCTGGTTGATTGTTGATCGATGGCAGGGGAAATGGGTCCGGGGTATGGGCCGGACTATCATTCGGGATGGATGGGATGCGGGGACTGGCCCAATGGTGCGATACCCCGAAGGCGCAGCGAGAAGCCCGGGGAAATAAACGGGGCTGAGGGGCGAGCCGTTGCGGCTGCCTGCTGCGATGGACTCAGTCCGATCGCTCGGTTGATACTCTGGCCGAAATGAAGTGAAGTTGTCGTGGCCTTATTCCTTCTCCCGGCTGATTCCTTTAGCGGAACTGAATAGGGGGGGGCAAGAGATAAGCAGAACTTATGTAAGAGAATGAAGTTCGGGCTCTGACATGAATCAGCTCACCTTATGATGATAACTACAGGACGCCGCGGACCTGAGCAGGTTTGCGCTTTCTCTGCCGTCTAGACCTCTTTCGGCTCTTGGGTGGACGGTTTCGGTTCTGGCGCGAGCGTCGCGATTAACCTAGCCATCCTTTCGACCACCTCTTCAAGCGAGAGGTAGGTTGAGTCGATCAGGATAGCGCCGGGTGGGTAGACCAGTGGGGCGGCCTTTCGTTGGGAATCCATCCGATCGCGTTGGTGAATGCTGTCGGCCTGACCCTGCTCGGCCCTTCGTCGGACCCGGGCTTCGGGATCGGCCTGGAGGAAGAAGCGGAAGGTGGCCTCGGGGAAAATGACCGAGCCGATGTCTCGCCCCTCCATGATCAGCCCACGGAAACCGGCTCGCTGGGCAACGGCCGCCTGGCCCCTCTGGTACTCCAGAAGGAAGGCGCGGACCGAGGGAAGCGCGGAAAAGGCGGAGACGGCGGCGTTGACTTCCGGATTACGGATTTCCTCTCCCGGGACGGAGCCGTCGATGACCATGACGGCGGTGTTTCCATCGACCCGTGTATCCAGGTGGATGGCGCTGAGGGCCGCTTCAACGGCCTTGGCCTCATCCGGCATGACGCCGGCCTGCAGTAGACGGTGGGTGATCGCCCGGTAAAAGGAACCGGTATCGACGTGGAGAAGCTGGAATCGCCGGCCGATGGCTTGTGAGGTGGATGATTTCCCGGAGGCGGCGCCGCCGTCCACCGCGATGATCAGGAAGGTATCGTCCGAAGGCATGTCAGTGGATCAACTCCGGTTTCGGATCGCCTCGAGAGCGTCGAAGAATCCGGGAAATGTCTTGGCGCAGGTGGCCGGGTTGACGATCCGCAGCCAGGGTCGGCCATCACCGTGCAGGTCGTGACAACCGAGAATGGCGAACGCCATGGCAACGCGGTGGTCGTGGTAGGTTTCGATGTCCGCCTCACGGAGAGGGGCCGGCTGGATGGTCAGGCTATCGTCGGTCTCGATCACCTCCTGACCGAGTTTACGCAACTCATTCGCTACCGCGGCGACCCGGTCGGTCTCCTGTTGGCGGGTGTGGGCAATCCCGCTGATCCGGGTCGGCCCATCGAGAAGCGGAGCGAGCGCAGCCAGGGTGAGGAAGGTATCGGAGATTTCGAAGAAATCGTGTGCGCCGGCTTTGAGCCTACGATCCGATGCGGGTCGGGTCATGCGGATCCCGCCGCCGGTAGCTTCCATTTGACAACCCAGAGATTCGAGGATCCCGGCGAAGGCCGTGTCGCCCTGAAGGCCGTCGAGCCTGAGATCTTCGATTTTCAGGGCACCGCCGGCCACCGCGGGCAGGGCGAGGAAGTAACTGGCGGTGGAGGCATCCGATTCGACCCGGTAGGTATCCCCGGGTCCGGAGTAACCGGAGCCGGAGCGGACGATGAAGCCGTCGGGTTGCTCGAGGATGCGGTCGGCGTCCAGCCCGAACTGACCCATCATGGCGAGGGTCATTTTGATGTAGGGCTTCCTCGTTCGCGTATTGGATAAGTGGATATGAAGATCCTCCGTGGCAAAGGGAGCGATCATCAGGAGAGCGGAAAGGATCTGGCTGCTGGCCCCGGCGTCGACCGAGATCCGGCCACCGCGCAGACCCGCGGGATGAAGCACGAGAGGAAATCCGTCTGTGGGCGAAGCCTCAATCTGGGCACCTCCCTGCCGGAGCGCTTCGACCAGTCCCCGGATCGGTCGCCTGCGCATCTGTTCGACCCCGTCCATCCGGAAAGTTCCATCGGGGGCGAGGCAGCAGAGGGCGGTCAGGAAGCGGGCGGCGGTGCCCGCGTTGCCGACGGCTAGGGTGGCATCGCGGTGTGGGATGTGCCCCCCGAGCCCCTCCACCTCGATCATCCCGGTCGCAGGGTCGGTCGTCAGGTCGAAGCCGAGGGCGCGCAGCGCGGCCTCCATGATGGTGGAATCGTCGCTGACCAGGGCATTGGCGATGCGGGTTCTTCCCGAGCTGAGGGCGGCGAGGAGCAGTGCACGGTTGGTGATGCTCTTCGAGCCCGGGACCCGGACCCGACCGGAAACCGGCCGGGTGAAGGGCCGGATCGGGAGAATGGCCGGAAGGGAACCGGCCTTCGGGGAATCAGGATCGGAACTGGTCACGGTAGGATTTCCCGCGCTCCAGGTAGGCCCTGAGTTGGAGGGTGTCCCGGTTGGCGAGCGCGGTCTGGAAGGCCTGGATTTCGTCCTGATAGGCACTGAGCGCCCGCAGGATTTCGTCCCGATTCTCGAGAAGGATCTGGACCCAGAGCGAAGGGTTTCCGGAAGCCACCCGGGTGGTATCGCGGAGGCCGCCGCCGGCGTAGAGATGCCAGTTGGGCGTGCGCCGGGCGAGAAGATTGCAGAGGGCGGAAGCAGCCAGATGAGGCAGGTGACTGACGTGCGCGACCACTTCGTCGTGGAGGTCGGGATGCATGGTGACGACCTCCGCTCCGAGTTGATTCCAGAAGGCGGCGATGCGTTCGGTTGCCTCGACCGGGGTGTCGTCCAGGGGAGTGACGAAACAGGCCCGCTCCCGGAAAAGCTCGGGATCGGCGTGATCCATCCCGCTCTTTTCGGACCCGGCCATGGGATGAGAGCCGACAAATCGGGCGCCTTGGGAAAGAGCGGCCGAGGCAAACCGGCAGATCTCTCCCTTGACACTTCCCACGTCGGTGACGATGGCGGTCGCGGAAAGGGTGTCGCTGACCTCACGGATGAGGGGCACGATCCGTTCGACCGGAGTGCACACGACGATGATATCGGAGTCGGTGGTGGCCTCCCCGGGGGTCGCGCAGACCTGGTCGCACCAGTCCACCTGTTGCAGGGCGAGGCGGGTTTCCGGCCTCCGTGCCCACACCTTGATCCTCCCGGCGGCGCGGTAACGCCGGGCTGCCCGGGCGACGGAGGCGCCAAGGAGGCCGGGGGCAAGGACGGTCAGGGTGGGCGGGTTCATCAGGAGATCGAGGAAATCGGATCAGACGGTCCTGTCGAGCCTTTCGCGGATGGAGCGGCAATGACTTCAGAAGTTGACGGCGAAGGCACCTCTGATTGATTGTCCGGAAGATTCTCCACTCATGAAAAGATTCCTTCTCCTCGCCTCTCTGATGACAACTGCAGTGATTGCGGCTGATACGGCTGCCTCTCTGGAAATCGACCGCAAGCAGATGCAGGCGCAGACGATCGAAATCGTCGGCACCGGCATGAATCTGGATCCGGCGGTGGCGGACACATTCTGGGCAGTCTTCAAGGAATACGAAGCGGAGCGGATCAAGATCGGTGATCGCCGGGTCGAGCTTCTTCAGCAGTTCGCGGCGCAGGTCGACTCGATGACGGACGATCAGGCCAGTTCGATGGCGATGCGCTCGTTCGCTCTGGAGCGGGAGGCGCTGGAGCTGAAGGAAAAGTACTTCAAGATCCTGGAGAAGGAGATTTCCTCGAGGGTGGCGGCCCGGTTTGTCCAGGTCATGAATCAGATTGATTCCGTGGTGAATGCCAGCCTGTCGCGGGAAATGCCCCTGATCGGTGGGTTCTAGAGGCTGTCGGGTACGCGCTTCTTCTTTGAGAGCTGAGCAACTTGCTGATAAGAAACAAATATTCGAAGTAAATCCCCAGAATTCGCGGTTGGGATGGCGGGTCCGGAGGCCCTCGCCCTACCTTTTCCGAGCCTCCGTGGCAGGGCTGGATGTTTCCGGCCAGCCGTTGAATGAGGTGAATCGCCCTAGGAACCCATCTCGACGATCTTCTTGAAGGCCGCCTCGGGAAGCGGCTGGACCGACAGGCGACTGTTCTTGAGCAGGACGATGTCGGCGAGTGACGTCTCCATCTTGATCTGATCGAGGCAGACGGGATTCTTCAGGGCCTTGACCGGCTTCAAGCGGACGGCGGACCAGTCCCCTTCGGTGGCCGTGGGGTCGGGGAATGCGGTTGCTTCCACTCGGGCGATGCCGACGACTTCGCGTGGGCCGACGCTGTGGTAGAAGAGAGCCCGGTCGCCCTTTTTCATGGCCCGGAGGTTGTTCCGGGCCTGGTAATTGCGAACCCCATCCCAGTCGGTCCCTCCATCGCGGACAAAGTCGTCCCACGAGTAGGTCTCCGGTTCCTGTTTGACGAGCCAGTGATTCATGATTTCCTCAGCGACAGTACCTTATGGCGAAAAACGCTGACGAGCAAAAAACGGCCCGGAGGACGGTGATAACGCTCTACGTTCTGATCGGGGTTTTGACCATTCTGCCGTTCATCCTCCTCGCGCTGGCTTCGAAGAAGTAGCAGGAATGATGGCGAAACCGGTCGCTTCTCCGGGATGGAGGGGGACGGGGCGCTTGCCTTTGGGTGACCTTGCGGATCCGACTCCCGCCGACCTGATCGGTAAAAAGGCGGAGAGGGTGTGAAGGCGGAGTCAAAAATGCCGAAGAAGAAGGGGTGTAGTACCGGTGGAATTTGCATACCGGTGCCCCAATCCATCTTTCGACACCATCGTGAAAACCACGCTGATCACTCTGCGTATCCTCTTTGTCTCCGTTTGCGCCCTTGCGGGCTGGCTTATCTGTCTGTCCATCAAGGAGTGGGATCCCTATCAGGGACTGGCGGTCCTCATTGGCATATTGATCGGTCTGTTCGTCGTTCTGATTGACGTTCTCCTGAAGGGATTTTCTCTCCGCGGGCTTTCTGTCCTGACCTTCGGGCTGTTTGTCGGCTCGATCATCGCCTACATGATTTCGGTCTCGCCTCTCCTGGACGAGGGAGATCCCCAGGTGCTTTATCTTGTGCGCCTCGGACTCTTCATCATCTGCTCCTACCTCGGGGCGGTCATCGCACTTCGGGGAAAGGATGAGTTCAGTCTGATCATCCCCTACGTGCGTTTCGTCCCGCACGATGTCGACGTGCCCCTGGTCGTTCTGGACACGAGCGCCTTGATTGACGGGCGGATCGTCCGGGTCTGTGAGGCGCAGTTCATCACCGCGGCTCTGGTCATCCCTCAATTTGTTCTGGAAGACCTGCACTATATCGCGGATTCCCGCGATCCGACCAAACAGGCCAAGGGGCGGCGCGGTCTGGAATCGCTCAATGCCCTTCGGAAGATTCCCAATATTGACCTTCGAATCCCCGATAGCGAATTGGGAAAGAAGCAGTCGGCGGATGAAAAGCTCATCTTCATTGCCCAATCAATGAAGGCGAAGCTTCTGACGACCGACTTCAATCTGGCCAAGCTGGCCCAGTTTCACGGCGTGGTCTGGCTCAACCTGAACGGATTGTCCAAGGCTCTGCATCCCGAGGTGGTCACCGGCGAGCGCCTGACTGTGGATCTTCTGAAGCCCGGACGTGAAGAGGGACAGGCCGTGGGTTATCTTTCGGACGGATCGATGGTCGTGGTCCAGGATGCGCACACCTATATCGGCCACAAGGTCGAGGCCGAAATCAACAGCGTCGTGCCGACTTCCGGGGGCAAGATTGTCTTCTGCCGGATGGTCGGGACGGCCGAGAAGGACGCGGTCGCGAGCTGAGACGGGGCCGCGCCTCAGCCTTCGGCCTTATTTTCCTTGATCAGGAGTTTCCGGGAACGGATCTCATCCTGAAGCCGGCTGAGAAAGTCCCCAACCGGCTGACTCCCTTCGTTGCCGGTGAAGCGTGACCGGATGGAGAGGGTTTCGGATTCGACCTCCTTCTCCCCGATGATCGCGGTGTAGGGAACCTTGTCCAATTCGGCCCTCCGGATCTTGGCTCCGAGTTTGTCCGAATGGTCGTCGACGCCCACGCGAATGCCGGCATCACGATACCGTTGGTAGATGGCTTGAGTCGCCTCTTCAAAGCGGTCGCTGATTGGCAGGAGCCGCAGCTGCTGCGGTGCCAACCAGGTCGGGAAATCTCCGCCGAAGTGTTCGATGAGGACGCCGCAGAAGCGCTCCATCGAGCCGAAGGGAGCGCGATGGATCATGACGGGGCGGTGGTTCTGGTTGTCGGACCCTATGTAATTGAGATCGAAGCGTTCCGGCAGGTTGTAGTCGACCTGAACGGTGCCCAGCTGCCATTCGCGGCCGATGACATCGCGGACCACGAAGTCGATCTTCGGGCCGTAGAAGGCGGCTTCGCCGGGTTCTTCCGCAAAGGGGACATCGAGCGACCGGGCGGCTGCCCGGCAGGCTTCCTCGGCCTTGTCCCAATTGGAGGGATCCCCGGTGTATTTGGACGAGTCGGGATCCCGCAGGCCGACGCGCACCCGGTAATCCTTCATCCCGAGGGTGGTCAGGACGGTCTTGACCAGGGAGAGGCAGCCGATGAGTTCCGCCGGTACCTGGTCCTCGGTGCAGAAGAGGTGGGCGTCGTCCTGGGTGAATCCCCGAACCCGGGTCATCCCGTTGAGTTCTCCGGATTGTTCCCAGCGATAGACGGTCCCGAACTCGGCCAGCCGCACGGGCAGGTCGCGGTAGGAATGGGGCTGGCTGTCGAAGATTTTGATGTGGTGGGGGCAATTCATCGGCTTGAGCAGGTAGCCCTCGATGGCGCCCTCCTCCAGGCGGTTGGCCAGTTCCGCGCAGCTGCAACCTTCGGTGACCAGTGTCTCCATCGTCTCGCGTTCCACGATGGGGGGATACTGGGAGTCGCTGTAGTAGGGGAAGTGCCCGGATGTGCGGTAGAGCTCCAGCTTGCCGATATGGGGCGTGAAGACCTGGGCGTAACCCTGCTTCCTCAATTCCTCAGCGATGAAATTCTGCAATTCCTGCCGGATGATCGAACCGTTCGGCGTCCAGAGAACAAGGCCCTGCCCGACGGTTTCATCGATATGGAAGAGCTTGAGGTCCCGGCCGATCTTTCGGTGGTCCCGGGCCTTGGCCTGTTCCAATTGATCCAGGTAGGCGGCCAGTTCGGCCTTGCTGGGAAAAGCCGTTCCGTAAATGCGCTGGAGCTGCTTGTTCTTTTCGTCTCCGCGGTGGTAGGCCCCGGCGACGCTGAGCAGTTTGAAGGCCTTGATCTTCTTGGTGTAATTGACGTGGGTACCGGCGCAGAGGTCGCGGAACTCGCCGTTCTGGTAGAACGAGATGAGCTCGCCCTCGGGGATGTCGGCGAGCCGCCCCAGCTTGTAGGTCTCCTGACCGATCTCCTTGATGAGGGCGACGGCTTCGTCCCGACTGACTTCCCTTCGGAAGAACTTCTGGTTCTCGTCGATCACCCTGGCCATCTCGGCCTCAATCGATTCGAGGTCTTCCTGGGTGAACTTGTGCTCCAGGTCGAAATCGTAGTAGAATCCGGTGTCGGTCGGCGGTCCGATGTCCAGTTTGGTTTCGGGAAACAGCCGGAGAACGGCGGTAGCCAGCACGTGCGAACACGAATGACGGATTTCTTCCAGTGGTGTCATGCTCATGGGAAACGATTACGGCTAGATTTTCTCGAGGTCGAAGCCATCCTTGCGGTCGAGGCTTTTCCAGCCGGCTTCGGCCAGCTCGGCCCTGAGACGATCGGCTGTGGCAAAGTCGCGGGCCTGCTTGGCCGCCCACCGTTCATTGGCGAGGCGGACCACGGAGTCCGGTGCCTCGATGCGTTCGGCCGCACGAGGAGGCAGTCCGAGCGCGAAAAGGAATTTGTGCAGGCACTCCTGAGCGCTGGCGGCCTCGTCGGCGACGGTGACGGCCTCAAGAGCGGGAAGACTCTTGAAAAAGGCTCCGAGTGCGGCCGGAACATTGAGATCATCGCAGAGGGCCTGCCAGGCGGGGGTGAGTCCTCCGAAATCCCCGTCCAGAGCGGGTGAGGCTTCCGTGGCCCTGTTGGCCTCGTTGATTGGCCGGCCGGACACCTGTGCCAGTTGGGCGGCTGCCCGGTCGATGCGCCGGATCGCGCTGGTCGCCGCATCCATCGAAGCCCAGGTGAAGTTGAGCGGTTGCCGGTAGTGGCCGCTTATCAGGACATAGCGCAGGGCGCGGGCCGAATAGCCACGGGCGATGGCATCCTCGGGTGTGTGCAGGTTGCCCAGACTCTTGCTCATCTTCTGACCCTCCACCATGAGATGGGCATTGTGCATCCAATGCCGGGCAAAGGGCTTTCCATTGCTGGCCTCGCTCTGGGCTATCTCGTTTTCGTGGTGCGGGAACATCAGGTCGACCCCGCCTGCATGCAGATCGAAGGTGTCTCCGAGGTAGACCCGGCTCATTGCACTGCACTCGATGTGCCATCCGGGCCGGCCGGGTCCCCAGGGGCTGTCCCAGAACACGGTGCCGTCGGTCGGTTTGTGAGATTTCCAGAGCACGAAATCGCTGATCGAGTCGCGATCGTATTCGTCGGCATCCATCCGGCCACTCCCGGCCGGGGCATGATCGTGGGTGATTTCCCGTTCTTTCAGACGGGAAAGGGCACCGTACCCCTCAAATGACGATACCCTGAAATAGACGGAGCCTTCTTCGGTGGCATAGGCATGTCCGCCGTCAACCAGACGGGCGATCATCTCGATCTGGACATCGATATGTTCGGTGGCCCGGGGTTCCGCATGGGGAGGAAGGAGCCCGAGAAGCTCGCAATCGCGGTGAAACAGGTCGGTCCAGCGATCCGTGACCTGTCTCAAGGAGGATCCTTCGCGGTTGGCGGCGGCGATCGTCTTGTCGTCAACATCCGTCAGGTTGCGGACGTGAAGGGTCTTCAGGCCCGAAACCTCAAGCGTCCGGCGAAGGACGTCCTGAACGATGAAGGCCCGGAAATTGCCGATGTGGGCCGGGCCATAAACCGTCGGGCCGCAGCAGTAGAATCGATAGGTCTGACCGTCCTCGGGCTTGAGGAGGCGGACTTGGCGACTGAGTGAATCGTAAAGCTGCACGGACATGACGGGTTCTTGATGATGAAAGTGAATGGTTCAACGCAGGACGGATCGGGACGCAAGCCCGCAGGTCGAATGCGCAGAGGTGCAAGGGGTCCTGGAGCCCCTCAACAACAGGTTCGCGGCGAGGGCCACCACGCGGTTCGCGTTGGCCGGAGCAAAAAGTCATCTGGACGCCGTCTCGTCATCGTGTTTCCATCGGGATTTCACCAACAATGAATGCCAAGTTCAAGCTCGATCTCCCCGTTCGACCCCGACGTCTGCGACAATCAGCGACTCTTCGTCGCATGGTCACGGAAACCGTTCTGAGGGTTGACGACCTGATCGCCCCGCTCTTTGTCCGAGAGGGCGGTGGAACCCCTGAACCTGTCGGTTCCATGCCAGGGGTCGAGCGGCATGGCCTGGAGACCCTGGTCGAAACCTGTCGCCTGTTCGAAGATCTGGGCATTCCGGCGGTCGCGCTCTTCCCCTGCCTGGCCAGTGAACTGAAAGATGACGACGGTTCGCATGCCCTGGACGAGGATGGTCTCGTCCTGAGGGCGGTCCGAGCCGTCCGGGCTGCCTGTCCGGACCTTCTCGTCATAACCGACATCGCCTTGGATCCCTACACCACGCACGGTCATGACGGCCTCCTGACCGGGGATGGCCGAGACGTGGCGAATGACCCGACCGTGGATGTGCTTGCCCGGATGGCGGTGCTCCACGCCTCCTGCGGCGTTTCGCTGGTGGCGCCATCCGACATGATGGACGGGAGAGTGGGCGCCATCCGGTCGGCTCTCGATGAGGCCGGGCATGTTGATACCGGCATCCTGGCCTATTCCGCAAAGTTCGCTTCGGGCTATTACGGACCGTTTCGGGATGCGGTGGGAAGTGCCCGTCCCGCGATGAGTCCCTATCTCGACAAAGGAACCTATCAGCTCAACCCGGCCAACCGCCGCGAGGCGCTCACCGAAATCGATCTGGATGTGGGGGAGGGAGCGGACATCCTGATGGTCAAACCGGCGGGACCCTACCTCGACATCATTCGGGAAGTCCGGGATCGGACGAATCTGCCGGTGGCGGCCTACCAGGTCTCAGGCGAATATGCCCAGATCCACGCGGCCTCGCGCCTCGGCTGGCTCGATTATGAGCGTTGTCGCGACGAATCCCTGCTTGCGATCAAGCGGGCAGGAGCCGACCTGATCCTGACTTATTTCGCCCGGGAAGTTGCGGAGAAGCTGGGAAGGTAAGCCGGCGCGCGATCAGCGGCGGCGCTTTCCGGCCTTCCGTCCGATGTCCTCGTCTTCGTCGTCGAGGTCCTCGTCGTCTTCGTCCAGGTCTTCGTCGTCTTCGTCCTCGCTGTCGTCGTCGTCCTCCTCGTCCTCTTCCTCCTCATCCCAGCGGAGGGACTCATCGCCCTTGAGCTTCTCGGCCTCCTCATCGTCCTCGTGCTCGTCGATATCGGGGAAATCGTCCTCGTCCTCGCCTCCGGCCTTGTCGTCTTCGTCGTCGTCGACTTCCCAGCCGGCCGGGACATAATCGAGAATGGCGATCACTTCATCGTAAAGGTGAACGGAGGTTCCTTCGATCAGGCTGTTGTTCTGGGCCTCGCGCAGCTCGTCCTCGACTTCGTCGACCGTCAGGCTCTGTTCAAACTCGAAGGTATCGTTGAGCATCTTCACCCGGGTTTTCATGATATGGTCGATGAAGTCGGCATAGGGGCCCGTCTCCTCATCCATGACATCCGGGAGCGCAAAGAGTTTGTCGTCGGATTCCAGCAGAGAGTCCTTTACCCGGGTCAGACGGATCCGGCCTTTGCCGAGATCCTTGTCGATACCGAATGAAATGAAGGCCATGTCGAAGATATCGGCGTCGAATCCGTAGTCGCGCAGCGGTTCCAGGAGTTCGAGGATATGGGATACCTGTCGTGGATCGATGATGCTGAGGCCATCAACATCCCAGTGGATGTCGTCGCTGATTTCTTCGACCCACCAATTGAGGTCTTCTCCGAGGCGAACGATGCACCAGTCAAGCAGAGGAGCGGATTTGGCCATATAGTTTGTGGAAATTTCGTGAGAGCAAAAAACCCTCGTTTGGACAGAGTCAACCCGCGAAATCGCTTTTTGTTGAACGGTTGGGGAGTTGGTGCCCGGTCGGTCTGGTCCTTTGGGGCACGGTTCGCATGAATTTCAGTTGCTTGTCCGGGTGGGCCGGGAGGATAAAGGGTCTCCTGCCGAGCATCCATGGGATCCTTATACGAGAAGCTGTTTCGTCCGATTCTCTTCTGTCTTGAAGCGGAAAGAGCACATGAGCTGTCGGTAAATGGCCTTCGATTGGTCGGGGCCATCCCGGGACTTGTCCCTGTTTTTCGGTCCCGGGCCCGACGTCAGAGTTGGGGCGGTCGGATCAAGGTGTTCGGCGTGACCTTTCCCAATCGGGTCGGTTTGGCGGCCGGCTACGACAAGAATGCGGTGTGCTGGCGAGGGCTTTCCGCCCTGGGCTTCGGGCATGTCGAGGTTGGAACCCTCACCTTCCGACCGCAACCGGGGAATCCCCGGCCACGGCTTTTCCGCTACCCGGCGCAAGAAGCCATCATCAATCGGATGGGATTCAATAATGAGGGTGCTGAACGTGCGGCGGCACGGCTGGCCAAGGCACCTCCGCCTGGCCGCCGCCCGATGCCGATCGGTGTGAATATCGGCAAGTCGAAGGTAGCCTCGCTCGACGAGGCGGTCGAGGATTACCTGGGTTCCTTCCGGCTCCTGGCCCGACACGCCGACTATCTGGTGGTCAACGTGAGCAGTCCGAACACCCCGGACCTGCGCAAGCTTCAGGATGCCGAACGCCTGAGGATGCTGCTGGGGGCCCTCACCCGCGCCAATGATGCCGGCACGGCGGGTCATGGCCGGAGCCGTTGTCCACTTCTGGTCAAGATCGCTCCGGACCTCACCTGGCGAGAGATTGACGATGTGCTCGGGATCATCGACGAACTGGGTCTCGATGGTATTATTGCGACCAATACGACCCTGGCCCGGCCGGGCCCGTTTGCCGGGGTCGATCAGGCCGGGGGATTGAGCGGGGCTCCACTGACCAGGGCCGCCACGGGGATCATCCGCTATATTTCCCGCTCGACCGAGGGAAGGCTGCCGATCATTGGAGTGGGCGGGATCATGGACGGCCGGACCGCGGCTGAGAAAATCGATGCCGGCGCTACGCTTGTCCAGGTCTACTCGGGGATGATCTATCGGGGACCTTCGATGCCGATCGAACTGGCCCGGGCGGTATCGTCGAAATAGAGTCACGATTGAATTGGGCGCAGCCCGTAGATTCGAGTGCAGGCACGTCGCTGTGCGACGTGTTCAAAGCATCCGGAATCAACGATCGACTCGGCTACGGGAACGGCGACACAGCGCCGTTGCTGCAATGCTTCAGGATTCGGGTGTCGCTGCGCCGCTCCGCCCGACTCTTGGTGATTCAGTCGGCTTCAAACCTCCACTGATCCGGTGAAAACGGCGACGGCCGGACCGGTCAGGGTCACTTGGCGGATGCCGCCGTCATCCTTCTCGAAGTCGACCTGCAGGACGTCCCCTCCGGCCACCTGGACCCGGACCGGGCGCTCCACTCCATGGACGAAGTGGGCCATAATTCCGACGGCGGTGACCCCGGTGCCGCAGGCGAGGGTCTCATCCTCGACCCCGCGCTCATAAGTGCGGATCCGGACGAGGCCGTCGGCCTGGACCTGGGCGACGTTCACGTTGGTGCCTTTCGGCGCGAAATCGGCGTGGTAGCGGATCTCCGGTCCAAGCGCACGGATATCGACCTGGGCGACGTCGTCGACGAAACGGACGGCGTGGGGCACGCCGGTATTCACACTATGGATGACGGCTGATCCTTCCTTCAGTTCGATCGCCCGGCCCCGGACGAGGGAACTCGGCGGGGTCAGCTCAATGCGGTAGAGACCATCCACCCTCTCGGCACCGACCACGCCGGCATCTGTGGCGAAGCGGATGCGGCCGCCTTTTCCGAGATTTCGCGCGAAGGCAAAGGCACTGAAGCAGCGGGCGCCATTGCCGCACATTTCCGCGCCCGATCCGTCGGCGTTGTAGTAGATCATCGTCGCGTCCACCCCGTCGGCCGCGGCGGGCTCCAGCAGGAGCAGGCCGTCCGCCCCCACGCCGAAACGCCGATCACAGAGAAAGCGGATCTGCCCGATGGACAGCTGGAGTCTCCGCTCGAGGTTGTCGATGACCACGAAGTCGTTTCCGGCGCCGTGCATCTTGGTAAAGTTGATCTTCATGGTTGATTCCTGATCCGGTTGCGAATCAATGGAGCGTCCCGACGGTCGCGGCAAGTCGTAATCAGATGATCCATTCACCGCCTCCGGGCGGTTCGTTCGACTTGCGGGGATCCTTCCTGTCGCGGACGATCGACATCATCTCACCCTGGTAGTAGACGATGCTCTCCGGAGGGACGGATTTCATAAGCCAGACATTGGAGCCGATGGTCGAGTGGTGCCCGATGGTCGTGCGACCGCCCAGAATGGTGGCTCCCGGATAAAGGGTCACATGGTCTTCGATATTGGGATGGCGCTTGACGCCTTTGACCGGGTTCCCGTGTTCGTCGAGTTCGAAGGACTTGGCCCCGAGAGTGACGCCCTGGTAGATCTTGACGTGATGGCCGATCTCGGCGGTCTCACCGATGACCACGCCCGTGCAATGATCGATGAAGAAATGGGATCCGATCTGCGCACCGGGATGGATGTCTGCCCCGGTGCGTTCATGGGCGTATTCGGTCAGCATTCTCGGAATGAGCGGCACCTGCAGCCGGTAGAGCTCATGAGCAATCCGCTGGATCGAGATGACGAGCACGCAGGGGTAGGCGAGGATGATCTCCTCCAGACTGCGGGCGGCCGGATCACCGAGGTAGGCCGCCTCGACATCGGTCTGGATGATCCGCCGGATTTCCGGAAAGGCGCTGAAAAGTGCGATGCACTTCTCTTCAGCGGTGGCGGCGGGGTTGGCATGACCCCCAAAGCGCATGGCTTTGGCAATGTTCTTGCAGAGGCGATCGTGAACGGCCGCCAGCCGTTTCTCCGTTACGGCGGGAACCTCCTGTTTCGTCAGGGTGGCCTGCTCGAAGAACCCCGGAAAGAGCAGGTGCATCATATCCGAGGCCAGGCGGTGGACGGATTCTTCCGAGGGGAGATCCACCCCGTCGAGGTGGTTGATTCCGCCGAATTTCTCGTAGGATTCGAGCAGCGCGGTCTTGATTTCTTCCATGGTCATGATGGCGGGCTGGCGACAAGGTGGGGAGCGAAAGATGCGAGTGTAGCGGTGCCGCTCAGTCGGCGTCGAATCTCTTTCTTGGGTGGGAATGGTGCCGAGTGTCGGCTTTGCCGGAGCGCCTGCCATCGGACGGACCAGGTAGGGACGGGCCGCCGGACCGTCCGCTCAGAGGTTGCGTGAATAAACCGCCAGGATATTCTCCAGCCGCTCCGCGCTTTGCTCGAGGCCGCCCGGCCGGTTCGACTTGATCCAGGTCCTGCGGTGACGGCGGATCAGGGCCGTCAATTCCCTGCGGAGTGTCTTCCGGCGTTTGGCCGGTACCTCCGCGATGGACCCCGTCGGTGTTTCCAGGCGATAACGACCCTGACGGCAGGCGTGGAGAGCCAGGTCGATGATGAGACGGATCTCTCCGAGGGCGCGTTTGCCGTCGCGCGAGGTGGGTTTGGCTTCGTCGAGGAGGTCGCGGGCGCCGGTGATGGCCTTCCTGGCCGCTTCCAGCTCCCCGGACCTGAGTGCCTTGAGGGTGCTGTGTTCGGATAGAGGGGTGTCCACCGCCTGGAGGAGCTGGAAGAATACGGTGCAGTTGTGCGGGCTGATCCCGGTCAGGGAGGGCGCCAGGCCCAGTTCGAGGAGGGCGCGGCCCGTCCTTCCGGTGCGGTCGCCATAGACGGTTTGATTGACCACCCGGGCCAGGTCGACCCCGCGGTTGGCGTTGGCCGACCAGCTCAAGGCCGCTCCGTATGCAAAGTATGGATACGAAAGTCCGAGTGGCTGCCAGTGGCCGTGGTCACCCCAGTCGGTGATCAGGTAACCCCTGGCCCCGTGTTCCGCCCCGTTGCGGGCGGCGCTTTCCAGGTTCTTGACCGCATTTTCCCGACGGCCGGTCAGGGTGGTCCAGGACGATGTGCCCGGGCAGACGTAGAACTGCAGTCCGGAGGCCTTGAAGGCGGCGCATTCCCGGTCAAAGGGATGATTCTGCTCATAACCCCAGACCAGGGCGGTGACATCTTTCGGGATTTCCGGGATGAGCTCGGGATGATTCACTATGATATCGCCCCAGAACTGGATGGTGCGGCCCTGCCGGGCGGCGGTTTCCCGCAATCCGAGGATGTAGTCGAGGTAGACCCGTCCCTCTCCGATTTTCCGGCACCGTGATTCCGAGCGTCCATATCCCAGGTCGATCGTTTCGTCGCACCCAACGTTGACGATCGGGCTGGAAAAATGGGGCAGGAGTTCGCGGAGGAGTTCGTCGATCAGTTGCAGTGAACCCGGGTCGATGGGGCAGAGGCTGACCCGGGAAACGGTCCTCGGGTGACCCCAGGCAATGATATCCGTCGGTTCCGGGCACTCGGAAAGGTGGGCATAGGCCTCATGTTTGAGCCAGCGCTCAAAGTGTCCAAAGGCGTTCTGGTTGGGAACGAGCTCGATGCCCCGGTCGCGGCAATAGGCGTCGATCTGAAGGATTTCGTCCGGAGTGAATGGGCTGGCCTTTTCCCAGACCGTCCGGTGATTGGCGTAGGCGAAGGTGTGCTCGGTGTAGAGCTGGAACTCATTGAGTTTCCATCCGGCCATCCGGTCAATCAGGAGCAGAAGGGTCTCCATCGTCGGCACCTTGTCCCGACTGACATCGAGCATGATCCCGCGCCTCTCGAAATCCGGCCAGTCGGTCAGGGTGAGGCACGGCAAGTTGGCGGGCGCACCCAGGCCGTCGATCAGCTGGGCGAAGGTTGTTGTGGCGTGGGAAAGCCCGGCTTCGTCGTTCCCGATCAGGGAGATGGCGGTTTTTGTGATCCGGATCCGGTAGCCCTGCGGCCGGGCCACTGTGGCATCGACACGCAACTCGACCACCGGCTTTTGGCCCTGGCCGGGATGGGCGGCCAATTCCCGAAAAACGCCGATCGACGTAAGGGCTTCCTGCACCCTGCGGGCACTCCGGAGGATCCCGGGCCGACTGATGTCCCGGGCCACGATCCGTCCGTCGGGGAAGCGATGGGCGCCCGCGGTCATCCGGATCGTCCGGGGAACCGGGAAGAGGGTGTCGGTCAGGGATTTCGAAACTTCAGTCTTCATTGGCATCAGGGTGATTTGGATCCAGATTTCACGGTCATGCGGAGAAGGGTTCGGTCGGCTGAAGTCTGATCATCCATCCCGGATGGAGAGTGAGGACGTAGACTGGCCGACTTATTTCCCGCCATACCACACGCCGCGCCGCCAGTTGTGACGATGGAGTTTCCTCAGAAGTTCGGGAGGCAGATCTGCGAGGTCGCTGACGCCACAATTGGCCTCGGCCTGGGCGATGGTCCGGATACCGGGAATGACCACGCTGACAGCGGGGTGAGCGAGGACGAACTTGAGGGCGGCCTGTGGCATGGTGAATCCGGATCGGTCCAGGTCGGCTTTGATTGCTTCGGTGCGTTTGACCACCCGGGTCAGCCTGTCACCGGCGAAATAGCTGCTCCTGAAGTCGTCTTCGGCGAATCTGGTTTCCGGTGTGAATTTTCCGGTTAAGGCACCTTCATCGAACGCGACCCGGACAATGACGCCGACCCCGCAGGCCCCGGCCACATCAAGAAGCTCTGCCGCGGGCTCCTGTTCGAATAGATTGTAGATGATCTGAACGGAGTCGACCCAGCCGTCGCGCATCAGGTCGATCACGCTGTTCTGATCGTGCTCCGGGGTGGAGACCCCGATCAGTCCGATGGATCCCTCGGCCTGCATCTTTCGAAGGGTCTTGAAGGGGGTCGGATTGCGGTTCCACGCGCGGGTCCAGGTATGGAGTTGAAGCAGGTCGATCGTTTCGGTTCCGAGTTGGGTGAGGCGCTCCTTGAGATTGGCTCGGAGGTAGGCTTCGGAATAACGTTCGTCCGCGACACAATAGGGTGAGGGTGGCCAGATGCCGGCGCTGGGCGGCGTCTTTGTCGCGACGTAGATCTTCTCTTCCCTGCCGGCCTCGCGCCGTTCCTTCAGGACCCGGCCGATGAGACGTTCACTGCGGCCGTTGCCGTAGCCGGCTGCGGTGTCTATGAAGGTGCAGCCCAGATCGAGGGCCCGGTTGAGCGCGGCCAGCGATTCGTCGTCGCGCTGGTCGCCCCAGCTGCCGCCGATCGCCCAGGCTCCGTAGCCGATTTCCGAGCAGTTGATGTCGTGTTTTCCGAAGGGACGGGTTTTCATGTGAGGGGGGATGACCGCAATGGGGCACCGAGGAGGTCTTGAGTCATTTCGATGACAGAGTCCGGATCCTTGCCTGTTTCGATCCGATGCGCAAACCGGAACGGCACTATCGGGTGAAGGGTGCTGTTCCGCTCGATCGAGGGGACAAAGGTCGGGAATCGAGGTCGAAGGAGAATCCACCCGATCACGGATCACCCACCTTCGCGATCGGGCTGAGGGTGAAGAAACCGCAGGGTCTACTGCGGGTTTGCCCCAGGAAAAGCCAATGGTCGTCTATCGGAGTCACGTCGGGTACGGGGGAGGTGATTGGGTGACTTCGCCAATCGGGCGAATTTCCAGCAGACTTCGGTTTGCCTGATTGGTTGGGCCTCACTCACTTCGTTCTGGTATCCGGGTTGATGAGGCGGGTACGGCGGGCGAAGGCTTCGGCCACGTTTCCGGTCAGGGTGCGGGCGATCTCGTCCGCGGTGAAGCCGCGTTCGTGGAGGAGGGGAATGAAGTCGGTGAAGAGGGTCTGGTAACCCCGGTAGGTTCCTCCTCCGGGTTTCTCGGGGTCGAACCAACCGGCGTCGTGGGAGAGTAGGGCCCGGTCGAGAAGACCTTTGTCCTTGAGCAGGGCAAGGGCTGCGGCGTGTCGTTCGAGCGAGTTCCGGTTGATTCCGTCGAGTGAAATCCAGGCCCCGGTCCGGGCCGCTTCGAGGATGGCTTCATCGGTGGCTGACTGGGCGTGGACCCAGATGAAGGCATCGGGTCGCACGCCGTATTCCTCGAGGACGGCGAGGATCTCTAGGCCCGGGCCCGCGCCGGTATGAACGGCGATGGTCAGTCCGGTCTCGCGGTGGGTGAGGGCGGCGGCCTCGATCAGTTTCCGGTCGACCGGGGAGAGGTCGGGTTCGCGGTCGACTGCGGTTTTGATGAATCCGGGTTTGATCCCGGTGCCGTCGATGCCGTCGCGGGCTTCTTCCGTCCACCGGGCAGCCAATTCGGCGGCGGTCTCGGTGAACGCGTAGTCGGGAAGAAACGTGTCATTGGCCGCGCCGTAAAGGCCGGTATTGGTGACGAGGTGGAGTCCGGAGGCTTCGCTCAGGCGCTTGAGCAGAAGAGGGTCGCGGGCCAGGTAGGCGGGGGTGCATTCGAAGAGGGCCTTCACGCCCCAGGCGGCGGCGGCTTCGAGATGGGGCAGGGCCACGCGGAAGACCTCGTTGGGATCGTAGCGGTCGGTGTTGACCCGGTCTGCGCCGATGAAGTCGACGAGGATGTGCTCGTGTTCGAGGGCAAGACCGAGTTGGGAAGCCGGCACAGGTCCCCGCACCGTTTCAATCGTCCACTGGGTGGCGGCGGGCGCGGCGACCGAAAGCGAGAAGATTGAAGCCATGAGTGGGAGGTTCAGACCTGCATTCATGCAAGCAGCATGAGTCGGGAGACCGGGTTTTCGAGAGAAATTGAGGCTGGCAGCCCCCAGGCGGCTTGGGTGCCTGAAGCGGTGGCGGGGCTATCTCTCAAAGAGGGGTGCGCTCAGGGCGAGGCCCCGGCTGACGGAGGCGAAAGTGTCGCCGGTTCGGATACGGTCCTCGCCGAAACGATCGGTGAAGATGCTGCGGATATTCCTGACGAGGGAACTGCCTCCGGTCAGGAAGACGCAATCGATCGTGTCGGGATCGAGTCCGGCGCGGGCGAGGGTGGTGTCGAGAGCCGAGGTGATTGCAGTCGTGACGGAGGCGGTCATCTCCCTGAATTCTCGGAAGTCGAAAGATTCGCTGATCGAGATGACGGCATCGGGGAAGGTGAGGTGGGTGCGGTCCTCGGTGGTCAGGCGTATCTTGGACCGCTCGATCTGCTGGAAGAGGGAGAAGCCGAGATTGCGCCGGATGAGGGAGAGCAGGCGCGTGAAGCCTTCCGGTTGATCAGACCGGCGGACAAAGTGCTCCAGCTTTTCGATCAGCCTGATGTCCTTGTTGAGAAAGGGAACCCGATCCCATTGGCAGATCTGGTGGTGGGGCCAGGTCGGGACGGGCAGGATCTTCTCCCGGCCGAATTCGCTGTAGGTGGCGTTGCGTCCGAAGAGGGGAGTGAGCTTGTACCACATGACCTCGGCATCGAGCCGATTGCCGGCGGATGGGACGCCGCCGGTGGCCAGGACGTCGACCTCCCGGTCATTGAGAAAGCGCTTCGCCGGATCGAGCCGCATGAGGGTGAAATCGGAGGTGCCGCCGCCGAAGTCGCCGACGAGGACAGTTTGCGGTTGGGTCAGGGAGGTCTCGTAGGTGCGGGCGGCGGCGATCGGCTCGTATTGGAAATGGATGGTTTCAAATCCGGCCAGTCGGGCTGCCGATCGGAGACGGTTTTCGGCCAGGTGATCGCGCTTCGGGTCTTCATGAAAGACGGCGGGCCGTCCTAGGATGACGTCTTTGCCATCGATCCCGGTGGCACGGTCTGCCCTAAGTTTGAGGTTCCTCAGGTGATGGGCGACGAGTTCCTCGATAGTGTAGGTTTCATTGTTGATAATCGTCTCGGTGAAGGTTTCGTCGGGAAGGATGGTCTTGATGGCCTGGAGCAGACGGCCGTCCATGTTGTCGGCGATGTAGTGGTCGATCGCTTCCTGTCCGAAGAACAGTTCGCGAGTGTTCGCTCCGAACGCCCGGGCATGCGGGAAATACATGAGGGTCGGTTCCTGATGGCGAAGGAGGGGATGATCCATGACGGATCGCTGTTCGCGATCCCAGACGGAAACTGAGGAATTGCTGGTGCCGAAATCGATGCCGTAGACAAAGGGGTGGTGGGAGGAGGTATGCATGGTGAGAGGGGCGATCGGGCGGAAGAAAGTGGGAAATTTGAGGAACAATCACTCGCAGCTGCGGCACTTGTGATGAGCTGGTCGAACCAGTCTCTTGCCGTGCGTTCACGTTTACTCGTCCCAAGAGTTCCGCCTTCGCAGAAGCCCCGGCGTGACACGCCGGGGCGAGTTAGGCCAGAGGATTCCGCAAGGATCACCACTATGGCAGCCCCCTTAGGGGAAAGCGAACTGAACCCTGATTGTGAGGCAGCCCTCGTTGCTTGAACCACTCTCCTTTTTGGAGGTGGTGCTCAGGAGGGGACTCGAACCCCTACACCTTTCGGCATACGCCCCTCAAGCGTACGTGTCTACCAATTCCACCACCTGAGCCTGGACCTTTCCGATATGGAAAAGGTGGACGAAAAAGGACTTCATGGGTGTTGTAAAGCGGCAAAAAAACCGATTTTCCCGAATCCGTGAAATCGCTTGCCTCGCAATGTGTTCTGAAGAGACTGCCGAACACGAACAAGACCGCCGGATGACCGGCCCTCCCGACATTATCAAACCACATCAGCCGCTGGCCTTACCAGTTTTTCGGTAAGTCCCTGCCGTTTCTACAGTAATGGAAAAGAACCCTGGAAACCCCGAAAAAGGGTCGGAGTTCAACAAGATCGACCTTTCCGCCCTTCAGGACTTCAGCTTCGGGACCGAATGGTCTCCAGCCACGGACCCGAGTGAGGTCGGCTCGACAGAACGTCGGGAACGGCGTCGCGAGAGCGGCCCTGGAGCAGGACGAGATCGTCGGCCGCCGCGTCAATTTCCCCCACGGGATGACCAGGCGGGCCGATCGGCCGGTCCCCGGGAGCGCGGAGACCGTTTTCAGCGTGGCGGACCGGGTCGGGAAGGGGGGCCGCGTCCGGATCGTCGGGGTCCTCCGCGGGATTCCGGAGGCCACGAATCACGTCGGCCGATCCGTGACTACGCGCCCTATGAAAGCCGAACCCTCGAAGTGGCGTTTTACCCGGAAGAGCACGGTTTCAATGCGTTGGTCAAGGCCATGCGCAATTCGTGCCGGACCTATGAGCTTTTTGAGATCGCCCGTTTGATCCTGGAGAAAGTGGAGCGCAGCGTGGTGGTCTATCGACGGCATCCCCTTGAGGACGGCAGTCGTCCGGATCTGGCCGTATCCGTTCCCGATGGTCTTCCCTTCGAGAGCGAGGATGAGGCGATCCAGCACGTACTGGCCCACCACATGGACAAGTTTTTCGAGATTGCGGAGGTCGAGACGGACCCGCCCAAAGGGAACTTCCAGATCGTGCACCGTTGTCCGGTGACGCGGGAGTTGCTGGGACCCCCGAATTACCATCGTTACGCCGCCATTGTGGAGCAGCACCATGCGGCGCGGGCCTCGCACATTCCTTTGGAGCGATACAAGGGCTCGCTGATCTCTTCGCGTGAACCCGAGGACATTCAGGCGTGGCTGGATAAAATGAAGAAGGCGATTCGCTACACCTCGAAGCCGGATCTGGCGGAGGAATCGGGGACCTTTGATTCTCCGGAAGAGGCGCGCGCCTATCTGCTGCGGGTGGCCCGCGCCAAGATGGTCAAGACCGCTGAGGCGACCCGGATCGATGCCAGGGAGGTTCAGAAATACCCGGAAACCGAGGCGGCCCGCGCCATGGAGGGCGCGTTGGAGCGGCAGCGGCGATTCCCGCTCGATACGGCCAACGCATTGCGCGGCCGGTTGCGGCGCGAGAACTTCCATATTTTCAAGCGCGGATCGAAAGGCATCACCCTGGCATGTGCGGTTCGTCGCAAGTATCGGGTTCCCGGTCAGGTGTTTGCCGACTCGGTCGAGAAACTGATCGGGTATATCGAAGCCAACCCTCTGACACCGATCGGAGCACTTCCTGAGAAATTCCTGGGAATCGCGATTCATGCGGGACCGGATGGTTCCCATGAGGATCTGGAGAGTCTGCCCGAGGACAAGAAGGATGCCCTCAAGAAGATGGCGATGGATCTTCGTTGGTTGGTAACGGAAGGTTATGTGGCCGAGTTTTCCGATGGACGCCTTCTGGCGGCACCGGCGGAGGGGCGACAACCCCAGGCACCGGCCGCCAATGTGAAGACGAAATCGAAGACCGCAAAGCCGGAGAAGAAAGCAGAAGGTCCTGACAAAGCAGAGGTGCGGCCGGCTGCGGCGGGAGCGGCTGCCGGTGTCGTGGTGACCGGGGAGGCGGAGCCAGCGGCAGGAGACTCCGCCCCGGTTGCGGAAGATCCCGAGGCGGAGGCTGGATCAGCCGCAGGGGAGAAGGCCGATGTGCCGGTCACGGAAGCCGGCATTGAGCCGGTGTCCGAGGTTATCGAAGTGGCGGAAGTGGAGCCGGAGATTTCCAAACCGGCGGTGATTGAAGCGCCGATTTCCACACCTGAAGAGGCAAAGCCCGAAGAGTCGACGGAAGCGGTTGACGAGGCGAAGCCGGAGGATCCAGAGGCGAGGAAGGGGTAGAGAAAACAAGCCTCAGGACCCGCGAGGCTGGAGGTCAGTCAGGTGTGGTCACCGGGCCATGCCGCGGTGATTCCATCGAGGGGATGGTTGCCTCGCAACGTCGGCACGGCGGTGTTGCGGTACACGATGGAGGCCGAATCGTCGCCTACTCCATCAACCGGAGGGTGTGGTGGCCGCTTGGAAGAAGCGCGAGCTGGAGGTTGAAAGCGGATGGGGGAATCCAGTCACCTGTGTTTTCCGGCCATTCGACGGCGAGACACCAGGGGCTTCTGAGGAAGTCCTCGATCATCAGGGCATCGATCGCGGAGGGGGTTTCCAGGCGGTAGGCATCGACGTGGACGAGCGTGCGGTCCCCCTGGTGGATATTGACCAGGGTGAAGGTCGGGCTCGTGATGGGCCCGGGGATTTTCCACTCCGCCGCCAGTCCGCGGACGAAGGTGGTCTTGCCGGCACCGAGATCTCCGCTCAGGGCAAGGACCCGATCGGATGGAAGGGCCGCGGCGAATTCGCGGGCGAGAAGGTGGGTTTCTTCAGCCGAGGTGGTTTCAAGGCCGGCGCGAAGCCTATCGAAAATGCTCATAGCCCTCTCCAAGTAAGAATCCTTCCGGCGGATGGATCACCTCAATGGTCGGTCGGTTGGCCGACAGTGGGACGATCCGCCCGATGCGGGTCAGCCGGGTCTTGAAGCGTTTCCGCCAGGCGGCCGCCAGTCTTTCGGGGGCGGCCCGGGCGGAGATGGTGAAGAGAAGCTCGAAATCCTCTCCATCATGAAAGGCGTGGTGGAGAGCCGGAAACCCGCTGGATTGGGCCATCCGTCTCGCGGCGGGGGCGATGGGAACGTCCGAAGCTTCGATCAGGGCAGCGGCGCCGTCCGGAATGAGATCGAGGAGGTCCTTGGCCATGCCGTCGGAAAGATCGATCATCGAGTGAACCGAGCGGCGGCCGGCCAACCACCGACCTTCGTCGAGACGAGGTTGGAAACGGAACTGCCGACCGAGCCGACTTCCACCGAGGGAACCGGTCACATAAAGGGCGTCGCCGATTTGTCCGCCGGCTCGGGTCAGGACCCGGCCGGATGTGCTTTCCCCGAGGAGGGTGAGAAAGAACCCGGGAGCGCCGTCGGTCTGGGCGCAATCGCCGCCGACGATGGCGACTCCGAAGCGACGGGCCTCGCGTCCGAGGGCACGGATGAAGGCACGAAGCCACCGCCGTGAGCTGTCTCCGGTCAGAGCCATCGAGAGGATGGCGGCTTCGGGGCGTCCGCCCATGGCGGCGATGTCGCTGAGGTTGCGGCGTATCAGTTTTGCGGCGACATCGGCCGGCCGATCAGCCTGGGTGAAATGCCGTCCCAGAATGACGGGATCGGTTGTGACAAGACGCTGCCGGCCGGTCGGCGGGAGGACGGCGACGTCGTCGCCCGGTCCGTGGGGACAGGGCGGACAGGCCGAGCCGAAATCGGCGATGACCTCCCGGATGAAGGCGGATTCCCCGAGTCCGCGAAGCTGATCGTTGATCGATGAAGTGAGCACTTCCGGGGCACCGCTTCAGGACGCGGGTGAGGCGAGGATGGCGAGAACGGAATTCAGGTTGAAGAGGGCATGCATGAGGATGGCGGGTTTCAGGCTGCCGGTCTTGAGGGTGACAAGACTGAGAAAGCACCCGAGGGTGAAGAGCGGGAGGAAGCTGAACCAGTTGAGGTGAAGGAGGGCGAAGAGAACCGAACTGACAATCATGGCCAGAGAGGTGGGAAAGCGGCTCTTGAGGAAGCGGAAGATGCCTCCGCGAAAGAGGAGTTCCTCATTGATTGGGGCGACCACCACGGCGAGGAAGGCGAGAGCGATCAGGTAGCCCGGTTCGTCCGCCTCCTGGAAGATGCCGACCAGCGGTTGGGGGGCGGTCGAGAGCCCGAGGGCCTCCAGCAGGGCCGACCAGGGGAGGAAGACCAGGAGGATGACCGGGATGGCGAAAAGCAGGCTTCGGATGGCTGCGACTGACGAGTTGAACCAGGAGAGGCCGCGTCCCGGCCAGATACCGGGGTGATAAATCCCAAAGAGAATCCAGACCACGATGCTGCCGAGATGAAAGGTGTAGCCCGAAACAACCGCCTGTCGAAGGGCGGTGGCGGGCTCCTCGAGGCCTGAAGCATCGCTCCAGTAGACCGCGGCCTGGGAACCAAAAAAGACGAAGAGAACGACGAGAAAGAAGAGAAGGAGGAAGTCCGCGACCGGGATGTCCCAATGCGCCAATTGATTGTTTCCGCGCCAGGGCAGTTGCTGGCGGTTCCGACTCAGGGTCCAGATCCAGAGTGCGACCCCGGCCGTCAACAGGACGGACATGGTGACAAGCACGGGAAGGGGCGTTTCGGTCATTTCGGCAGAATTGCGGAAGGCAGCAGGGAAATCCCCGCACCTATTCGTACTCGCTGCGCAGATTACTCGGGAGGATGCCGAGTTCCTCGCGGTACTTGGCGACGGTGCGCCGGGCGATCTTGATTTCGCGCTCGGCCAGTCTGCCCACGATGTCCTGGTCGCTGAGCGGACTGGAAGGATCCTCGGTCTGAACGAGGGCGGCGATCATGTCCTTGACGCTCGTATTGGAAACAGACTGACCCTCGCTCGAGGCATAGCCCGGGGTGAAGAAGTACTTGATCTCAAAAACCCCGTGCGGGGTTTCGATGAACTTGTTGGCGATGGCCCGGCTGACGGTGGTCTCATGGACGCCGACAGCCTCGGCGACCTGGGTCATGGTGAGCGGGCGCAGCTTGGAGACGCCTTCTTCGAAGAAGTCCAACTGAACCCGGAGGATTTCGCGGGTGATTTTCTCGATCGTCTGCTGGCGTTGTTCGATCGAGCTGATGAGGAATTTCCCCGAGCGGAGTTTCTCCTGAAGATAATCCCTCTCCTGGCGCGAGAGTTTCCCCTTGGCGATAAGGTCCTTGTAGGACTGACTGAGCCGAAGCCGGGGAATATAGTCGTTGTTGAGGTCGATCGTCCATTCGCCGTCGTCCTTGCGCACGATGACATCGGGGATGACAACCCGGTTGCTGTCGTCGGCGAAGCGGCGGCCGGGGGCGGGGTCGAGCAGGGCGATTTCCTTGAGGGCTTTCTGGACTTCCTCGAGGGACAGACCGATCCGGCGGGCGATGTCGGGGATGCGGCGCCGGGTCAGGAGATCAAAATGGTCCTTGGTGATCCGGCTGGCCACAGAGGTGGCCTTGCCTTTGACCTTGAGTTGCAGGAGAAGGCATTCCCTGAGGTTGGCGCAACCGATGCCGGTTGGTTCAAAGGTGAGGAGGACGCGGTGGGCTTCCTGGACGGAGGCGAGAGGCAATCCGGACATCAGGGCGATGTCGGCCAGCGTCGAGGTGAGGAAGCCGTTGTTGTCGAGGCTGCCGACCAGGTACTCCATGGCCTTTTTCTGCTCGTCGCTCAGGTCGATCATCTCGGCCTGCTGCATGAGGTGTTCCTGGAGGGAAGTCTCGGCGACGAGGGAATCGAAGAAATGCTGGCGGCGGTCGGCGTCCTCGCGGGTGAAACGGGTTCCACCCATGTCCGCCATATGATCGCGCCATTCGTCATTCAGCTTGCTCAGGATCTGGAAGCTTTCGTCGAACTCCAGTTCCTGGCGCTCGCCATCCGAATCATTGGCGGAAGTCCCTTCGTCTCTCTTTTCCTCGATGCTGATCATCTCGAGGGGGAGTTCCTCGAGCGTCGGATTGCTCTGGAGTTCTTCCTGGATGGCCGTCCGCAGATCGAGGGCGGCGACTTGCAGGATCTTCAGGGACTGCCGCAGTTGCGGGGCAAGAACCAGACTCTGGGTCTGCTTCTGGCGAAGCTCCTGTTGGAATCCCTGGGCGCACATGACAGAAGAGCGGGAGTCGCGACCGTCAGCGAATGGGCGGACGAAGCGGGGCGTTCAGGGTTGGTCTGGGGACGGCGAATCCGACGAACATGAAAGAAGATGCTACGCCTCGGCCGTCGCCTTGCAAGTGAAGACTGATCATCTAGCATGGTTTATGCTGCACGGCACCTGGGGATGGCTGACGTTCTGTTGACAGACGGAGGGCCGGGGCTAGTTTGCGGTTATGATTTCCCTCACACCGAACGCCGCGAAACGCGTGCGCGAGCTCCAATCTGAAGTCGATCAGCCGGAGAAGCGGCTGCGGGTTTTCGTCGAATCAGGAGGGTGTTCGGGTTTTCAGTACGGGATGTCGTTCGACCTGCCGAAGGAGGACGATGCCGTAATTGCGAGTGAAGGCGTGGAGATCCTGTTGGATCCGGCCAGTGGAACCTACCTGGAGGGTTCGGTGGTCGATTTTGACGACGGTCTGCACGGCAAGGGGTTCGAAATCAGGAACCCGAATGCCGAAAGCACCTGCGGCTGCGGGAAGTCGTTCAACTGAGATGCTTGCTTTCCGTTCGGGCCGTTCCTGATCGGATCGCACGGATCCCCGCGTAGATTTGGTTGAGCAGATAGGCGGCGCCAAAGCAGGTGGGCACCATGACGCAGGAGGCGAAGCCGAACTTTGTCAGCGGTCCGAGCTGGACCGGCTGGAGAAACCAGGCGAGAAGAACGATGACCGGGGTGTGGATGACGTAGACGGTGAAACTCTGTCCGTGAAGGAATTGCCCGAACGGACCTGACCGGTTCACCAGGCGCTGGAAACCTGCGATCAGCCCGAGGCAAAGACCGACTGCAAAGGCAGAGTCCCAGAGCGCGTAAGCGGCGGATTGCCAATGGCCGTTTCCGAGAGCCAGGGTCAGTTGGGGACCGAGTTGGAGCGAAAATAGGCGGCCGCTGATGGCTAGGGGAAAAAGGAGGACTGTCGCGGCTGCCGCCAGACAGAGGCCGGCCAGGCCGGCATGGGGGGACAATTTCCATGAAGTGTCCGTTCGGGCTGCGGCGATGCCGATCAGGAAGAAGGCCAGATACTGCGGGAAATAGCTGAGAGTGGGAAAACCGAGAACTGCCTTTCCGATGGGGATCCACATCCTGATCAGGAAGCTGGACGACGCGAGGGCAAGGATCACTGCGCCAGTGGTCAGGAAGATTCCGCCAGTCGATTGCAGGCGACCGAAGGTCGGCGGGTCTTTCACAGGCAGCGTCCGCCAACCGGCGTAACCGAGGTCGAAGACGATCAGCATCAGGACGAACCACATCGGGCCGAGTCCGATCAGTTCCGGGTAGCTGCTCCAATCCAGGGGCGGCGCGGACCTCCCCGCCGCGGCAGGCATCAGATGGAGCCCCAGAGATGAGAGCGGGTTGAGAATGAAGAAGAACACGAGCAGAGGGATGCCGAGACGCCACAGGCGCTCCTTCACGAACCGGATGGATCCTTTCCGATTGCAGGAGCTCGGAGTGAAATAGCCGGAAAGCAGAAACAGGGCGCCCATGAACCAGGCTTGATTCGTCAGGACGAAAACGAGCAGGATCCGAAAGGCGGAAGTGCCAAAGGGCTGAGGTTCGACGTAATAGAAGGGAGCAACCCCGCCGTAGATCAGGGCGATGTGATGGAGGACGACGAGGATGACGAGCGCGGAGCGCAGGTTGTCCGCGAAAATCAGGCGGGATTGGTGACCCCCGGCAGGCTCAGCCATCCGAGTTCCGGCGCAATAGGTCTGCGATGATTGGCCGACTCGCCCTGATCTCTTCCAGATCGATCGGGAGTCGCAGGGCCCCGGCGATCGCCATGTAGCGCCCCGCCACCTCGTCGTTCCATTCGCCCTCTACCGATCCGAGTGGGGTGCGGCCGTAGACGTTGACGAGTTCCCGGTCGGCTCCATGATCGAGCAGGTACTCAACGACCTTTCGATGACAGAAAAAGGCCGCGGTGTGCAGGGCGGTTGAGAGTTCGCCATTCTGGAAGTTGATATCCGCTCCATTTTCCACCAAGAGCCGGACCACTTCAGTCTGGCCGACGAGAGCTGCAACGATGAGCGGGCTGCTCCCGCCCTTCGGCTCGGCTGCATCCAGGTCGGTTCCGAACCGGATGTGTTGCTTGACTGCTGCGGTATTGCCGGTGGCGCAGGCTGTCCAGATGTCCACCGACGGCTCCCGGGGGCCGCAACCTGTCATGGTGAGGGCGATGATGCAGGGAATCAGGGTGTGTTTCATGGTGAGGGTTGTTGATGGCCCGAGATACGGGCCCGGTTACGGCGCGGTTTTCAGAGGAAGCCTCATCGAGGCGGATTCGATGTTCTCGCGGAAGTCGGGTGACATGATCGGACGATCGATTGCCCAGAATTCCTTACAGATGGGGTAGTTGGACACCTGAAAAGCGTAGACGGTCCGATAGCGCTCCCAGGCATCAGCCCCGAGGAAACCAGCCTGGTAGCGGATATAAAGTTCCTCGTAGCGTTGATTGAGCGACCGCATGAAGAGAACCAGCCACAAACGCTCGGATTCCGAAAGAGCTTCGAGCGACCCTGTCGGATCGTACATCCTTGCACCGAGTTCGAGCAGCTCGGGATGCTGCAGGTTCAGGTCGTTGAAGGTATAGAAAACCCGCTGGGATTCGATCCGGGCGTTCATTCTCATCGTGGCGGTATTTCTCCGCAGTTCGAATGCGACATAGACCAGCGAAAGGATCAGGGCGACCGCACTGATGATTTCTGCGATCTGAGTGGTTTTCTTCAGGTTCATCAGAAAACCCGGGATGGAGATCGGGCAGGTTCTTGATAATAGGTCTGGTCGAATGGGTCCAGACCGAATCGGCCGAACCGCGCCCGCAGGTCCGGGGCGTGTCTCGGAGAGAGGTGGGACCGGCGTCATTTCTCAATGATGACGCGATGTAGGAGAAAGCGTCAGCTCAACCCAGAATGGCATCGATCCGGTCGATGTCATCTTTGCTCAAGGGTTCCGCTTCGAGTGCCTGTATATTGGATTCCAGTTGGGAGACCTTGCTTGCGCCGATGAGGGCGCTGGTCATGCGGGGATCGCGCAGGACCCAGGTGATGGCGAGCTGTGCGAGTGACTGGTTGCGCGATCGCGCGACCTCGTTGAGCTCCTGCAGGGTCTTTCGAACCTCGGGAGTGATGTCGTCCGCCTTGAGGAAGCCGTGGGCTTTGGCGGCCCGGGAATCGCCCGGGATGTCCTTCAGATAGCGATCGGTCAGCAGCCCCTGGGCGAGCGGACAGAAGGCGATGCACCCCATGCCTTCCTGCTCCAGCGTATCCAGGAGGCCTTCCTCGACATGCCGGTCGAACATATTGTAGCTGGGCTGGTGTATGAGCGCGGGCGTGCCCAGGGTGCGGAGGATTTTCGCGGCCTGGGCGGTCTGTTCGGGTGAGTAACTGGAGACGCCGACATAGAGTGCCTTGCCGGAACGCACGATGTGATCGAGGGCCCCCATGGTTTCCTCCATCGGGGTGTGCGGGTCGGGTCGGTGACTGTAGAAGATATCGACGTAATCAAGCCCCATCCGCTTGAGGGACTGGTCGAGTGAAGCGATCAGGTATTTGCGGGAACCCCATTCGCCGTAAGGCCCCGGCCACATCTCGTAGCCGGCCTTGGAGGAGATGATGAGTTCATCCCGGTAAGCGGCGAGGTCGTCCCGGAGGATCCGACCGAAATTGGTCTCGGCCGACCCGGGAGGCGGTCCGTAGTTGTTGGCGAGATCAAAGTGAGTGACGCCGAGATCGAAGGCGCGGCGGATGAGGCTGCGTTGGTTTTCCAGGGGATCGACACCGCCGAAATTATGCCAGAGGCCGAGGGAGATACGGGGAAGCATCAGGCCGGACCGACCGGTGCGGGCGTAAAGGGCTGGGTTGGCGTAGCGGGATTCGG
Organism: Opitutaceae bacterium; assembly: GCA_041395105.1. Taxonomy (NCBI): domain Bacteria; kingdom Pseudomonadati; phylum Verrucomicrobiota; class Opitutia; order Opitutales; family Opitutaceae; species Opitutaceae bacterium. Next base: position 481,179 of record JAWLBB010000002.1, on the reverse strand, counting down.
AGGGTTGGTAGGAATTCATGGAGGGAAGTATGCAGGTGTTGTTTCCGGCAGGCGATCAAAGTCTGTGGAAAATCGGCCGAAAAACGGATGGATGAGGCGACGGATCAACGGCCGGGGGAAACGAAGGGTTCCGATAATGGCAAGAGCGTGGATCGATCCGGTTGCGGGCGATCTGCCGGATCCGGTTCAGGTGTTCCGGACAGGCGCCTTGAGCGTGGATCCGATCGCGGTTGGGTGTCCGGACATGCGGGTTGCCATGGCAGGCCAAGTCGCCCCGGGCGAGATCGTCGCAGATGAAGAGGACGATATTCGGCCGTGATGTGGTGCTCGGGTGTCCCGAAATCTCCACAGTCGACCACTTCGTGGATGCCGAACTCGTCGTCATTCGATGCCGCCTCCGCCTGCCCGATCCTTTGTTCGTCCGGCATTTCGCCGAGGCGGTTGTTGATCATCAGGTGCGGCTGCAGTTGTCGCATGCGAGCGACGAGCCCCGGGCTGTCCCATTCGACCGCATTGCGGGGCCAGGTGCCGTCGAACCAGAACTGATCGATCTTTCCGTAGCCGGTCAGCAGTTCCTCGACCTGGGTGTGGACGTATCGGCGAAGGGCGGCCCATCCCGCGGGATCGGTTTGTGGTCCGGCGAAGAGGGCGGGGATGCGCAGGTCGTTCCACGAATAGTAGAGGCCGATCCGTAGTCCGGCGGTGCGGAATGCTTCGACGAACTCGCGCACGAAGTCGCGGCGGGGAGCCTGTCGGGCGCAGGAATAGTCGGTGGTCGCGGTGTCCCAAAGGCAGTAGCCGTCGTGGTGACGGGTGGTGAGAACCGCGTAGCGAAAGCCGCCGGCGACGGCTTCACGCGCCCAGGCGGCGGCGTCAAAGCGTTCCGGGTTCCAGGTGCAGGCGCGTCTGGCATAGTCGCGCTGGTCGATCATTTCGCGAATCAGAACCTGCTCCCCGCGGGCATACTGCGCATAGGGTCCCCAGTGTAGAAAGAGGCCATAGCGCGCGTCCGGAAACCATTTGTGGGCGGGATGAATCACGGTGATGCCAGGCGGTCATGCCCTCGCCACGTGGAGGGCGACGATGCCGAAGGTCATGATCCGGTGGTCGACTTCGGAGAATCCGGCTTCGCGGATCTCTCCGGCCATCCGATGCCGGTCGGGAAAGGTTCCGATGCTGTCACCGAGGTAATCGTAGGCGGAGGCATCACCGGTCAGCCACCCGGCGAGGGTGGGAAGGATGTGAATGAGGTAGAAACGGTAGAAGGGCCTGAACCAGGCCTGGGGTTGGGTGAATTCGAGCAGGTGGAGGGTTCCGGTGCCGGGTCTGAGGACGCGGCGGATTTCCCGGAGGGCGCGTCCTCGATCTGCCATGTTTCTCAAACCGAAGGAAAGGGTCAGTGCATCGACGGAATCATCGTCCAGTGGCAGGTTGAGCCCATCTCCAATCCCGAATTCGACCGAGGCGACGGTGGAAGTCACGGGCTTCTTCCGATTGGCCATGTCGAGCATCGGCTGGCAGAAATCAAGTCCAAGAACCCTGGCCTCGCGCGGCAGCGCCCGGGCGAGGGCAAAGGCGACGTCGCCACTGCCGGTGGCCAGATCCACGACGATGAGGGGCGAGCACCTGGTGACACCGCGGACCAGTCGACGGCGCCACCAGCGGTCGATTCCGAGACTGAGGACGCGGTTGGCCAGGTCATAGCGCGGCGCTATGCGGCCGAACATCGAGTTGACGGCGATCGGGTCAGGCATGGCGGTTGTGCTGCCGGAGGTGGTCAAAGCTGAACCGCAATAACAAGAGGGATTCGGCAGGATCAAGAGTCGCCTCCACGCCGCTGTCTGTCCCGGCGCGGACAGCCGAAGGCGGACGTCGGCGTGTTGACCACGATTGGGCACCGCGACACAGCGCGGTGGCTACATCAACATCGGCGATCGGGTCAGGCACTGGTTCATCCTCAGGAGTCGGTTTCGAGTCCCTTGAAACTGTCGGAGACCCAGCCAGGACAGTTCCCTGGGATTCTCGGCGACCTTGCAGGAGATGGTGAAGTCGTCTTGCCGGTGTTTCTGGAAGCGAGGCTGAAGACCGTAGTGGAAATCGCGGAATTTCCGATCGCAAGGCGCGAATGCTGGTCGTGTCGGTGGCGAGACTCTCGGCGACCATGAGCCTCGATCGCATCCGCGCCGGAGCTTCAGCTCGAAGTATGCAGAAAGCATCTTCAGCGAAGCGATCGGCGAAGACCCGGACCTCCCCGGCCAGAAGCTCGCGTTGGGCCACTTCGTTTTCCTTGAGCATGGCTTTGAGGTGGTCGCCGGGGTGCTCGATGGTATCCCGGCTCACCTCGAATTCCCGGATTGAGGTTGAAGGCAGCTCGAATTTGAAATCGCGAAAAACCTGCTCCAGGACGGTCATGAGACCGCGGGCTCCGGTTTTCTGCTGATGAGCCATTCCCGCGATGGCTTTGACCGCATCCGGCTTCAGGGAAAAGGTGACCCCGTAGCCGGCGAATTCGGTCTGGTACTGTTTGAGCACGCTGCCCTCCGATTGGAGCAGGATATCCTCGAGGTCATCGGCGCCGAGGTGGTGGCAGGCCACCCGGACGGGGAGGCGTCCGATGAATTCGGGTTCAAAACCGTAATCGATAAAGTCGGTGGTCTCGACTCTTGAGAGCGGCTCCTCGTCGAGGACCGGATCGGTCTTCTTCGATGCGGCGAAACCGACCTGGGAATTCTTCAGGCGTTTGCTTACCTGTTCGCCGAGTTTGTCGAATGCTCCGCTCACGATGAAGAGGATATGGCGGGTGTTCAGGGTGCGCGGGCGCGATTTGCCGCCGCGCTGCATTTCAAGGACGGCCTGCATCTGGCCGAGAATGTCGGTCTGACTGTGGAGGTTGACATCGGTTTCCTCGAGGAGCTTGAGCAGGTTGATCTGGACGCCGCGTCCGGAGACATCGCGTCCGCCGGCGGAGATCTGACCGGCGATCTTGTCGATTTCATCGATGTAGACGATTCCGTATTGGGCCAGTTCCACGTCGCCATTGGCTGCCTTGACCAGATCCCGGACGAGATCGTCCACGTCACCGCCCACGTAGCCGGTTTCGGAGAACTTGGTCGCGTCGGCCTTGACGAAGGGGACGCCGATCAACCTGGCAATGCAGCGCAGGAGGTAGGTTTTGCCCACGCCGGTCGGTCCGAGGAGGAGGATGTTCTGTTTTGCGTGCTCCATCTCCCGCAGCTCGGGCTGCTCGAGGCAAAGGCGGACGTGATTGAAGTGGTCGCAGATGGCGACAGAAATGACCTTTTTCGCCTCGTCCTGGCGGATGACGAAGCGGTTGAGATAGTCGCGGATTTCACGGGGTTTGAGGTTGAAACTCCGGATCTTTTCAAGGATTTCGCCGCGGTTGTCCCCGGGCTGTTCCTCGGGCGTCGGTGGTGGTTTCGGTGGCGTGGATCCGGGTCTTTCCGGGGGAGACTGGGAGAAAAGGGAGTTGAAGTTGCCTTTCTTGAAAAGATCCTCGACCTGCTTCTGGAACTCCTCCATGGGATTCCGGGTGTCGTCTTTATCGCTCATAGGGTTTCAGTCTCAACGCGATTGGGGTTGACGCAACCTCAAGTGCGAAAATAAGTTAAGTTGATATTCGTGAGTTTCGTGCCATATTGAACCCATTCGTTTATGCCCAGTAATTTGACCAAGCGGGAGATCGTATTGGAGATCTACGGCAAGACTGGATTTCCCCAGAAGGAAGTGCAGCAGACGGTACAGATGGCGTTGGATATTATTCTCAACGCACTCTCGGCAGGTCGGAACGTGGAATTGAGGAACTTCGGTGTTCTTGAAGTACAGGTCCGCAAGTCGCGGATCGGTCGCAATCCCAACCGTCCGGAGACTGATGTGATCATCCCGACCCGGGCTGTCGTCAAGTTCAAGGCCGGAAAGATCCTCAAGGCCCGTCTGAAGCGCCTCGATCTCGACGACCTTTCGAAAAAGACGCCTGATTTGTCCGAGGAGGATTGATTTCGGAACCGGGGGACGACTAGGTTCTCCCGAATGTCCGGATTGCAGACACTTCCAGGTTTTCGGGAAATCTATCCCGAAGACTGCGCGCGCCTCCATTTTGTCTTCCGCATCTGGCGGCAGGTTGCGGTCTCGTTCGGATTCCAAGCCTATGAGGCGCCTGTCCTCGAGCCCCTGGATCTGTTCCGGGCCAAGTCGGGAGCGGAGATCGAACAGCAGCTCTTCTCCTTTGTCGACAAGGGGGGGCGCGAGGTCGCCCTTCGGCCGGAGATGACGCCGGCACTGGCCCGGATGGTCGGTCAGAAGGCGCAGAGCCTGCGTCGGCCGGTCAAGTGGTTCAATATCGGCGAACACTTCCGGTATGAGCGGCAGCAGAAGGGAAGACTTCGGTCGTTCTTCCAGTTCAACGCCGATATCTTCGGTGAGGCGGGACCCGGTGCGGAGATCGAATTGATCGCTCTGCTCATCCGTTCCCTGACTGTTTTTGGTCTTTCTGAGGAGGATTTCCGGATCCGGTTGAGTGATCGTGATCTCTGGTGGCACTACCTGTCGGCTCAGGGCCTCGGGGAGACGGAGATCGGGACCTTGCTCGGAATCATCGACAAGATGGAGCGCGAGGATCGCGCGGCGACCGCGACCAAGATCCGCAACGCCTTGGGCCTGCGCTCAGACGGACTCCTGGAGCGAATCGAAGCCCTGGCCGCGGTCCGGACGCTGGATGCACTCACAGAGGTCCTGGGGAAGGGGGCGGCTGACGAGAACACGGAAGTGGGCAAGCGCCTTGCGGACTGGCGGATGCTGCTCGAAGGCCTCGAGGCGATGGGTCTGTCGGCATTTGTCACGATCGATCTGAGTGTGGTCCGGGGATTGGCCTACTACACCGGGTTTGTGTTTGAAGCCTTTGACCAGAAGGGACGTTTCCGGGCCATCGCGGGCGGGGGACGCTACAATCACCTCGCGAAGAAGCTGGGCGGGCCGGATCTGCCCGCCGCGGGTTTTGCCATCGGCGATGTCGTCCTTCTGGATCTGCTGGCCGATCGGGGATTGAGCCCCTCCCTGGTTGCCGGACCGGAAATCTACGTGGTCACGGGAGGCGACGCGGAGCGGCGATGCGCGCTCGGGGATATTCAAAACCTTCGGGCGGCTGGAATCTCCGTGGAATACGCCCTTCGGACGATCGGATTCGGCAAGCAGTTCCGGCTGGCGGGGCAATCGGGCGCCCGATTCTGCTTCATTTATGGTGAGGACGAGGTGGCGCGGGGGGTGGTCAAGGTCCGGAATCTCGGTGATGGAACCGAGCAGGACCTCCCGCGTGAGCATCTGGTCGAGGCGTTTCGGGGACTGAGCGGCTGAAGTGATTTGCCCTGCAACGACAAGCCCTTCCACGGCGTATTGCGGGCAGGTCCGGTTCTTCCGACGAAGGAAGGGGGTATCCTGACAGAGCCCGACCTGCTTGTCGGGTAGGAAAGCCCTTCAGGGCGTCACCCACCGGCACGGCCGACGGTCATCGGGTCGGGATCTTGATTTCGCGATTCGGAATACTCCTGTCAGATTCTGTCATTGCCTTTCCCCGAGGGCCATTATTGTTCTGGCACCTTGGCATGATGAAAATCCTGGTCGCGGACAAGATATCACCTTCCGGCATCGACTGCCTTCGACACCAGCCCGGAGTCGAAGTGGTGGAGGCCTATCAATCGTCCCACGAGGTGTTGCTGGGACTCGTTGCCGACGTGGACGGAATCATTGTCCGAAGTGATACCCAGATTGACCGGAGCGTCATCGACGCCGCGCCGCGCCTGCGGGCCGTTGGTCGGGCCGGGGTCGGCGTGGACAATATCGATGTGGAGGCGGCGACCGAGCGGGGCGTTGTCGTAATGAACACCCCGAGCGGAAACACGGTCGCCACGGCGGAACTGACCTTCACCCACATGCTCTGCGGTGCCCGTCCCCTGCCGCAGGCGGTCGCGAGCATGCGGGAAGGGAAGTGGGCGCGAAAGGGGTTTACCGGGACGGAACTTTACCGGAAGACCCTCGGGGTCATCGGGTTTGGCCGCATCGGCAGCGAAGTGGCCCGTCGGGCGCAGGCTTTCGGCATGCGCGTGGTGGCCCACGATCCTTTTCTGGCCCCGAGTCGGGCCAAGGCGATGCAGATTGACTGTCTCTCGTTGGACGCTCTCCTGGCGGTGGCGGACTATATCACAGTCCACATGCCATTGACCGATGGCACAAGGCATCTGATCGATGAGGGCGCTTTTGCCAAGATGAAGGACGGGGTGAGGATCTTTAATTGCGCCCGTGGTGGCATCATCAAGGAGTCTGCCCTACTCGAAGCGGTCAAATCGGGCAAGGTGGCGGCCGCGGGGCTCGATGTTTACGAGGACGAACCCCTGCCCGCCGACAGCGAGATGCGTCACCATCCGCAGATCCTGCTCACGCCGCATCTGGGTGCATCGACCACGGAGGCCCAGGAAAGTGTCGGGGTCGAGATCGCGGAGGCGATGACGGAGGCCCTCGGGGGCGGGGTCATCCGCAATGCGGTCAATATGCCGTCGATTGATGCGGACACCCTTCGGGTTCTGCGGCCCTATCTCGATCTCGGTGCGAGCCTGGGAACCTTTGTCCAGCAGATCGCGCCCAAGCAGATTGACAAGCTTGCGGTCAGTTATTGGGGGAAGGTGGTCGATATGGACGCCAATTCGGTGACGCGGAGTATCTTGAAGGGTTTTCTGCGGAAGATCAGCGGTGACGGCGTGAATTTCGTGAATGCGCCAATCCTGATGGAGCGCCTCGGGATCGAGGTGGATGTGACAAAGTCCAACCTGGAAAGTGATTATACGGAGCTTGTCCAAGTGGACGCCCACGCCTCCGACGGAAGTGTCTGCTCGGTGGCGGGCACTCTGATCGGCAAGGCGAATATCCCGCGGGCGGTCAGCATCAATGGACGTGAGGTGGAAACAAATCTCGGCGGGATTCACCTCGTCCTCGAGAACAGCGACGAACCCGGCATCATCGGACAGGTCGGCACCGAGATCGGCCGAGACCGGACGAACATCGCCGCGATGTCGCTCAGCCGGAATGAACTCGGTGGAGTGGCCATGACGGTGGTCAGTCTGGACTCGGAACTGAGTGCGGAAGCCATGAAAGCGATCCAGGCGACGCCGGGTGTGCATCGCGCGCTCCTCGTGCACGCCTGACGATCGCGCATCCCTGACGGAACGATCTGCGATGCCCACCCTGGAACACTTACTCGCCCTGTTGGCCGGCTACCTTATCGGATCGCTGCCTTTCGGCTTTTGGGTGGCGCGGGCCCATGGTGTGGACATCCTGAAAGTCGGCAGCGGCAACCCGGGCGCGACCAATGTCAAGCGGGCGGTCGGTCCGGTTGCGGGAAACATCGTATTCATCCTTGATTTCCTCAAGGGAGTGGCGGCTGTCTCGTGGGTCCGTTTGTTGCCCGGTGCCGGCGGTGACGCCCTCGTGGTGCTCTCGATCATAGGATTGGTCGGGGCCATCCTCGGGCACTCCTTTTCGCTCTTTCTGCGTTTTCGCGGGGGCAAGGGAGTGGCGACAACGGTCGGGGGCATGGTGACCCTGATGCCGGTTTCGACCCTGGTCGCCATTCTGGTCTGGCTGGTCCTGTTCTTCCTGACCCGTTATGTTTCGCTGGCATCGATCGGCCTTTCGGTGGCGCTGCCGGTCTCGCGGTTTTTCGTGGCCGGGGTCGATCTGCTCTTCGGATTCGCCGTCGTGCTTTCCGTATTCATTATTTTCAGACACCGGAGCAACATCGGGAGATTGCTTGCGGGGACGGAGCACCGGTTCGTGCGGCGCGGCCCGGCAGACGAAGGATCATGACGACACGATACGACATGAATCAGCCGATCCGGATCGGACTCTGTGGTTTCGGCGTGGTCGGGCAGGGAGTCTGGAAGCATTTGCATGCCCGGCGTCGGGAACTGGACCAGCGGTTGGGCGCGTCCATGCAGATCGTGCGCATCGCGGTCCGGAACCCGAAGAAGGACCGGGGCATTCCTCTGCCCGAGGAAATGGTGACAAGGGATCCGATGTCCATAGCGACCGACCCTGAGATTCCCATTGTCTGCGAGTTGATGGGCGGAACCGGGATTGCCCGTGAGATCACGGAGGCCGCGTTGCGGGCCGGCAAGATCGTGGTCACAGCGAACAAGGCGCTGTTGAGCGAGCATGGTCCCCAGGTTTTTCGGGCAGCCCGAGAGGGCGGAGGACACATCCTCTTTGAGGCCAGCGTCGGCGGAGGGATCCCGATCATCAAGGCGCTCCGGGAGGGCCTGGTCGCGAACCGCTTCCGACTGATCTACGGAATCCTCAACGGGACCTGCAATTACATCCTGACCCGGATGGAGAGAGAGGGCCTGGCCTATTCCGAAGTTCTGGCCGACGCCAAACGCCTCGGCTATGCCGAGGCGGAGGAATCCCTCGACGTCGACGGCTGGGACACGGCGCACAAAGCCTCCATCCTGGCCTTCCTGGCCCATGGAACCTGGGTCCGGCTTGAGGACATGATGGTCGACGGGATCCGGCGGATCACTCCCGCCGACTTTGCCTTTGCCCGGAGTTTCAAGATGTCGATCAAGCTTCTGGCCGTGATCACCCGCAATTTCGAAACCGCGGATCTGTCGATCTCTGTCCGCCCGACCCTGGTCCCGGAACGCCTGGTCATGTCCAGCGTGAACGAAGTCTACAACGGCATCTGCGTGGCGGGCGACGTGGTTGGAACGACCCTCTACATCGGCCGCGGGGCCGGGCAGGACGCCACCGCCAGTGCGGTGATCGGTGATCTGGCCGACGCAGCCATGGTCCTGATGGGAGGAAAGTCATCTTTGCTGCCGGACGAGGCGCCTTCTCTTCTCGACGGTCGGGAGGCGCCCCTGACGATCACGCCGGCGGCACATCTTTGGGGTCGCTATTATCTGAGGTTGACGGTGAAGGACGCCCCAGGCGTCCTGGCCCAGGTGGCCGCCTCGATGGCCGCGCACGAGGTGAGCATCGGCAGTGTACTGCAGAAGGAGAGCGGCGTGCCCGATTGTGCCGCTCTCATCCTGACCACTCACCGGACCAATGAGGAGGCGATCGGCCGGACCATTGCGGATCTTGGTCGGATGCCGGTGGTGATGGAGGATCCGGTTCTTCTGCGGATTGCGGACTTCGAAGACTGATTCATGGGCACCTTGGGTAATTGGAGATGATCATCGCGGCAATGATTTGGGCGTCGGGCAAGGCGGTCGGGCCAGCGGGCATACCCGGTGGGTATGTCCCGGCCCGGGCGACGCGGCGCAACGCCCAAAGCCTTGCGGGCTTTCGGGTCGTACCGAAATCCCAAGCCCACTGCGTTGTTCGGACCGAGGAAAGCCCTCTGGGGATAACCTTCAACACGACCGCCTTGCGGTTCCTGATTTACTGCACAACGGTGATCGGCTCGGATTTTTCAAAGTGTCCTTAAGCACATGGCACGAATCGTACAAAAATACGGCGGGACCTCGGTCGGCGATGTCGACCGGATCAAGCGGGTGGCGCAGCGGGTCAAGGCGACCCGCGCGGATGGTCATGAGGTGGTCGTGGTGGTTTCCGCGCGATCCGGGGTGACCAATGAGTTGATCGATCGCGCCCTCGCGATCAATCCTCTTCCGAATGAGCGCGAGATGGACATGCTCCTGGCAGTGGGCGAGCAGGAGACGATCGCCCTGACCGCGATGGCCCTGCATGCCATCGACGTGCCGGCCGTTTCCCGGACGGGGTCCCAGGCCGGGATTCTGACCGATCCGGCCCATACCCGTGCGCGTATCACGAAAATTGATACAACACAGGTCGAGGAAAACCTGGTCCGGGGCGAGGTGGTCATCGTGGCCGGTTTCCAGGGTTCGGACGGTCGGGGACAGATCACGACGCTCGGGCGCGGGGGATCGGACCTGACGGCGGTGGCCCTGGCTGCGGCGCTCAAGGCGGATCTTTGCCAGATATTCACCGACGTGGACGGAGTCTACACGGCCGACCCTCGGGTGGTCGGGGATGCGCGGAAGATTGCGGAGATCAGCTACGACGAGATGCTGGAACTGGCCAGCCTCGGCTCGAAGGTGATGCAGGCACGTTCGGTGGAATTCGCCAAGAAATTCGGCGTGGTATTTGAAGTGCGGTCGAGCTTTAACGACAACCCGGGAACTATTGTGAAAGAGGAAGTGGAATCGATGGAAGACGTCGTGGTGCGCGGCGTCGCGGTGGACAAGGATCAGGCCAAGGTGGTCGTGAGCAACCTTGCGGACAAACCGGGCTCGGCGGCCCGGGTCTTTCAGGCTCTGGCCGATGCCGGAGTCAGCGTGGACATGATCGTGCAGAACGTGGGTCGCCACGGCGTGGCCAACCTGACCTTCACCGTTCCGCGCAAGGACTCCCGTCGTGCGGAGGAGGCGGTCAGGGCGCTGCTGGCAAAAGAAGGCGGCGGTGAAGTCGAGATCTTCGACCGGATTGCCAAGGTGTCGGTTGTCGGGGTCGGCATGCGCAGTCATTCAGGAGTGGCTGCCACGCTTTTCGCGGCCCTGGCCAAGGCCGGTGTCAATATCCAGTTGATCAGCACTTCGGAAATCAAGATTTCGGTGGTGATCGACCTGGATGCGGCCGATGACGCCGCCCGCCGGGTGCACGACGCTTTCCGATTGTCCGAACTCTGAGGTCGACGGACGTCCGCTGCGCCATGCGATACATCAGCACCCGGGGCCGGACTCCGCCGCTATCGTTCAGCGAGGCCGTGGCGACGGGTCTCGCGCCCGATGGAGGACTGCTCGTCCCGGAGTCCCTTCCGGCCATCGGAAACCGGCTGGAAACCTGGGCCGGGTTGGACTATCCGTCACTCTGTTTCGAGTTCTTCCGGCTTTTTGCCACGGACGTTCCCGAGGTTGAGCTGCGGTCGATGATCGATCAGGCCTACGCTGACTTTGACCGGCCGGAAGTGGCGCCGTTGCACCGTCTGGACAAAGCCCGTCACGTGCTGGAGCTGTTCCACGGGCCGACCCTGGCCTTCAAGGATTTCGCCCTGCAGTTGCTTGGACGACTTTACGGCCGGCAGAGGTCTTTGTCGGGCCGCCCGATCCATGTTCTCGGGGCGACTTCCGGGGACACCGGCGCGGCGGCCATCCACGGCCTTCTCCATCTGGATGGAGTCCGTCAATTCGTACTTTACCCGCGCGGGCGGGTTTCCGCTCTCCAGGAGAGACAGATGGCCTGCACCGGGTCAGCTGACGTTTTTCCCCTGGCGATTGAAGGCAGCTTTGATGACTGCCAGCGGATCGTGAAGGAGATTTTCGGGCAGACCGAATTCAAGAACGGGCATGGTCTGTCCGCGGTCAATTCGATCAACCTGGCCCGGGTTCTCGCCCAGTGCGTTTATTACCTGTACGCCTGGTTGCGACTCGACGCGGTTGAGCGTGAATCGGTGCGGTTCGTCGTGCCGACCGGCAATTTCGGCAATGTTCTGGCCGGCTGGCTTTGTCACCTGATGGGTGTGCCGGGCCTTCGCTTCCAGGTCGCGACGAATCGGAATGACATCCTCTACCGGTTTTTCTCCACCGGGATATACCAGGTTGACCGGGTGGAACCCAGTTTTGCGCCGTCCATGGACATCCAGATCGCCTCGAATTTCGAGCGTTACCTCCATTATCTGGCCGAAGGAGATGCCTCGCGGGTGCGCGAGGCGATGACGCAACTGGCCCGGGACGGACGCCTGGACTGGGCGCGCGAAGATTGCGGTCGGTTTCAGGCCACCCGAACCTCGGACGAAGCCATCCTTGAGCGTATCCGGGAGGTTTACCGGACGACCGGTTACCTGGTTGATCCGCACACCGCGTGCGGCTTCACGCCCGCGCAGAGCGGTGCAGGGAAGACGGAGGTGTTTCTGGCCACGGCCAGCCCGGCCAAGTTTCCCGATGTGATGAAGCAGGCGATTGGAAGCGTACCCACTCATCCTGCTCTCGAGGCGCTCAAGGATAAACCGGTCGTCGTTCATGGTCTGCCGGCATCAACGCAGGCGGTTCGGGCGTTTATTGAGGCGCATCTGCCCGCCTGAAAGGTCTCTCCCCGGGTCTGGTGGCCGGCTCAACAGCCCGGATTGGATCGGGATGGCCGGGGCATCTTTGCTCTGGCCGTCGATCGGGCAGCCTGCTAGCAACTCAACTTTGTCCGATGAAAAAACCCGTCAAAATCTACGATACCACCCTGCGCGATGGAACCCAGGGGGAGGGCATCTCGTTCTCTGTGACCGACAAAGTCCTGATCACGGAACGACTTGATGAGTTCGGCATCGATTATATTGAAGGAGGGTGGCCGGGATCGAATCCTCGGGACATGGCCTACTTCGAGGAGGTGCGCAAGCTGAAGCTCAAGCACAGCAGGATTGCTGCATTTGGTTCGACCCGCAGGGCGGGGATCGCTGCGGCCGAGGACAAGCAGATCCAGGTACTCCTGGAAGCGGAGACCCCGGTGGTGACTATTTTCGGCAAAACCTGGCTGCTGCATGTGACCGATGTCCTTCGAACCACGGCGGCGGAGAATCTCGCCATGATCGAGGATTCGGTTCGCCACCTGGTGGAGAACGGTCGGGAGGTGATCTACGACGCCGAGCATTTTTACGATGGCTACTCGAGCGATCCGGCCTATGCCCTGGCGACGCTGGAGGCGGCGGTGAGGGGCGGTGCCTCCTACCTGGTCCTCTGTGACACCAATGGGGGAAAACTGGTGGGCGAGTTCGAGGCGGCGACGAAGGTGGTGGTCGATCGATTCAAGGGAACGCCTGTGGGTGTTCACGGACACAATGATTCCGGGCTCGGCGTTGCGGTCTCGCTGGCCGGGATCGAAGCGGGAGCGTCCATGGTGCAGGGTACCATGAACGGGTTTGGTGAACGGATCGGCAATGCCAACCTGACTTCAATCCTTCCGAATCTGATCGTGAAGATGGGATATGCACCGATGTGTGCTCCCAATCTGTCCCACCTGCGCAAGCTTTCCCTCTACATCGATGAGTTGGCCAATTTGCGGCCGGACCCGAAGGCACCCTTTGTCGGTGACTCGGCGTTTGCGCACAAGGGCGGAGCCCATGCCGATGCCACGAAGAAGGTGCGTCACAGCTACGAGCATATGCGACCGGAACTGGTGGGGAACCGCCAGCGGGTTCTCATTTCCGACATGGCGGGGCGCAGCAGCGTTTTCCTCAAGGCCAGGGAACTCGGTGTCGAACTGGACCGGGATTCCAAAACGACCCGGCAACTGGTGGAAGACGTGAAGGATCTCGAGTTTGAAGGCTATGAGTTTGAGGCGGCGGACGGTTCGCTGCATCTGCTGCTGGCCAAGGGAGAGGGGCTCTGGAGCGAGCACTTCCAGTTCGAGAGTTACCGGGTGATCGTCGAGAAACGTGGTGATGGATCGGAGATGAGTGCGGAAGCGACGGTTCGCATCCGAATCAACGGGGAGAGCACCTATACGGTGGCGGAGTGCACGGGACCGATTGGCGCGCTCGACAAAGCTCTCCGTCTGGCCCTGGAAAAGGCCTACCCGAAGATCAATGAAATGCAGCTCAGGGATTACAAGGTCCGGATTCTGGACAGCAATCGCGGCTCCAACGCGCGGACCCGGGTCCTGATCGAGTCTGCCGACGAAACCGGACTCTGGGGGACGGTCGGGGTCAGTGACAATATCATCGAAGCCAGCTGGAAAGCGATCCGCGATTCGGTCGAATACAAACTCTTCCGGGATTCCCGCAACGCACCGAGCAAGGAATAGGCGCGGAGTCGGACCGCCGGGCGGAACCGGCGGTCAGGACTCGAGCAGACCCTCGATCTTGTTCTTGAGTGCGGCGAAGTTGAAGGGCTTGCGCAGGAAAGCGGTATGGGCGTTCAGACGTCCTTCAAGAATGACGATGTCGTCGGTGTAGCCGGAGACGAAGAGAATGCGGGAGTCGGCGTAGCGGTTCCGGATCTCGGATGCGAGCTCGAGGCCTCCCATCTTGGGCATGACGAGATCGGTGATGAGGAGGGCAAACCCGTCGGGAGCTTCCCTTTCGGCGACTTTCAGAAGTTCCCTGCCGTTTTCGGCCGACTGAACGACGTAGCCTAGATTGTTCAGGAAGAGGGTGATCAGATCCCGAATCATCGGTTCGTCCTCGGCCAGAAGGACGAGTTTGGAGTTATCCCGGCCGGTGGTGGCGGTGGATCCGTCGGAAACGGTCGTGGGAGTCGGAAAGTCTTCGGTTAGATTCATGACCTAAGGTAAAAACGGCTGGAAGGAGCATTCATTCAGTTGAGAATGGGCTGTTTTGAAGGATCGCTGTCGTATTCCACCCACCGGACGGCGAATCGGATGAGATCGTAGGATGTGTTCAGTTTCAGCTTGTCCTTGATCCTCGAGCGGTGGGCCTCGACCGTTTTCACGCTGACATGCATGCGTTCGGCGATGATCCGGTTGTTGCAGTTCTCTCCGATGTATTGGATGACCTGGAGCTCGCGATTGCTGAGCTGGTCGATGCCGGAGCCGGACTCACGGGAACTGCCGCGGGCAATCTGGTTCAACATCTGTTTGCCGATGCGTTCGCTGACGTGAATTTCGCCGGCGGAGACTTTCCGCAGGGCGGATAGAAAAACCTCGGGCTCTTCATTCTTCATCACGTAACCCATGGCCCCGGATCGGAGGGAGCGTTCGGCGTAGAAAAGCTCTTCGTGGAGAGAATAGCAGAGGATCTTCAGGGTCGAGTTTTCGGTTCTGAGGAGCCTGAGCAGATCCAGCCCGTGGATGCCATTGAGTGAGATATCGAGGACACAGACGGCGGGGTCGGTATCCCGGATCTGCTCGATGGCGGTTCGCGCCTCGCGGGCCGTTCCACAGACCACGAAACCATCTTGCTGATCGATGAAGGCCCTCAGGCCCTCGAGCAGGACCGGATGGTCATCGACTAGAAATACTCGGATGGGCGCAGTCTGGGTCACGGATGGAAGGGAAGGAGGGTTTACGGAATGGATAACCCCCTTAGCCTACACGGAGTTGCGCGTTTTCACAATCGGGCCTTGGCCGGACCGAATCAGCAAGGTTCTCCCCCATCTCGGGTAGGGGAACCCATTAGGTAGTACCGTGTGCTTCCCTGATCGGACAGCCCTGCAGCGGAGACAGGACCACACTACACCACCCGAAAGAGAATCAGGGGCCTTCGGCGTGCCTGGAACGACGGGCGGAGATCAGGCCGTGCGGTTGTTTTCCTGCTCGACCCACTGAACCGAGAACTGAACGAGCTCGGTCGCATTGCGGAGGTTGAGCTTCTCCTTGATATGTGCCCTGTGCGATTCGATCGTCTTTACACTGAGGTTCAGATTCGAGGCGATTTCGCGGGTTGAGAGACCTTTCCCGATCAATTGAATCACTTCGAGCTCACGATCGCTCAGACGCTCGATCGGTGATTCGCTTCCGGCAGTCTTGCCGTTGACCAGCTGTTGGAGGACCTGATCGGCCACGCGATGGCTGACGTAGATGTCCCCATCGATGATTCGGCGGATGGCCAGAAGGATCTTGTCCGCGGACTCCTGCTTCATCACGTAGGCACGGGCGCCGGCGCGCAGCGCACGTTGGGCATAGACGCTCTCGTCGTGCATCGAGAAAACGAGAATGGGCAGATTGGGCAACACCGCCTTGATATTCTTGATCAGCTCAAGGCCATTGTTGCCGCGGAGCGAAATATCGACGATGACGAGGTCCGGCTGCTTGGTCTCAATGAGGTGAAGTGCTTTGGAGGCATCTTCGGCTTCGCCAATGACTTCGAGGTCGGTCTCATTGTTGATGATCTGGCCGAGACCCTGGCGGACGAGGGGGTGGTCATCGACGAGGAAGACGGTCGTCTTGAGCTTCTTCTCGGGTGTTAGTGTGGACATCGCTTGTGCTGGCTTGATCTGAGAGGGGAATCCTGCCGCCGGCCTTGGGTCGGGCCGGACGACTGGGGTTCCCGGGCAATTTCACTGGTAGTTCACTTTCAGAGATCGGTTCGAGCAGCCGAAGCTGAAATCTGATCCGGAGGAAATCCTCCACACCATCGGACGGTGCCGAATGGCAGGTGCTTCATCGTGGGTGGTGAATTCCGTCATTTTTCGTCGGAGGGACTCCTCGAACTGGCTCGGACAACAGTCGACTCGCAAAGTCGTCCGCTCCCTGATGTATTCCCTTAAGGGTTTGGATGAAACTCCCTAAAAATGCCGGGGTCAACGGCAAAGCAAAGGCCCACCGCCTGGTTTCCGGACCACCCTCGGAGAAGGCGGCGGATCCGGGTCAGAACATCCGCTCAGGGACCCAGATGACGTCGCCCGGATAGATCGGGACGCGGGTCGGCTCCCCATCCCGTTTTCCCCGACCGGTAATCATGCTCTCGACATTGACCGTAAAAATGATCTCGCGGCCATCTTCCCCAACCCGGGTGATGCGGACACTGTCCGCGCGGGCGATGGAGGAGAATCCGCCCACCTTCGAGATGACGTCAACGATGTCCAGACTGGTCACTTCGGTCGGAAAGGGCAGTTTTCCGGGGCTTCCGACAGCGCCAAGAATGGAAATCTCCTTGGGTGCATACTCGATCACGCGGATGGAGACGATCGGGTTCTTGAGGATCTGGTTCTCGGTGTAGGCCTCTTCGATCAGGGCTTCCGCCTTGCGGATGGTCAGTCCGGCCATCTTGACCTCGCCGATGAGGGGAATGCGCACGCTGCCTTCTCCATTGATTCGCGAGGCCACGCTCAGATCCGGTTCGTCGAAGATGGTGATCTGGATCTGGTCGAGCTTTCCCAGGCGGTAATTCCCGTCATTGACGGCATCGGAGGTGGAATTTTCGGCGGCGTTGGCGGACGACAGCATGAATCCGAGGCCGACGGCCATGAAGAGGCTGCCGATGAAGCGTTTTGAAGAAATCATGGAATCAGAATGCCGGGAGGTTTCAGAAATCGGGATCGGCTCAGAACTCGTAAGACACCCTGAGAGTCACGCGGTTCCGGGTATAAGTCCCCAACTCCCGGTTCGAGTTGCTGTCCTGATAGTCGTAGTCGATGCCTCCGGTGAGGCGGGAGTTGTAGGAGTAGGCCAGCCCGGCCCGGAAATTGAGCACATCATCACTGCGGTCACTCTCGTAGTCGTACCAGCTGTAGCCGAGACGCCCGTTGAGGGCCCAGCGCTGACCGAGGTCCTGACGGACGGTGACAGCGACATTGGTGTCGTAGTAGCCGGTGTTGTAGCCCGATATATTCAGGTCTCGACCGATGCGCAGGCCCAGGGTTGTCTTCTCACGGGGCGCCCAGTTGACGTTTGCGCTGACAAGAAACCGGTCTGTGGCCAGATCGGTGTTCCGGCGGTCCTGGGAAGTCTGGTAACCGATGGAGAACGAGCCATCAACCTTGCCTCCGAGAGGCCGGGACAGGCCGACGAAGACGGCGTTGCTGGCGTAATCACGACCGGTGTTGATGCCATTGTCGTCTTCGCTCTTGTTCCAGCTACGCCGGTAGTCGAGAAAGAGGGTGTAGATGCTGCGCCATTGGTAACCTATTCCGAGTGTGACGTCGTAGTAGGTGGACTGGCTGTAGTTGACCGGTGGGTCATTGAGGACATCCTCGGGGCGTTCCACCCGGTAACCCGCGCCGAAGCGAAGGCTGGTCCGCGCTCCGATCAGGTAGCTGGCGTTGAGATTGAAGTTGAACCGCTGGGTCTGAACGTAGCGGAGCAGGCTGGTGTTGGACCCCGTGTCCTGGTAGTACCTGAAATCGAGTTTTCCGGTGAGATTCGATCCCTGGGCGGTGGGGGCGTCGATGGAGAAGCCGAGATCAAAGTCGTTGAAGTCGGCCACGGTATAGTCCTGGTAGCGGGAAAAGTTCAGTCCGAACCAGGCGCTCGTATTTGAGCGACCGACATCGCGCTGGTAGCGGAGCGTCGGTCGCAGGGAGAAAAGCGTGTCGCTGACGGTGGTGGCATTGCCGCCGAGATTGCTGTCATAGATGATCCGGCCTTCGAGGTCCAGAGTCAGGGCGCCCTGGTAGATTTCGACAAACCCGTAACCCGACCGAACCAGGCCGAGCAGAAGGAGGACCGGGAGGAGCAGGCGTCTGACGGATCGGTGAACTGGAGAGATGTGTTCCATGGCGGGTTCAGCTTGGGTTTGACAGGCCCCTGAGTGTGCTGGAGGCGGACAGACCGGTGGTTTGGATCGCGATTGCCGCAGTTCTGTTAACTGTGGCACGAAGGGGCTGAGTGCAAGACTCGACTGAACGGGGCGTTCCGGGCGAACGACCGGCCCGGCAACCCGGGGAAACTCCCTGTGGCGAGGAGGACACCGTTCAGAGATGGCTGAGGCGGATCAGGGAGTTGGTCAGAACGCTGTTCAGGGTCCAGCCATTCGCCAGACGCCGGAGGGTCTCGAGATAGAGATCGAGAATCGCATCATGGGTCTTTCGATCGCCCGGCCGTGCCGCGATCCGGCGCAGGCAGGCATTCTGGAATTCCTGGAGGGCGCGGGTTTCGGTGTCCGGATCAAGGGTGGCCGTGCTCATGCGGGTTCGTGGGGTGGGGACTCCTGGTAGTGTCGCAAGAGGTGCATATGCCCTTCGATGGCCGCATCGCGGGTGGCGTAATCCCGGGTCTCGAGCTCAGGCATGACGGGTTTGCCGTTCTCGTTCAGCTTGAAGACCACCGATGTGTAGAGGTCAAAGCCAACCGGCACGCAGCGTTCGCCGGACATCTCGGTGTGTCGTTCGCCGATGGTGGCGACACAGAAATGACCGACATGGGCATGCATGCAGAATGAGCACTCTTCGGCGAAAATGAAATGTCCCGGCGATTCCTGCCATTCGATCCTGGGGAGTTCAGTCTGGGGAAGTTGGGTCTGTATACTCATGACTGCGGACGTACTGGTTTCGAACGGGGTGGAATGCGACAGCGTGATGGCCTATAAAATCGGCAGGTTCTCCCGGGCCTTAATGGCGGGATGCAATTCATCGGTCGCCGGTTCAGTTTCCCCTTTTGCAGCGCGGCGCGAACCCGTTCCCGCCGTTCGGAACTGGATTTTCTTCCGGATTTCGTCATCGTGACCATGAATGACCTCCGACGAAGGCATGCGGCTGGATAAATGGCTCTGGTGTGTCCGGGTCTACAAGACGCGCCGTGAGGCGATTGAAGCGTGTCGGTCCGGCCGGGTCTCGATCAACGGCGCGGTGGCCAAACCGGCCCGGTCCGTCCGGGTGGGTGACCGGGTGAACGCGCGGACGATGAGCTTTGATCGGACACTAGCCGTCATCGGCCTGACGGAGAAGCGTGTCGGTGCCGGCCTGGTGGCGGGTTTTCTGGATGACCTGACGCCAAAGGAGGAGTATGAGCGGGGTCGCAAGACTGCGGTTGAGCGGGTTCTGGGGCGAACGCGCGGCAGCGGTCGCCCGACCAAGCGGGAGCGCCGCGAGATGGATCGGTTGCTCGGTTGACCCGGATCCGGAAGCCTGCGGTCAGAGCGTGGAGCGCGTCTGGCGGAGGTAGTTCGTGGTCAGGTGGATGAGAACCTGGAGGATCATGAAGCCGCATCGTCCGAGTTTCATCCAGATCGAGATGGATGCACGATCGGGACTTAGATGGAGCGGGCGGAGTGGAATGGCGCGAATCGAACTCATGGCAGAGGTCTCTGCCGGATGTATCGGTCCCTCTGGAACGGATCGTACAGGTCGAAATGCTTTTCGCGGCGAATTGCAGGAGCTGTAGGGTTTTTCCCCCATGTCTTGGGGGATTCTGCCGGGGTGGGCCGGATGCATCCTTCAGCCTGATTTTGAAAAGGGTGTAAAGATTCGTCATTGATTTTCGGGCCGACGGGTGTCAATCTTCCTTTATGCAGCCGTGGGCTCCAGGCGAAACAGAGGTGGAAATCATCCCACCATCCTTCCGGAATCGGTCCGGCAGGCGCCAGGCGGTCCGTTGGAGCCGCACGGACCTTCGTCAGACGATCAACCTGACCACGGTGGCCTCTTCGCCAGCGACCGAGCGGATTCGGTCGAGCTACGACGCAACCGGCCGTATCGTCCGTCAGGCCTTGGCGGGTGCAGCCCATTTCATCGCCTACGCTTGAGGGGCGGGTCCGGCCGGGGGGAACTGGGCGTGTCAGGCAGTCAGGCTTTCAGAAGACTTCAAACCCGCAGGATCTTTCCCCAAACGCATGGCCTTTCCCCGTATGCCCGTTCCTCATGCTTCCGTCGGATCCCGTTCCTCGATCGGACCTTTTGTCCTATTGTTCGTCGGGAGCCTCTTGATCTGGTCTCTTGGAGCGGAAACCGTCTTCGGCGCGCCGTCTCTTGACGCAGAGAAAGCGAAGGCGGACAGACTCGTCCAGTCAATACCGGTCAACGAGGTCCTGGGACCGCTTGCTCCCATCGCATTGTCGCCTTTTTTTGCCCTTTCCTGCCTGTCGGGGGCGTCTCTGTTGTCCGACGCCGGGTTGATGCCGATCGACAATGCGTTGCTCCATGGAAACGGGGTGCTCAGCAACGGGTTCGTCTTCACGGGACTCCTGGGCTTGACTGCGCTGACGGCTCTGCCGAAGTTGACCAAGGTGACCAAGCCGCTGGCCCAGGCCTTGGACCAGGTGGAGGGGTATTCGGGGATCGTCGCCGCGTTGGTTGTCCAGGCCGCGGCGAGCTTCGGGTCGAGCGGTGCCGAGGAGGTCGTCTATCAGGCGGGCATCTTCCAGTTTTCCCTGAGCACCCTGCTCATGGTGGTCTCCGCGGTGAACATTTTTGTCATCAACACGGTCAAATTCTTCTTCGAAGTCATGGTCTTCATCTCGCCGATCCCGGCGGTTGACGCGGCTTTTGAGGCGGCGAACAAGGCGTTTGCGGCAGCTCTGCTGGCGGTCTACGCCTACAGCCCGACCTTGGCGACCCTGTTGAATTTCGCAATTTTCGGCATCTGCCTCCTGATGTTCGGCTGGGTTTTCCGGCGGACGGTCTATTACAAGGCGATCCTGGGCGATCCCATCCTGGGCTTCTTTTGGGAATCGATCTTCCGGGGCAGGCGGCTTTCGCCAATGTCGACCAAGGCACCGACTTCGGTTCTTGAGGGAGTACCCGCACCGGAACTGATCATGAAGGTATTTCCGGTTTCACCGCTGGGTGCCATCAAGCGGAAGGCGCGGTGTTACCTGGTGGCGGGCGGCGGTATCGTTCAGGTTGCACGGCCGCGGTTCCTGCGGTCCACAATCATCGTGCCGATCGAGTCCGGGGATGGGGCTCTGGAAAAGGGATTCCTTTCGAACACCCTGCGATGGGGGGGGCAGGCCAATCCGATCAAGGTCGTCTTCAGTCGGCGTTACAACGGGATCCTTGAAACCATCGCGTCGATCCTCTCTGCGACGGGAGAGGGTCTGGATTCGAGCCGGGATCGCCCGAGGGACCAGATCCGGGCGCTTCGATCGGTGGATCGCAAGGACTTCAAAGCGGAGCTGGCCTGAGCGATTTCAGGCGCCCCGAAACTCAGAGCTCCTGGAGGAGCACGTCGATCATGGCCAATTTCGAGGCCACCTTTTCGAGCAGTTTTTCGTAGACCTCCGAGGTGCCCCCGAAAAGGGCGAGAACGAGGGAGTCGGGTTCCGGGGCGTCAATCTTCCGGTATCCGGACCGGATGAAGCCGGCCCCGATATCCTTGGCCAGATTGAGCATGCAGGCAGACTTGCCATAGGTCTGGCATTCGAGAGGCCGCAATTGGAAGCGGATTGGTTCGCGGACGTTTTCCGGGAATTTCCATCTTTCGAGGACATGCGCACCGATATCCGCGTGGGTCAGGCCCATCGTGGTGATTTCGTCGGCAGCGATCCTTTCCGGCGCGGCCTCCAGATCGAAGCGGGTATCCGATTGCATCGTTTGCAGATGCTTGTTGGCGAAGACCATGCCGATGGAGTGCAGCAATCCGATGGTGTATCCGGTATTCGATGCAGCTTCGTGGGTGTCTGAGAGGACCTCCAACGTCACCGCAGTCGCGACCGCCTTTTCCCAGAGTTCGCCCGCGCTCAGGCCGTAGGCGGCGAGTGGTCCGCTCATCATCTTGGCGAAAGCGACCAGGGTAATGATGCGGAAGACCTCGTCATAGCCCAGATAGGTCACCGCATCCTCAATGTTGTCGATACTGGACCTCGGGGCAAAGAAAGCCGAATTGCTCGTGCGGATGACCCTGGTGGCGAGGGTCTGGTCGAGTTTGATCAGGGTGAAGATGTCGTCCGGGTTCGTATTGCAATCGCGGATAAGGCTCTGAAGCTTCGGGAGAATCTGCGGTGCGGCCGACATATCGCCGAGTTGCGCATCGATGAAGTCCAGAGAAAGGGGAGTCGCGGCAGTCGTTGGCATGATCAACACGTTCTAACGGACGATCGCCGCATTTCCTTAGGTGAGTCTCTGCGGAAGGAACCGCCGGGTGGTAGAAAACCAATCGGCCGTTCGGCCGGGCCGGGACACCTGTTCTCCGTTGCCGCCTAATTACTGCGATTCATCTCGACCACGATGGCATCGGGTTCGATCCGGATTGAGCGGACTTCCCCGAGCTCGTCCCCCAGGCCGTTATCGTTTAGGAACTTGCGGGCCTGAGCCGGATCTTGGAATCGCGAGATTAGTCCTTCGGGAAGAGCTTCGCCGCCAGCGGTCGCCGAGTCGAGATAGAGTGGGAGCGGGTAACCGGCCGGCGGTTCGCTCAGGCTGATTGTGCCGACAAAATAACGTCCGCCGAGCAGGGGCACGCCCTTGAGCGGAAACGATGCATTCAGGATGAGACGTTCTCCCGCGATGGAGAAGTTGATGTAGGCGTCAGAAGGGAGCTTCTTGTTTGCCCGGTAGGCGAGGGCATTGAGATCCGCCGGACTGAGCCTGATGGTCGGCGGTGGCAGGTCCCCGGACGAACGCGGTGTCCCGGTCGTGACTGTCGCCTCGGAGGAGGTTGCGGACATCCCTGTTCCGGAACCGTCTTCCGCCACGGCCAGTGCCTTTTGTTCCTTCGAGAGCTCCTCGAGCCTTGGTTTCAGCAGCTCGTACTGTGCGTCCGCATCAGACTTGGTGAACTCCGGCGGTGGTGGCGGCACATCTGTGGTGTACTTGACCCCCTGGCGGTAAGCGTAGAACAGGGTGCCTCCAATAATCAGGGCCACGATGACGACGACGACGAGGAGGGCGACGGCCAATTGAGTGAGGCAACCGCCCCGGCGGGATGGGTTCAGGGTCATGACGGTGATGCTTGGCGAAGACGGATCGGGTTTCAAGTCGGCGATTGGGGTCAACCTGAGATCCCTCATGCAGTCTTGATCGCCGGCGCGCCGGAATCAAACGCCAATCGGACTCCAGGCTGGGGCTCAGATTCGTTCACCGTTGGAGCCCCGCTGAAACGGCTCAAACCGACGTTTCTCGCCGGGATCCGGGCTCTTGAGGATCTTCCTGCCGGGTTGGAAGGGAAGTCGGCCCGAGCGTAACCGGGCATGGGGTTCCCGCGGCGTACCCGGATCGATGATGGACGGGATCGCCTCATGGCCGACTGGGTCCGGCATCAGATTGGCTCGAATGGAGTCATTCCGAAGGGATCGATTAGAAATTGCCACCGGGCTGCTTCTCGCCATGGTGGTCGGATCATCTTGATCACGTTCCGAAACCTTCCCGACATTCCGGTCAGTTCCTGACCTTGCCGCCCGTTTTCCCCGGGAAAGCCGTCCCATGTCACGCGTATCCATCATTCCGATTCACAGAATCGCGGCAACCGGCAGATCCGGTGGTTGGCGCGGACTTGTGGTCGGCGGGGTCGCTCTGCTGATGATCGCGACTGCGGGACGGGCGGAAGACGCCGCCGTCTCCGATTCGATCAACAACTGGGATTATCAGATCGGGGACGTGGCCGAAGCCGATATATTCGTACCGGCGGGCCTCCGCTCGATCGACCGCAGCCTGGGACTCGGCCTGAGCGCCGAATCCCGTCCCGAACAGCTCTGGGTTTACCGGCGCGAACTCGAAACGACCGCCCGCGTCGTCGCTTCACTCCAGGCCGATTTTGTCGAGGCCCAGAGGAGGTTCCGGGCGGTTCTGATCGAGACCTTCGGTCAGATTCCTGTCAGCCGTCGCGATGTGAACTCGGTGCGCTTCCGTTCGTTGCAGGCAACCTTCCAGAATGCGAATGACGGGTTCCCGGTCAGTTATCAGCTCGCGGTGGCCTGGGCCTACGAATTGGACGATTCCCATTTCTTCCTTCCGGTCAGCCTGTCGGTCTATGAGTGCTTTATTGGTCGGGCGGTCCTGCCCGAGGAGGAAATCCTCCCTGATTATGCCGATGAGGTGTTGGTTCTTCCGGTGAATCAGAGTGTTCCGGAGGGGCCGGTCGAGGAGACGATGGAAGGTGCGGTCGCCATTTCGGGAATCAGTGTGGATGCGATCCCGGTCGTTCAGGACCGGGTTTATCGCGCGCTGGCGGGCGAGTCGCTCATCCTGGCCGACTACGTATCACGGCGGGTGGTGCCCAATGCGATTGTCGATGAAGACCTGACCCGGCGGTTGCGGAGTCGCAAGGCGGTCATCGATTCACTTTCCCAGCAACTGACGCCGGGCGCGCTGGTGGTGGGTCGCGGGGAGACCATCACCCAGTCCCACCTGGACCGCCTGGCGGCGTTGCAGAAGGTGATGCTTCCTCCGGAGATTGACCTGCGCGGAAAGCCGAAGCTTTCGTTCCGGTTCCTTCAACCCTCCACCTGGTTGCACGGTGAATGGTCGGTGGCGGATCGGTGGAACCTGGGTCTCGGCTTTTTCCTGATCCTGGCGGCGTCGGCCTGGGTGATCATTCTCCAGCGGCGGCCCCGGTCGCGTCTGCCGGCGGTCATTCCGGACGGGAGAAACGGCGGATTTGGAACTGAGGAGGAACGGGCGGAGGAATCCGTCATCGTCCGGGCTCTGCGGGACCGGACTGTTCAGGCCCTTTATTCCCAGCACAAGGACTTCCTCGAGCATGAGCGAAGCGCCACCGAGTTGCTGCGGGAATTCGAGGAGCGCGTCGCCAGCCTCGAGCCTCGAACCCAGGCGAAGATCCGCAGCTACGAAGCAAAGATCGAGGAGTTGGAGCGGCAGCTGGCGGACAAGGAGGAAGAGAACCGCGAGTTGATCCGGATACAGATCCAGAATACCCGCAAGGAAATGGCTCGCGCCATGTCTGGTTCCGATTGGGAAGCCAACTGAGTCGGCTCAGAGGCTGTCTCAAGAGCGGGAAAACGTGCCCGAATCAATCTCTGCGACTCGCTTCTGCGCTTTCAAGACAGCCTCTCAGACCACTGGCCGCCGCGGTGCGCTGGTGTGCCCAAGGGCCTTTTCGTAGCATTCGAGAGCCTCGTTGTAACGTTCGAGCCGGTTGAGGAGATTGGCCTTGCCGAGATTGGCGGCAACCATCGAGGGATCGAGTTTAAGGACCTGGTCAAATGCCTCGAGGGCTTCGTCCTCACGTTGAAGTTGTTCCAGGGTTCGGGCGCGTTTCAGATGAACGTCGATCCGTTCCGGAGCGAGGACGCGAGCCTGATCGAAACAGACGAGGGCACGGTCAAACCGGCCGATATCGAGCAGCTGGGACCCTTTCTCCAGCAGTTTGGTGACCTCGTATTCGTCGGCTTCAAAACCACCGGAATCCTCAACCGGGACCTCGGGTGCTCTGCCCCTGGTTCCGTAGGCGTCTCCGCTGCCGTTTTCCATGGCCGCAATCTGTTGCCGCAGGCTCTGGACCGCCTCGGAGAATTGCTGGCGCGAGGCCTGGACGGAGGCTGGCATCCGCGAGGGTTCCGGCAGACCCTGTCCACCCCATCCAAGTGCCGGCGGGAGGGACGCGGGTTGGTGAGCGAGGGCCGATTGGGAAACTCGATTGATCCATCTCGCCTGGAGGACGACGACCGCGATGATCGCACCGATTCCCGTCAGGCCGGTCACTCCGGAAACAATCAGGGTGATCGTGATCATGAGCATGATCATGGAACGGTCCTGCTGTCTTCCCTGCTCAAGGAGACGCTCGATCGCAGCCATGCGTGCGTCGAGCTGACGGGTTGCGGAATCGGCGACAGAAACGGGCGGCGTCCCAGCCGCCGCGGGTATCGGGATCGACTTCGCTTCCGGGATGGTCCGGGGTGGGGGCGTCGCATCAGGGATAACGACGGTCACTTCCGATGACGACCCCGGCATGGCCTGGGTGGAGGCGACGGTGGTGGCTTCCCCTTCGGTTCGGGTGCCTTGTTTGAGAAGAAGCCCACCCGACTTCGGATCGTTTTGAACGATCACGGGGTAGGTCTCCTCCGTTCGTGGAGTTTCCCCAGTGGAAAGTGCCCACCCAGCTGCCGTGACGAAACTTAAGTTGCCGATCAGCAGAGCGGCGAACCGGAGACCGCGTATCGAATATCCCGTCATCGCCCGTCAATGGGAATCCAGCGACCTCGGCATGACAAGCCTTAAGGGCCCTCGGGTGGGCTGTCTCCACCCTGAACGCAGGCTAGGGGAAACGCTGCAGTGCCTTTGCCGGCTCAGGCGTAGGTATCCAGGTGGGCTCCCACATTACGTCCCTTCCCGTTCCGGGCCGGCATTCGATCAAGAGGTCCCGGCATCCTCTCTTTCAAATCGTCGCCGTCAGCCGGAATCGGGTTGGGCAACGGTTGCAGTCCTGCCCATGGTTCCATCTGATTCCTCAGGTGCGCGTGACTGCGAACCAACCGATCGAGGGATGTCTTCAACCAGCGTGCCAGGCGCTTGAAAAACGCTGATTTACTATCCTCGTCCATGAGTCTTGATCGTGGTGATCGTCACCGCCCGGGGCGACTTGAGGCGATTCGGGGGACGTCGGCGGGCCGAAGCGAATCCAGTTTCGGACATCACCTGACGGACCTGAGTCCTTCTCTGGAATCGGCTGAGTAATCGGGACCTTTGTCCCGGTGAAAAGCGCCATGGAGGTCCCGGGATGGATCCGGGTCAATTGAGAAGGAAGTTGGCTCCGAGAGCCAGGAAGATGAAGAAGCCGGCGACGTCGGTGACGGTGGTCAGGAAGATCGAGGAACTCTGCGCGGGATCGAGTCCGAATCGCTTGAGCGACAGCGGAATGAGGGCACCGAAGGCACCCGCCAGCACCATGTTCAGGACCATCGCGATGAAAACGACGACGGCAATCCCCACGTCGTGCATGAAGAAATAGGCGACCAGGGCAGCCACTGCGCCGGATGCGATACCGTTGAGGATGCCTAGAATCGACTCCTTCACACAGATCCAGGTCCGATCGGAGGACTGAACGTCGCCGACCGCGATGCTGCGGATGGCCACGGCCAGAGTCTGCGCTCCGGAGTTGCCGCCCATGCTGGCGATGATCGGCATAAAGACCGCCAGTATGGAGAGTTCCTCGATTTGATGACGGAAGAGGTAGACGACGCCCGATGCGAGGAAGGCGGTCAGGAGGTTGACCTGGAGCCATGGGCCCCGTTTACGCAGACTGTAGAGCAGCTTCGAGTGGACGCTCTCGTCGCCTCCGGCACCGACCAGCTTCTGGAGGTCTTCCGTCGCCTCTTCCTGCATGACGTCGATGACGTCGTCGTGGGTCACGATCCCGAGGATATGGCCGGATGAGTCGACCACCGGCACGGCAAGCAGATTATACTCGGCAACGAGGTGAGCCACGTGTTCCCGGTCGGTTTCGGGACTGACCTGCCCATTGAGGTCGGATTTCATGATCTCCCGGATCCGGTTGCCCGGACGGGCGAGGATCAGGTCTCGCATGGAGACGACGCCAACAAGTCGTTTGTCGTGGTCGACGACGTAGATGTAGTAGGTCGTTTCGAGTTCTTCGTTCTGTTTGCGGATCCGGGCGATGGCCTCGTCCACCTGCATCTCAGGTTCGACGAAGGCGAACTCGGTCGTCATGATGCCGCCTGCGGAATCTTCCGGATAGGCCAGCAGCTGGGTGACCGTTTCCGACTGCTCGGGCTGGAGATCTCCAAGAATGCGGTCGCGATCGGCTTCGCCGAGTTCGGCGATGATGTCCGTCGCATCGTCGGGATCGAAGTGGCCAAGTATCTGTGCAGCGCGCTCCGGTCGCATTTCGCCGATCAGTTCAGCCGAGTCCTCCGGGCGGAACTCGGAGACGACCTCGGCCGCCAGTTCCGGCGGGATCATCCGCAGGACGTGGCGCTGTTGATCGATCTCGAACCGCTCAATGAGGTGGGCGATGTCGACGGGCGGAGTGAGGATGAGTCGGTCCCGGTCGATGGATGCGACATCTTCCCAGTTCATCAACTGGAGTTCTTCGGTCGAATAGGACTCGATGGGCTTGGGAGGTGGCGGCATTTCCATGGCGGCGAAGGTGGGGGATCCGTTGAGGTGAAGAATCGTTGGGAGAAACCCCGTTGGCAAGAGCATCGCATGAACGACTCCTACTTGGCACCGGACCGTAAACCCTTCAGCCTGTTTCCCGGATGCAATGGGAAACCTCATCAACGATTTCGACTCCAGCGGATGATCACATCCATGTCTGGCAGGCCGAATTCAATCAATGGCGCAGTCGTCTTGGCGGCCTCGAATCGATGCTTGATGGCGATGAAATCCGCCGGGCCGATCGTTTCCTGCGACTGGAAGACCGGGAGCGGTATGTCTTTGCCCATGGTCTCTTGAGGCGGATCCTCGGATCGTGCGCCGGGTCCGGGCCGCCGTTGCTGACCTTCGGGACTGGCCCCCACGGGAAGCCTTATTTGATCAGGGAGGGTTCCCGGGGGGATCACTGGTCGTACAATCTCAGCCATTCGGGTGACCGGATCCTGGTTGCGGCGATCCGGGAAAGGCCGGTCGGTGTGGATGTGGAACGGATTTCGCGAAGCGTGGAGATCGAATCATTGAGCCGTCGTTTCTTCTCTGCGGAAGAGGCTGATCATATTCTCAGACAGCCTGAAACGGCACGGAAAGCGGCCTTTATCGACACCTGGGTTTGCAAGGAGGCCTTCGTCAAGGCGGTCGGGGAAGGCTTGTCGATGCCTCTGGATTCGTTTTCGATCGAGTTTGACCGGAATGGGACCAGGATTGTCCGAAGCCGGGGCAAGGAGAACCCCCACCTCGATCGGCCCTGGACCCTGATCCGGTTTTCAGTTGCCGAGGACTATTCAGGTGCGGTTGCAGTTGGTGGTGAACCGCCGCAAGTCTCAGGTTTTCTTCTCGTTCCCTGATCCGGCGTTAACCATCCGGGTCGATAAGTGATGGTGGGAGAGGAGGCTCGTGCCTCGCTCCGTCGAACCCCCTGTGGTGGTCCAAATCCACCGATTGACGTCTTGTAGCCCGAGCGGTCTCAGATTCGGACTGTCATCTGGTTCTTCGAAAAGTGGTGGTGGGAGGTGGATTCGAACCACCGTAGGAATAATCCAGCAGATTTACAGTCTGCCCTCGTTGGCCACTTGAGTATCCCACCGGCCGTTTGGAGAACGTCCTAGATCAAGGTCGATCGAACAAAGTTCAAGGCTTTTCTTTGAGCCTTTCGATCAGAGCAGGCCGGATTCCCGGAAGCTGTAGTAGCCCAGGCCGGCCGGATCAATTTCCTTTCGACCGATTACGATATGATCGAGCAGGTCGATGTCCACGGCTTTGGCTGCATCCCGGAGCTGCCGGGTCACCTGGATATCGGCGCTGCTTGGTGCAGGATCGCCGCTGGGGTGGTTGTGGACGCAGATGACGGCGGAGGCTCCGGCCCGGATGGCCTCGCGGAAGACCTCCCGGGGATGAACAAGGCTGCTGGTGGCGGTTCCGGAGGTGGCTTCGTGCTGGCGCATCAACCGGTTTTTCCGGTTGAGACAGAGGACCCAGAATTTCTCGACGTTCAGTCCGGCGGTGGTCGGAAGGAAGTGGGCAAAGACGATCTCGGGACGATTGAAGATCGGGTTTGTTCCGGTGCCGCGGGCGAGAACCCGGCGGGCGATTTCCATCACCGTGACCAGTTGGAGGGCCTTGACCGGCCCGATGCCGGGGACACGCTTGAAGTCGTCGGCCGACCAGGCGAGCAGGTCGGAGAGGGACCCGGCATCCGCGACCAACCGGCCCGACAGGCTCAGGACGTCGTTTCCGGGGGTCCCGCTGCGCAGGAGCATGGCGATCAGTTCGGTATCGCTGAGGGCCCCGGCGCCTTGGGATTCCATCCGCTCTTGGGGGCGTTGATTCGAGGCCATCTCCCGCAATTGCACCGGACGGTATTCGGGGGAGGCGGGCATGAGAGGCAGTCTGTCGTTAGGACGGGATTTTGGAAGAATTTTGTTCCTCCGGTCGACGGGAAACGACAGGATGTCCGGTCATGAGCAAGCTGCGTGTTGTTGTCTGGGGTGAAAACGTGCACGAGACCACCCATGAGGCGGTCCGGAAAATCTATCCGAAGGGGATGCACACGGTGATCGCAAGAGGACTGCGGGAATCGGGTGATGATCTCACTGTATCCACGGCTACACTACAGGAGCCCGAGCACGGGCTGACCGAGGCGCGCCTCTCGAAGACCGATGTCCTGATCTGGTGGGGGCATGCGGCTCATGAGAAGGTCGACGACGCCGTTGCAGCCCGGGTTCAGAAGAGGGTCCTGGAGGGCATGGGACTGGTTGTCCTGCACAGCGGTCATTATTCCAAGGTCTTCAAGCGACTTATGGGGACGACCTGTTCCCTCTGCTGGCGTGAAGCGGGCGAAAAAGAACGGGTCTGGGTCTGCAACCCCGGCCATCCGATTGCGGCGGGGATCGATGGTTACTTTGAATTGGCGAACGAGGAGATGTACGGGGAACCGTTTGGAATTCCCCCACCGGATGAGCAGGTCTTCATTTCCTGGTTTGAGGGCGGCGAGGTCTTCCGGAGCGGCAATTGCTGGTTCCGGGGCAACGGGAGGATCTTCTACTTCCGGCCCGGCCATGAAACCTATCCGACCTATTACGATGCCAATGTCCGGCGGGTCATCGCCAATGCCGTCCGCTGGGCCCGCCCGCAAGGGGTCTGGAAGGACGGCTGTCCGAACATCAAGAACCCGCCCGAGCCGCTCGAGTTGAAGGGCGGGAGCGTGCACTGAAGGGGGACGCTGCGCCGTTTCGGCATGGCAGGTCGGGCTGGCCCCATCGATTCAGCGTCCGATCGATCCTGCGGAAGTTCGCTGCTGGTGGTCCTCGCAGCGCGTGCCCTGCAGACCGGCCCTGCCGACTGCTTCCCATCGGGGCAAAGTCCCTCCTTCCGGAGTTCTGCCTCTAGTTGAAGTACCGAACGTAGCCGTCGCGACGGAGGCGCTCCAGGTAGCGTTCCTGAGCATCGCGCGACATCTGGCTGATCAGGATGCGCTCGATCTGGTCACGGACCTCGGAGATGGGTTGGACACCGGCATCGCGCTTGTCCTCCACAAAGAGGATGAAAATGTCCTTTTCGGTCCGGATCGGTTGGCTGAAGGCTCCCTTTTCGAGCGAGAAGGCGACGTCGGCCAACTCCGGTTTCAGGTCTTCACGGTTGATCCACCCCCAATCACCGCCCTGGTTGCGCCGCGTGTCCTGACTGTACTGGGTGGCGAGATCTTCGAATTTCGCTCCCTTGCCCAATTGATCGATAATGGTGTCGGCGGATTGTTCGAGGACTGCGGAGTCCTCATCGGCCAACTGGGTCAGGCGGATCAGCCGCAGGTGGACGCTGTCTCCCTGGTAGAAGCGTTCCTGGTTTTCCTTGTAGTAATTCTCGATCTTGACCGGGCTGACGATGCTCTGGGACTTGCGGAGCTGGCTGCGCATATAGCCGACGATGATCTCTTCACGGACGATGTCGCGGTATTCACGGGGGGTTTTCCCGATGGAGTTCAGGTATTCAAGGAACTTGCTCCGGTCCGAGTCAAACTGGGTGATGAGTCGTTCCTGGACCTCGTTCTCTACGAAGCTCTCGGGGATCCGGCGTTTCTCATCGCTGTAGAAGTCCTTAACAATGAGGGTCTGGTCGGTGAGGTTCTGGATGATATCGTCTTCAACCTGTTCGAGGTTCTTCCGGAATTCCGCCTCGGTGCGACTCTGGGAACGAATCTGGGGAAGGAGCGGCTCGATTTCCCGGCGGATATCCCCAACGGTGATGATCCGGTCCTCGACAATTGCCGCGATACCGTTGGCAAAGCGGGCGCCGACCGGGTCGCCGGTGGTCTGAGCGGGGGCTAGGGTGGGAAGGAGGCAGAACACCAAGAAAGCGATCGGGCGCGGAAACTGCTTGATGATCATTGGTTTACTTCGGTGGGAGATTTCTCAGGAAGACTTTGACTTCATTCAAACGTACGAGGGGATCAGATGCGGTCAAGCGGGGAAAGCGGCTGCCCAACATGACGAAGTCATCCGGGTTGCGGCTCGCCCGCCGGCATTTGAGGCGATTCCCTTCGGTTTCGACCGAAACGATCCCCTTCTGTTCCGCGAGGCACCGGATCTCAGTCAGGGCGAGAAGAGCCTCCAGTTCGATGGGTCGTTTTCCGAAACGATCCTCGAGTTCCTCGCCGATCTCCCGGAGTTGACGAACCGATTCGGCCATGGCGAGGCGCCGGTAGACATCGATCCGCAGGCGGGTCTCGGTGATGTAGGCCGGAGGAATCCGGGCCTCAGTCGGCGCGCAACTCCCGTCGTTGATCTCCTGTTGTTTGAGCACGGTGAATCCATCCGAATAGCGGCTCGATGTTTCCGAGCGGCCTTCTCCCTGATAGACAAAGTCGAGTTTGACTGATGCCCGGATGGTGGCGGCGATCGGTTCGCCCTTCAGACGGGCGATCGACTGGCGCAGCAACTGGCAGTAGAGATCGAAGCCAACCCCCATGATATACCCGCTCTGCTGCTGCCCGAGTAGGTTTCCGGCTCCGCGGAGTTCGAGATCGCGCATGGCGATCCGGAAACCGGCTCCGAGCTGGTTGTGTTGACGGAGGGCGTGCAGGCGTTTGCGGGCGAGATCGAGCAGGCGGGAATGTCGATGAAGCAGCAGATAAGCGTAGGCCTGATGCTTGAATCGACCGACCCTGCCCCGGAGTTGGTAGAGCTGGGAGAGGCCGAAGCGATCGGCTCCTTCGATGATGATGGTATTGCAGTTCGGGATATCGAGGCCGGATTCGATGATGGTGGTGCAGACGAGGACCTGGAAGCGGCCGTCAATGAACTCGACCATGATCCTTTCCAGGTCCTTTTCATCCATCTGCCCGTGACCGACGGCAAAACTCGCTTCCGGGACCAGCTGCCGCAGGCGGGACGCGACTTCGTCGATCGTCTGGACCCGGTTGTG
Source organism: Opitutaceae bacterium (assembly GCA_041395105.1). Taxonomy (NCBI): domain Bacteria; kingdom Pseudomonadati; phylum Verrucomicrobiota; class Opitutia; order Opitutales; family Opitutaceae; species Opitutaceae bacterium. Next base: position 447,847 of record JAWLBB010000002.1, on the reverse strand, counting down.
GAGGTAGAAGACCTGTCCGCCGCGTCTGATTTCCTTGCGGATGACTTCGGCCACGAGCTTTTCCTCGTAGCTCTTGACGATGGTGATGATGGGGCGGCGTTCGGCCGGCGGGGTTTCGATCACGCTCAGGTTGCGGGCGCCGACCAGAGCCTGGTAGAGGGTTCGCGGGATCGGGGTCGCGCTCATCGAGAGAACCTCGACGTTGGCCCGCCAGGTTTTGAAGACCTCCTTGTGGCGCACCCCGAAGCGTTGTTCCTCGTCGATGATGACCAGCCCAAGATCCCTGAAGACCACATCCTTCTGGATGAGCCGATGGGTGCCGATGAGGATGTCCACCCGGCCGCCGGCCAGCGAATCCAGGATCTTGATCTGGTCCCTGCGCGTCCGGAACCGACTGACCATCTCGACCACGACGGGGAATCCGCTCATACGTTCCCGAAAGGTGTTGAAGTGCTGTTGGGCCAACACGGTGGTCGGCACAAGCAGAGCCACCTGCTTCCCGCCCATGACCGCCTTGAAGGCGGCCCGCAAGGCTACCTCTGTCTTGCCGAAACCGACATCGCCGCAGATCAGACGGTCCATCGGCAATTGGTTTTCCATGTCGGCCTTGGCCTCTTCGATCGCCTTGAGCTGGTCGGGGGTCTCCCGGTAGGGAAAGGTGGCTTCAAACTCCTTCTGCCAGGCGGTGTCTTCGGGGAAGGCGAATCCCGGATGGAGGGAACGTCGCGCCTGGATCTCCAGCAATTGCGCGGCGTAGTCGAGGGTGGCCCGCTCGGCCGTCTGTCTCGTCTTTTCCCATTTGCCGCTGCCGATTCGACCGAGTTGCGGTCGAATCTTGGAAAGCCCGACGTAGCGCGAGACGAGGTGGGATTCGTGCAGGGAGACGTGCAGGGTGACACCGGCATCAAACTCGAGGGAAAGCACCTCGCGGATCTGACCGCCCGTCTCGATACTCTTGAGACCGCGATAGACGGCGATGCCGTGCAGGAGGTGGACGACGAATTCCCCTTCGACCAGATCGGCAAAATCGAGAAGCTGGTCGACCTGCGATTGGTTGACCTGGGCCCGCTGGCGGAGTCGGGGGCGCCGCTTGCGTTTGACCCCGAAGAGCTCGGTTTCGGTGACAATGACCGCGGCCGGGACGCGCTCGAGCCCTTCCCAGTGCAGGCGACCCAGTCCCTTGCGGAAGCGGATTCGAAACCCTTCGTTCAACTGACCCTCGATGAAGTGGGGACGAATCCTTCCGGCCAGACCCTCTTCTTCAAGCAGCTCGCGGACCCGATCGAATTCGCCCTGACGAGGGAGAACGAAAACCACCCGATCCCCGGCGTCCTGCCACTCCGCCACCTGGGCGAGAAAACGCCCGCGAGCCGCCTGTTCATCGATCAGCCGTTCGTCTGCGATTCGGGACGTATCCGGATACGTGCGGTAGAATTCGAGGGACTCGGCTTCATAGGTGAGGGACCGGTCTTCGTCGGAATCGTCCCCGTTCAGATCGAGATCGGAGATCGTGATCCAGGCATCCGGGTGGTTTTCCCGGGCGGCGATCAGCCGTTGCCAGGATTCCCAAACGGTGGAGCCGGGTTCGCGCGCGTGATCCGAAACAGTCCCGGCAAGCGCCTCCGGGTCGATCAGAAGCCATCCCATCGACGATCCAAGGAATCCTCGGATCCCTTCCGCCGCGGCGGGCAATTCCATTGTCGGGGAAGGTGTGACGGTGATGAAGTCGACGGCTTCGCCGCTGCGCTGGGTCACGGGGTCGAACGCCTGGACGGATTCGACCTCGTCCCCGAAGAAGTCAATTCGCCAGGGGCGATCCGCCGCCACCGGATAGAGGTCGATGATTCCCCCTCTCACCGCCATCTGGCCGGGCGCTTCGCAGACGGATTCCGTGTCGTAGTCGAAACGGTTGAGGGTCTCGATGAACTCCCGGAAAGGGAGGGGCGCCCCTTTGCGGATTTCCAGCTTGAGAGAGCGGACGGCCTCGGGTTCCGGGACAGCCTGATCGAGCGCGCGCGGCGTGGTCAGAACCACGAGGTGACCGCCCTTGGCCGGATCGAAATCGAGGAGGGCGCGGAGAGTGGCGAATCGATCGCCCGACGGTTCGAAATTCCCTGGGCCGTCGGTGGCGTCTTCGGGCAATTCGGGCAGCAACCGGCAGTCGATTGACGCATCGGTTCGCCCAGCCGCACGGTGAAACAGGCGGAGATCCTCGGCCAGGGACTCAATCTGGTGGCCATCGTTTCCGAGGATGAACCAGGGTTGTGACGGGGATCGACTGATCCAGTCCTCGATGACGGCGGCGCGTGCCGGCGGGCTCACCCCGATCAGACGGGTGGTCTTGAGATTCGGCGAGTCCGGCAGTATCGGCGGTTGCTTCACGGGAGTTGCCCGGATTGCAGGTGCTTGAGGGCCGCCCGGGCGGCCCGCTCCTCCGCCGACTTTTTGGACGTGCCGCTGCCGCGACCGATGCATACCCCGTTCAGGCTGACCTTGACCTCGAATTCCCGGCGATGGGGATCACCCGCTTCTCCGATGACCTCGTAGACCAGCGCGTGGTTGCCGTATTCGGGCTGGACCTTTTCCTGGAGCCGGCCCTTGGGATTGTGCTGATCCTGCAGGGGGGCCAGACGTCCCTCGAGAGGTCCATACCAGGCGAGAACGACAGAGGCGGCTGTCTCGAGGCCGGCGTCCTGATGGATGGCGCCGACAAGTGCTTCCAATCCATCCTCGAGTGCGGAACTGCGCCGATGGCCTTCCATGGCGTGCTCGGCCTCGCTCATGAGCAGGAGGTCCGGCAGTCCGATCTCCCTGGCGAGAACTGCGAGGAACGCCCCGCGGGTCAGGGCGGATCGGTTGCGGGTCAGGGTCCCTTCATCCATTTCAGGGAAGGCGGCGAAAATTTCCCGGGTCACCACATACTGAATAACGGCGTCTCCGAGGAATTCGAGACGCTGATAATCGCGCGATTGGACTGTCGGACGGGCGTTCAGTGAAGGGTGGGTCAGGCTTTCGATCAGCAGGTCGCGATTTTCAAATCGATGACCGATCCTCACTTCAAAAGCCTCCAGTTTCTCGATCGGGTGTTCCATGGTAGGGCGGCAGGTTGGGGCGGGACGGCCGTGGTCGAAACGCATTTGACCGGACGATCATCGGCGCGTGGGGCCCCACCGACCAGAGAGTTGCCGGTGGCAGAGGGCGTCAACGTCAAAGGTCGATCGCGAGAAGGATCCGTCCGGAGAGATGTCTGAGCCGAACCCATGCAGTCGATCTGGTCGATCTGAGACAATCTGTTGAGTGCATCGAACTTGCGTCACTCGCTCAGAATACCTTCGGGTATTCCTCGGTATTACTCAGCCCGCTGCATCTCAGCATCTTGCCTCATCTCTCAACCTCCGGCTGCATGGTTCCGGCTGAGAATATGTTCGCGCGGTTCGACCGGTTTCCGGTAGACCGGAATGGATATGGACCGGATTCGGAATGCCTTTGAAAACGCCCGGGCGGCGAAGCGTGCCTGCTTCATCGCCTATCTCTGCGCGGGAGATCCCGACTATGCGACCTCGATCGAAGCCTGCCGACGATTGATCGACGCCGGCATCGACCTGCTCGAGCTGGGGGTTCCCTTCTCGGATCCGTTGGCGGACGGGGTGACCAATCAGCTGGCCGCCCAGCGGGCTTTGGAGAGCGGGATGACCCCTGACCGGGTGCTTGAGCTGGTGCGGGCCATCCGGACCTTCAGCGAAGTCCCCATCATCTGCTACACCTATTTCAATCTGGTCTTTGCCAATGGCCTGGATTCGAGTATCCGGCGGATGCGCGAGGCCGGAGTGGATGGTATCCTTACTCTCGACCTTCCGCCTGAGGAAGCCGGGGATTACCTGAAGGCCTGTCGGACGGTCGACCTCAAGACGATCTTCATCGTGGCGCCGACCACGCCCGAGGCGCGCCTTGAGCGGATTGCGGCGGCCGCCAGCGGTTTCATCTACACGGTTTCACGGGCCGGCGTCACCGGGGTGAGGAAGGACCTTGCCGACAATATCGGCCCGATGGTGACGGGCATCCGCCGGCACACCGATCTGCCCGTTGTGGTCGGCTTTGGCATTTCCAGTCCGGACCAGGTGCAGGCCATCGCCCGCCTTTCGGACGGGGTCGTGGTGGGAAGTGCCCTCGTCTCCTGCTTTCAGGACCCGGTCCAAAGTCCGGAGGCCTCCCTTGATCTGCTCGAGCGGACTGCCCGGGATCTGCTGACCGGTCTCGATCCCCGGGATTAGGGCCCTCTCAGAGTCGAATCGCGTCGGCGATGGGCAGGGGCGGCTCCGGTGGTTCCTCCTCCTGTTCGATCATGGGTTGGCGCTCCAGAAAGCGGCCGAATTCGATCAGTTCGAATTCGCCCTCGTGGGTTTCGCCGATTGCCGTAAGCGACTCCACCCAGTCACCGGAATTCAGGTAGTGGATACCATCGATCATCTTGTCGTCCGGAGTGTGGATGTGCCCGACTATGACCCCCCGGCAGTCCCGGGAACGGGCGAGAGCGGCGATTTTCTCCTCGAAACGGGAGATGAAGGAAACCGCGCTTTTGACCTTGGCCTTGATCGCCTTGCTCAGGGAAAAGTAATCCTTGCCCCGCCAGGTCCGGTAATGGTTGTAGATCCGGTTGATGGACATGAGGAACTGGTAGCCGAGGTCGCCGAGGTGCGCGAGGAAGACCACGTTCTTGATGACTGAATCGAAGACATCGCCGTGGAGCACGAGATAGCGGCCGTTGGTGCTCTCCAGGACATAATCCTCCGCCAGCTGGAAGGTCCCGACCGAGAGGGGAAGGAAGCGGGCCAGGACATCGTCATGGTTGCCCCGCAGGTAGATGATCTCCGTGTCCCGCCTCTCCATCTTCTTCAGGATCAGACGGACAAAACGGGTGTGATCGTTCGTCCATTGACTGCCCTTCTTGAGCTGCCAGCAATCGATGATATCGCCATTCAGGATAAGCCTGTCGGAGCGGGTGCGTTTCAGAAAATGGATCACCTCCCGGACCTTGCAGTTGGGCGTGCCGAGGTGAACGTCGGACAGGATGATGGTGCGGTAGCGGTCCTTTTTCTTCATGTTGCGGGCTGGGTCAATCGCTCGGGATGATCGCCGTTTCCAGCTTTCGGATAAGGATCGGGGGGGCCGGGCGCGAGTAATTACTTGTCGCCGGGATCGATTTTCCAGAATTGTGACATGAATGGATATCGATCAGGCCCGGGACGACGCCCCGGTCATTCATGTGCTCACCGGAGCCACGGCGGTCGGCAAAACGGAGTTGTCCCTGGCCTGGGCGGAAGCTCACCAGGCCGAGATCGTCTCCTGCGATCCGCTTCTCTTCTACCGGGGAATGGATATCGGGACGGCGAAGCCGACTCTCCGGGAGCGATCCCGGGTTCCTCATCACCTGATCGATATTGCCGAGGTCGATCAGCCGTTGGATATCCGGTCCTTCGTTGAGCGGGCCGAGGCGGTGGTTGAAGATATTCTCGGTCGGGGGAAACCGGTCCTGGTCTGCGGGGCGACCGGCTTCTACCTGCAGGCTTTTTATCGGCCGGTCGTCGATGCGGTCGAGGTTCCGGACGAAATCCGCGCCGAGGTTGGTCGGCGCTTGCAGCGGGATGGGCTTCCATCCCTCGTCCGTGAGTTGCAGGCTCTCAATCCCGCGGGTCTGGGCGGCCTGGACCTGAAGAACCCGCGGAGGGTGACACGCGCCCTGGAGCGATGCCTGGTTTCGGGGCGGGACCTGCTCAGCCTGCGTTCGGCGATGAAGGCTCGGAGCAATTCACTCATCCGGGCCCGGAAGCGGACCGTTCGCCTGGTCCGCGATCGCGATGCGCTTGACCGGCGGATCCGGAAGCGGATCTCCGCGATGCTCGAGGCGGGGCTGGTCGGCGAAGTGGAGGGGCTCCTGAAGCGCGGACTGGCGAAGAACCCGAGCGGGGTCCGTGCGGTCGGTTATCGTGAAACGATTGCCTGGCTGGCGCATCCCGGACCGCTCGACGACCTGGCCGAGGCAATTGCCGGAAGCACCCGCCGGCTCGTTCGCAAGCAACTTTCCTGGTACCGGACCCAGCTGGCCCCGCACCGGGTGGTCGAGCTTCAGGAGGCGGGGGAGTTTGATGTCTCCTCGCTCTTCGAACCGGACTCGGCCGGCGGTGGCAGCATGGCGATCCCGTAGGTGGAGAGGGAGATACCCTGGACGCGCTGGAGTTCCGACCAGGCGTTCTTCAGCTCAACAAAGGCCATGAACTCGCTGACCCGGGCCTGATCGGCGCGTTGCTGGGCATCGAGAACGAGACGGCTTGTGCTCAGACCGGCTTCGAATTTCGCCTTTTCCAATTCGTATTCCTCCCGGCTGAGTCGGCTGCGCAATTGGGCGATATTGACCCGCTCCACCCCGGTCTCAGCGGCACGGACCGCCTTGCGGATATCCATCATCATCGTTCTCTCCAGATCCTGGATACGCAATTCCTCCCGTTGAAGGATGAGCTCGGTCTGCCGAAGCCGGGCCCGGCCTTCCCGTCGGCCCCAGGGCACGTTGAGAGTCAGGTCAATCTGCCAATGGTAGCCGTCCCCGGTCGGAACGCCCTCGTAGGCATTGCGGTAGGAGTCGTCGAGTCCGGTGAAGCCGACCGCTCCGCCGAGGTCCAGGTTGGGTTTGCTGCCACTGCGGGCGAGAATGACATCGTACTTGAGCTGCTCCGAAAATGAGACGGCCGAGTGGTATTCAGGCTGGAACTTCAGGGCGGTGCCGTAGGCCGCCGCCACGGACGGGATCTCCCCGGTGGAGAGATCAACCTCCAGTTCTTCGATCGGGGTGTCAAAGGGGAGATCGCCGATCAGGGTGCGCAGAAGGTCCTCGGCGTCATTGACGCCCTGCTCACTGTCAAGAACGAGGGCGTTCTGGTCGGCCAATCCAACCTCGGCCTGGGTCACATCCAGATTGGTGGCCATTCCGCTGGAGCGCCGGAAGCGGTTTTCTTCGAGGAACTTTTCGGCTACGTCGCGGGCGCTCTGGCGCACCCGGAGGGTGGCCCGTTGGAAAGCCAGATTATAGAACGCGGCCTCGGTCTGCTGCACAATGTCGAGGACCCGCGACTGAAGGACAAAATCGGCCCGGTCAACCCCGACCAGGCTTCGGTTGCGGGCGGCCCGGTTGACATCAGTTCCGAATCCGTTGAGGAGCGGTTGACGGAGGGTAAGCGAGACATCGGCGTCGTAGGCCGGGTTCAGGGTCGAGAATTCGGAATTGGTGAGGACCCGACCCATATTGGTGCTGACCGAGACGGTGGCGCCGGTGTCCACCTTCTTGCTGACGCCGATGCGGGCATCGATGCTTTCATTGCGGGGACCGTCGGAGCCGTCGAGATCGCTTCTTGAGGAACTCTGCTGGACGGTGCGGGTATTGGCCATGGCATTAAGGGCGGGATCGAACTCGCCTCGGGCGATCTGGGTCTGCTCCCTGGCCAGTTCCGGATCGATGCGTTCGGCCTGCAGGGCAAGGTTGTGCTGGAGGGCCTTTTCGATGCAGTCCTCGATCCGCAGTCTGGGCGGAACCGGAGTGTTCTCCTGGGCGGGCAGGACCGGGGAGATGAGATGCAGCAGCAAGGTGCCCTGAATGACACGGGCGAGAGGGGAATTGAGTTTTCCAGAAACCATGATCTATCGGTGGATTGGTGTGCCGTTCCGGCGCCACATTCAATACCCTGTGCAACAGGAAAAGTTACGCAAATCCCGAAATCGGCGAACGGGCATTTGATGCCTCGGTCGGTGGGTCGGGCCGTCTACAGGCGCTCAAGACTCCCGTCCGATGTCTTTCGGAAGACCTTGAATCCGGCCGTCCTGGCCTCTGCGGGGCCGACGGGACGGGTCAGCTGGGGAGATGAAACGGCTTGAGGACCTGCCGGAATGACCAGTTGACCGCAGGTCGGGCATTCAGTCAGGGGAGGGTCACCGGTGGATCCAACGATCTCGAATCCCTGGCCGCAGATGCGGCAGGGGGGCTTGAGAGGGCGATAACGTTGGAGGGGCATGCCCCGCGCGATCAGCGGTTTGGGATCAGGGCTCGGTGGCGAGCCCCGAGCGGATCAGCTCGTCCCGGATCATGTCCGAGTAGACAAGGCTCCGGCTGACATTGGCGTTGAGCCCGGCGATCTGTTCACGCATTTGCTCGGTGTCTTCTTCAACTGCACCGTCGGCCGGCAGGGACTTCGAGATGACATGCAGGATAGAGCCCTTGTCGCGGGCCACCACCATGTCGGAAACCCCGCCGGTCGGGATCGGGTCGAGTCGGGAGAGGAGGTTGTAGTCGATGCCCTCGGGCGGGTTTCGCAGGGTGAACCCATCCCACTCCCTGGTTTCCAGACCGGCCGCTTCGGCCGCTTCGGCGAAGGACTGGCCGGAGGCCAGAGCGGCGCGCAACCCCGCGGTGAGTTCCTGCCCCTTTTCGACGAAGAGTTCACGTTTGCGCTCGGCCAGGTAGTCGGCGGTCACGGCCGCGCGCACAGACTCGAATTCGGGCGTATAAGGGGCCAATCGATCCCGGTAGAAAATGAGGATGACATCATTGCCGGTGGTCAGGGGATCCGAAAACCAGTGGTCCGGGGTCAATTTGAACGCTTCTGACGCGATCTGGGGTGTCCAGGAGAGACCGGCCGGGGTTTCACTGCGGGCAAAAGGCGGGGCGGACTGCAGCGGCAGATCGGCATCGCGGATCATCCGGTTCAGCTGCTCCGAGCCGGGTTTGATCCCATTCTCGAAGAGCGCATAGGCGAAATCCGACGCGATCCGCACAGCGGAATTGCGGGCCGCATTCAGTTTCATCTCGGACTCCACCTGATCCCTCACATCGGCGAGCTGCACTTCCGCCGGCGCCTCGGCCGCTTCCCCGGTCGCCGGATCGGCTGGGGGCGGGGGTGGCTGGAAACGGGTCTTGTTGGCCTCAAAGTAGGAGACGACGTCGGCATCCTTCAGTTCGATCGAGTCGATGAGCCGGGACGAAGCAAAGGTCAGGTAGTCGACCTCCGCGCGCTCGGGGATTTCGTATCGGAAGGTGTTCTCCTGAAAAAAGGTTTCGAGCTCCTCGTCGGTCGGCTCGATGACCGGCTGAAAATCCGAGAGCGCGAGGGTTGCCTCGGCGATTGACCAGACGGACTGCAACCGCTCCTGCTGACTCTTGATTTCCGCTTCGAGGACGTAACCCGGACCGCCGACCAGCTCATTGACCAGATTGGCGCGGAAATCATCCCTCAGGACATACGCGATGATCGATTCGGACATCTGGGGATTTCTTTTGATCCCGTCCAGGAAATTGGCATACCGCGTCGGATCGTATTCTCCGTTGCTGCCGGCGAAGGCGGGCAGGTTCTGTATATAATCCGCCAGTTGAGCCTCGGTCGGCATGGGAAGGTGGAGACTCGAGGCGATGGAGAGGGCAGCGGCCCGCTGGAACGCGTAGTCCTGCAGCTGGTTGTCACCGAGGGAAGGACGCCCCGTCTGGAGGTAGGCGCTGATCTGGGCAACCTCGGAGAAGTCGCGCTGATCCTGTTCAGTGGTGAAGGGGAGGCCGAAGATTTCCCGACGGGCACCGGAACGCTCGGCGTTCCCGATTCCGGGCGATGCTCCGATCGTGAAGACGAAGGAGACAATGACAACGGCGAGGAGTACCAGGAAAAGAACCTGATAGTGTTTCTGGAAGCGCGTCTGCAGCCAGGAGATCATAGCATTGAGGGATAAAAAGGCGGGAGCGTAGACCCCGGATGACCCGTGTCAACGGGCAATCCTGTCAGGGTTGGCCCGCGGATTCCCGTCGACCGGCCTCCTTGATGAGGTCGGCCATGGTGGCGGCGCCATAGCTCTGGATCATGGCGTCTCTTCCGCGTTGCCAGTAAGCGAGCACGGCTGGATCCAGGTCCTGCGGTTCGGTCCCGGCGGGTCTTTCCCCGAGATCGGCAAACCCGGTCCGGAAATCCGCCACCCGGATACTTTCCAGAGGACGGGCGGGCTGGAAGCTGTGATCCAGGGAGGAATCATCCTTGGCGGGTGGGATGGCGATGACGAGTCCGAGGTCCTGGAGTTTGCTCAGGCTTTCATTGAGAAGCTGATTGGGGATCCGGGTCAGGGCGGCCAGATCGGATGCGGTGTAGGGCGACTGACAGTCGTGGAAACGCCGACAGACCAGCCCGAGGACAAGGAAAGAAACCAATTCCCGGGTGCGGAAACTGAGCGCGTTCCAGGCGGCCCGACTGCTCTGGAAGCTGGCGTTCTGAATCGCATAGGTGATCTGGCCGCCGCTCAGGACGATCAGCCAGAAGGTGAACATCCCGACCATGAAGACGACCAGGATGCCGACCGATCCATAGAGGCTCTGGGTCAGGACCACCCGGCGAAAGTAAAGGAAGGCGAGGTGATTGTTGAGATTGAGAAGGATAACCACGACGAACGCCCCGATGATGGCGGGCAGCCAGTTGACCCGGGTGCTCGGGATGAAGCGGTAGAATGCGGTCAGGAGGATGATGAGGACCGTGAACGAAACCAGCCAGCCCGAGCTGGAGATGAAAGACTGGATGGCGCCTCCCATCGGCAGGTTTCCGAGTCCTGAAAGGAAAGTCGAAGCCGAGAGGAGGGTCAGGCTGGCGAAGGCGAGAACGGCGCCGAGGGTCACCACCGTCCAGTAGAGAACGATGCGCAGGAGCCAGTTGCGGCCGCGGCGAACGCCCCATATGGTATTGAAGGCATCCTCGATCGAAGAAAAGAGCTGGATGACGATGAGGATCAGAATGAGGCCACCGACCAACCCGACCGTGGCCGACTTGCTGCCCTCGATGAAATTCTCGAGCATCGTCGTGAGATGCGGATTGGTCGGGGCCAGGCCGCCTTCGCCTTCGAGGGCCGAGGCGTCCGAATAGGACTCGAAGTCTCCCACCTGCGGGGCGATGAAGAGGATCCCCTTGTTGATCAGCCGGACGACCTCGTCGGTATTGCCCCGGTCGAGAGCGAATCCTGAGAAGAGCACCGCAATGCCGATCAGGGGTCCGATTCCGAGCAAGGAACTGTAACTCAGGGCGGCGGCCCGGCTTACCAGTTTGTGCTCCACCAGTCCGACCCAGACAAGGGAGACGATGCGCAGGACGGAGAACAGCCGACCGCGAATGGACCGGTCCTCCAGAGCGGCGGCGGTCCAGATCTCACTCTTGAAAAGGGTTCGGACCCTTGACGGGATGCCGGTCAACGGCTGGTAGAGTCGGTCAAGGGCACTCGGCATGAGGCGAATTCATGCAGATACCAGACCGCGGAGCAATCTCCGGAATGTCCCTTCGAGACGGCTGGGGGAAGGCGGTCAACCGCCGCTCAGCATCATGGTGTAGGCGAACCAGCCAGCCCCGGCCAGTCCCAGCAGTCCGGTCAGGAAGACCATCCCCAGATTCAGGAAGACGGTGCAGAAGTAGAGACCGACGGAGGTCGCGATTGAAGCGTAGACCATGTTCAGGTCGCCCTGTGACCAGAAGAGAAAAGCGAAGAATCCGCCGCCGATGGCCGCGCGGAGTTTGACCCACGGGTAGACTCCGGGACTGCCGAGAAAGAGAATTCCGCCTAGAAGAAGATCGATCAGACCGGCAATAGTGAACGGGTTGGTCATGATCGACCAGACGTCCAGTTCGGTGACTGCGTCGAGATTGGTGACCAGAAGTCCGAAGGAACTGATGATCATGATGAGGGAACCGAACCGAAGTCCCCAGATGGCCGCGTTGGCCATTGCTCCGGTCGGATCCCGTTTCCCGGCGGTTTCGCTGGTGCGTCCTTCGGCGGCGGCCAGCATGTCGTCGACCACGATGGGTCGGTCATCCTCCCGTTTGACGTTCAGGGTTGAAACCGTGTCCTTGGGTTTGACCTTCAGTCGGCGTCGTTCCGGAAAGAGAAAGGCCACAAGATCCTCATTGGTGGAGATCTGCACCCATTTTTCCGACGTAGCCTCGTAGTAGAAAGTATCCCGATCGACCTGCTCTGCTTCGACGAGGGACGACAGTTGATCCAGGGTGAAAGGACCGCGGGAGTCCTCGTCGCCCTCTTTGCGGATATAATACTCCTCCATTTGGGTGATCATGTTCTGAATGGCGCTAAAACCGGGACCTGGTGTGCTTCAAGGGGAATGTATCGGTCGTTCTCAGTGAAAACGTTAGGGAGGATCTGAGAAAACCGGCAAGTCCGCGACCGGGCACGGATTCCCCCGGATCTTCACCCGACGTCCTGTTTACATCCGTTTCATCGTCCGAATGGCCAGAAGATGAAGACCGGTCTCGAGGATAAGCAGGACCCGGCGGCAGAGGAGCAGACGACGCTGGCGGATGTCTTCCTCGTCAACGAGGACGCGGTTGGCGTTGTAGAAGCTGCTGAACAGACCGGCCAGTTCATAGAGGTAGGTGCAGAGGTAATGGGGACGCAGGGAAGCCGCGGTCTGTTGGATGATCGAGACAAAGGCAATGATCTTGCCGGCCAGAGCGAGTTCCTCCGGGGTGTCGAAGACCGAGGCCCGGGCCGGATCCTCGACCAGTCCGTCCCCCGATCGGCGGAAGATGCTGTGGATCCGGGCGGCCGCATACTGCAGGTAGGGGGCGGTGTTTCCTTCGAGGCTGAGGAGTTTGTCCCAGGAGAAAACATAGTCTCCGGTCCGATTCTGGCTGAGATCGGCGTAGATCACGGCACCGATCCCGACGGCTTCGGCGATTTCCAGGCTCTCCGCTTCTGGCAGGTCGGGGCTTTTGGATCGCACGGTTTGAAGTGCCCGGTCCCGGGACTCGTTGAGCAGGGTCTTCAGCCGGATCGGATCGCCGCTGCGGGTCTTGATCGCCTTGCCGTCCTCACCAAGAATCGTCCCGAAAGTGACATGGTGGAATTCCGGCATGCTGCGTCCGGTGGCGGCGAACCACTTGCGGGTGGTGAGTTCCAGTTGCTCGAAATGGTCACCCTGCCGGCTGTCGGTCACGATGATGATCATGTCCGCTCGAAAATGCTCCAACCGGTAGAGCATGGTGGCAAGGTCGGTCGAGGCGTAGTTGCTGGCCCCGTCGGATTTTCGCACGATGAACGGCTGGGTCTTGAACCGGGGATGATCCGGGTGGAAGACGACCAGGGCGCCATCGCTCTCCTCCGCGATGGCCCGGGCGGTCAGCTCGTGATAGACTTGGTCGACCTTGTCCCGGTAGAAGCTTTCTCCAAGAACGACATCGTAGTGAATGCCGAGACGATCGTAGGTGGCCTGGAGTGCCTCCAGGGTCAGGGTGTTGATCCGTTCCCAGAGAGCGAGGCTTTCCGGGTCACCGGCCTGAAGCTTGACCAGTTCTCCCCGGGCTTCCTCGAGTGCGTCGGCATCCTCGCGGGTGGCGAGGTCACCCTGCTTGTAGAGCCGCTCGAGCTCCTCGAGGGGGTCGTCCCGGAGGGCAACCGGGTCCAGAAAGCGTTTGTAGGCGTAGAAGATCTTTCCGTAGGGCGTGCCCCAGTCGCCCAGATGATTGTCGCGGACGACGTCCGCCCCGCAGAAGGCCAGCAGCCGGCAGATGGCTTCACCGATGACGAGCGAGCGGATGTGGCCGACGTGCATCTGCTTCGCGGTGTTGGGTGAACCGAAGTCGACCACCACCCGTTTGCCGTGGTAGAAAGCACCGGCTCCGCTCCTCAGGTCATCTTCGGTCGAAAACGTCTGCAGCCACTTAAGAAGAAAGGCGGGTTTCAACCGGAAATTGATGAAGCCGGGGCCGGCCAGATCGATCGAGACCGCATCGTTCAGTTCGGCGTCCTCGGTCAGTTTCCCGATGATCCGGCTGGCGATTTCCCGGGGGTTCTGACGAACGCTCTTGGCGTAGGGCAGGACACCATTGGCCTGAAAGTCCCCGAAACGAGGATCGGCCGGGCGGATGTCGGGCTGGAGTTCGGACTCGCCGAGGACGGCCGTGGCGGCCAGGCGCACTTTGCCGTCGAGAATTTTGGGCAGGTCGAACCATGGACTCATCCCTTCACTCAGGCGGGCGGCCTCGGCGGATTCAAGAACAGAGTTGGCGCCCGCAGGTCCCGGAAAGTTGGTCCGGAGCGAATTATGCCCTCGACATATCTTTCCCAATAGGTTTATACTAAGAGTTTTAGGTAATCAGACAGCACTTCGTTAGTATCTACGTTTTATGACAAGAAGAACCCTCTCCGGCCGTCGTTTTGTGAAGCCCTCCTACACCTATCTCATCGAGAAAAAGCGTGACGGTGGTGAGTTTTCGCAGGACGAAATCCGCTATATCATCGATTCGACAGAGGAAGGTGAAATCCCTCAACATCAACTGGCTGCGTTGGCCATGGCGATCTACTTCCAGGGTATGTCCGCCCAGGAGACGGCTATCCTGACCGAGGAGTTGATGCTTTCCGGTGAAGTCATTGATCTGTCACATATCGCCAAGCCGAAGATCGACAAATATTCGACCGGCGGGGTGGGCGACAAGACCTCGCTTGTTCTCGTTCCGCTGGCGGTGGCCAGTGGGATTGTGATCCCGATGATGTGCGGTCAGGAACAGGATTATGTGATTGGAACGCTCGACAAGCTCGGGGCCATCCCGGGATTCCAGAGCGATCTTTCAATCAAGACCTTCGTCCATCAGCTGGAGAACATCCAGGGGGCGATTGTCCGCCAGAGCGAGGATCTTGCCCCGGCCGATGCCAAACTTTTTGAACTGCGCCGGCAGACCGGGACCATCCCGAGTCTCCCGCTCATCACCGGAAGTGTTCTCAGCAAGAAGCTCGCCGAGGGGTCCGAAGGCCTGGTTATCGACGTGAAGTGGGGTAATGGTTCCTTTATCAAGGATTTGGAACAGGCCAAGCAACTCGCCCGGTCGATGACACGGGTTGGCCGCTCGATGAAGCGCCGCTGTGTCGCGCTCGTGACCGACATGAACCAGCCACTGGGCGATTCTGTCGGGACGGCACTGGAAGTCAAAGAAGCCATTCAACTTCTGAAGGGGGAGGGGCCGGAAGACCTCAAGGAGCTCGTGCTCAAGCTGGGGATGGAAATCGTCCGTCTGGCCGGAGTGGCCGGCTCGACCCTCTCGGCCAAACAGACCGTGCAGCGGCATCTTGAGGACGGCAGTGCCCTGGAGACCCTGAAGAAGATCGTGGCTGCCCAGGGCGGGGACACCTCCTATATAGACAATCCCGACAAGTTTCCGGCCGCCAAGCATATCCGCAAACTGCCGGCTCCCAAGCGCGGCTACGTTCACACCATCAATGCCGCCATGATCGCCCGGGGGGTTCACATGCTCGGAGCGGGTGCCTCAAAGCCCAAGGGCAAGATCGATTACGCAGTCGGTGTCTCCGAGATCAAGAAGGTCGGCACCCAGGTCAAGCAGGGTGAGCCTCTCATGATGATTCACTACAATGACGAGTCCAAGCTGGAGGCGGCCCTGGAGTCGTTCAAGGCTGCCTACCGTCTGGCGCCGAAGCGTCCGACTCCTCCGCCCCTGGTGGTCGAGCGGGTCGCCTGATCGTCGCCGCCGTTTTGCGCGGAAAGGCCCTCGGAACCGTTGCGGTCCGGGGGCTTTCATTTCCGGGGGGGAATCGGCCTTTCAGGACGTGGACCGACCCATGTAGGAACCGTCCGAGGTGCTGATCTTCAGCATCTCGCCCGCCTTGATGAAAAGAGGAACCTGGACGACGAGCCCGGTCTCCATGGTGGCGGGTTTCTGGACATTGCTGGCCGTGTCGCCCTTGAGCCCTTCAGCCGACTCCGCCACCTTCAGGATGACGGTGGAAGGAAGGGTCAGATCGACCGGGATTCCATCGACAAAGAGCACTTCAACCGAACCGTTGGGTGCCAGGTAGTTCTTGTTCTGGCCGACCAGTTCCTCCGAGAGTTCGATCGTTTCGAAGGTCTCCGGATTCATGAAGCTGAAACTGTCGCGGTCGTGGTAGCTGAACTCGAAACTCTGTCGATCGGTGGTCAGGACTTCGATCGACTCGGTGGAGGCGAATCGGACGTCCGAACTCCGGCCGGTGCGCAGATTGCGCAGCTTGGCCTGCACAAAGGCCCGCAGATTCCCGGGCGTGCGGTGCTGGGTTTCCAGGACGAGATGGCTCTCGTTCTGGTAGGAGATGACATTACCTTTTCGGATACTGCTGGCTTGAATCATAACGGTCGTGGGCTTGGTCCGTAAAGGACGGCACTTAGGCCATTGCCCGGAGCGATGTCAATACCTCGAAACGGGTGGATCAACCGATCGGGGCCAGGACCGCTTCCATCCGTGGCAGGAGGCGGCTGAATTCCCGTTCGGCCGCTGTCACCATGCCATGGTGGCGGACAATCTCCTCGAATCTTCCCGCCGGCGCGGCCAGGGACTCGGCCGGGCGTTCACCGGCTTGATGGCCGAAAGCCTGCAGGCGGGGGGCCGGAGGCGGGAACAGAAGCGTCATGGGGTGGGTGGCGGCCGGCTGGATCATGAATCTCCCGCCATCATGACACGATCCGGGCCGTGAAGGAAAGCCGACTTTAGGAAAGGGAGTCGGTTTGAGCGTTTTTTGACATTTTCATCGGGGCGGACCGGGCGCGCATCTCTGGGCTTGTCATTTGACGGTGGCCTCCGACACTGGCTTCGCCTCCGCTCTTCCCTCCGTCCTGCGTCGATCCGCTCGTGCAAACCGATTCCGCCTCACGGCGCTCACCTTCGATTTGACTGGCTCCGGATCACTTGGTTTCAGGGGTGTGAAGACCTGTCGGCGGTGGCTCAGTCCCTAAACCAATACCATGAAGCAACGAACCCTTTTGCGCGAAGTCAGCCTGACCGGCACGGCGCTGCATACCGGAGACAACGTCACCTTGACTCTGAAACCCGCCCCGGTGGACCACGGGGTGGTCTTCCGTCGGGTCGATCTGCACGGATCGCCGGAGATCAAGCCACATATAAGTCAGGTCACCGATCTGGTTCGCAGCACCACCATCACCTCGGGGCACGCCCAGATCCATACAGTGGAGCATGTCCTGAGCGCCCTGCACGGCTACGCGATCGACAATGTCGTGGTCGAGATGAACGCCAGCGAACCTCCGATCATGGACGGGTCCGCCCGGCCCTTCGTCAACCTCATCATCGAAGGCGAACCGGTGGAACAGGATCGCGACCGGGAATATTATGACCTGGAGGAGCCCGTCTCGGTCACCCGCGGGAATTCATCTCTCATCGCCCTGCCTTCGGATCAGCTGAAGATCACCTGCACCTCGGCCGACGATCGGGGCATCCACACCCAGCACCTTTCGATCACCATCGATCCGGAAATCTACGCGACCCAGATCGCGGCGGCCCGGACCTTCACGATCTATGAGGATATCGAGGAGCTGATCAAGATGGGGAAGATCAAGGGGGGCAGTCTCGACTGTGCCGTGGTCCTGAAGGGTGACAAGATCATCTCGAAGGAACCGCTTCGCTTTCCCGATGAGTTCGTCCGTCACAAGATTCTGGATATCGTCGGCGACATCCTCCTGCTGGGCCGGCCGCTCCACGCCCATATCGTCGCCGTTCGACCCGGCCACGCCATCAACGCCGACCTGACCAAGGCGCTCGCGGAGAAGCTGGAGAGCGGTCGCAAACGCAAGAAGCCGAAGGCCCGGCGCGGCACCGTCCTGCCGACGGAGACCTCCCTTGATATCAAGCGGGTCCTCGACACCCTGCCGCATCGCTATCCGTTCCTGATGGTCGACAAGGTGGTCGAGTTCGTCGGGGACGAAGAACTGACGGCGGTGAAAAACGTTACCTATAACGAGCCCTATTTTCTGGGGCACTTTCCGGGCGAGCCGGTCATGCCCGGCGTCCTCCAGATCGAGGCGATGGCCCAGGCGGCCGGGATCATCATGCTGCGGCGCACGAGCAATGAGGGCAAGACCGCCTTTTTCATGAGCTGCGACAAGGTCAAGTTCCGCAAGGCGGTCAGGCCGGGCGATCAACTCGTCATCCGGGCCCGTCTGACCAAGAGCCGCGGCAACAAGATAGGAGTGGCCGAGGCCACCTGCACCGTGGATGGTGAAGTGGTTTCCAGCGGCGAGCTGATGTTCGCCCTGATCGATGCCGAGCCATCCGATTGACGTTCGACCCTGCCTTGAAATGAGTCTGATCCATCCGACTGCGATTATTTCGGACGGTGCGGTCCTGGCTGAGGAGGTCCGGATCGGGGCCTTTGCCTTTATCGGTCCGGAAGTCACCATCGGCCGCGGCACGACCGTCCATCACCATGCCTGCGTCGAGGGACGAACGAGTCTCGGCCCGCATTGCGAGGTCTTTCCCTACGCCTGCCTCGGTCAGCGCACCCAGGATCTCAAGTATCGGGGCGGGCAGCCCGGTCTCCGGATCGGCACCCACAACGTATTCAGAGAATTCGTCACCGTCCATACGGCCACCGCCGCCGAGAGCGAAACGATCATCGGCGATCACAACCACCTTCTCGCCTACACCCATGTGGCCCATGATTGTGTGCTGGGAAGCCACATCATCGCGAGCAACAACACCACCTTGGCCGGTCATGTCGTGATCGAGGATCACGTCGTCTTCGGCGGGATGACCGGGGTGCACCAATTCTGCCGGGTGGGCACCTACTGCATGACGGGGGGAATGTCCAAGATCACCCAGGATGTCCCTCCCTACCTCATGGTTGACGGCAATCCCTCGGCCGTCCGGGCCTACAACAAAGTGGGGCTGGAGCGGGCCGGGTTTGCGGAGGAACGGATGAACCGGGTCAAGTTCGCCTTTCGGGCCCTCTATCGGGAAGGTCTCAACCGGGCCCAGGCCCTGGAAAAGATCGCCGGCCACCCCGAGGCGGCATCGGAAGAATTGACGGCCTTTCTCGACTTCGCCCGGCTCAGTTCGCGGGGCTTTGTGCCGGGGCACCGCGACTGACGGATTGGCGATCGGAGAATGAGGATCGGGACCGGCGGGGGTGTCTACTTTTTCCCGTAGATCTCGGCCGGATCAAAAAGACGGTCACCGCCGATCATGACGAGCGAACCGTCGGGCCGGACCTGCCGGTAGAAGCAGGAACGGAATCCATTGTGACAGGCCGCTCCGGTGCCCGGATCCACCCGCAGCAGGATGACGTCCTGATCGCAGTCGATCCGCATTTCCACCACGGAGAGCCGGTTGCCGGACTCCTCGCCTTTCATCCAGAGCTTGCCGCGGGAACGACTGTAGTAGGTGGCCTTGCCGGTCGTCATCGTCCGTTCGAGCGCTTCCCGGTTCATGAAGGCGAACATGAGGACGTCGCCGGAAACGGCATCCGCCGTGATGCAGGGGATGAGCCCGTCGGCATCAAACTTGGGCTGGAATTGCAGGCCGGTCTCGATGGCGGACCGGTCGGCGCGGGGATGAATGAGGGTTGTATTCATAAATTGGATCCGATGATGGGGCCGGGCAGGAGGGGGAAGAGGTCGGCCAGGCTTCCGATGGCGGGCAGATCGACCGGTCCGCCGTCGTTGCGCACGAGCAGTCCCGCCCAGCCGGCCGCGCGGGCACCGGCCAGGTCGTGGTGCCGGCTGTCGCCGACATGAAGGCAGGATTCGGCCGGTTGGCCGATCCGGGCCTCGGCCGCCCGGAAGATGCCAGTATCAGGCTTTTCAATACCAATGTCGGAGGAGATGACGACGGTATCGATCAGTTCGGCCAGTCCGGTTTCCTCGAGCACGCTGCGCAGGCGCCGGTCCCAGTTGGAAAGGACGCCGATCCGGTAGCCGCGGTCCCGCAGGGCTCGCAGGATGGCGTGGGAACCGTCAAAGACCCGCCAGCGGGCGCCGTGGCTGAAGGCGTCCCACATCGCGGCGAATACTTCCGGAAAAACCGACTCGGGCAGGGGGGCGTCCCGCACGGTGTGCCGAACAACCTGTCTCCAGAAATCCTTTTCCCGTTCCTCCGGATCGAGGACGGCAGGGTTTTTCGAGACGGTCGAGAAGGCGGCGTGAAAGGCGTTCTCGAGGGCGATGGGATCACGGGCGAGGTCGAATGAACCGAGGACTTCGGCGTAGACTTCCCCGACGGAGGGGTGGGGGGCCAGAAGAGTGCCTCCCGCATCGAAGGTGATGGCCCGGATGGCGGTGAAATCGTCCGGGGCGGAGGTCACAAGGTCGCCTTTCCCTCGCCGAGTTCGCGGAGGTAATCGTAAGTGTAGAGGCCGGTCTGGTGTCCATCGCTGAAATGGAAGCGGATCGCGTAATTGCCGATCGGCGTCCATCCGAGAAGGTCGACGTCCGGGCGTCCCGATCCGGCCTCTCCGCCATAACGCCGGCCGAAGATATCCCGCTCCCCCTGGACCTCCGCGCTGGGAGAGGCGGCCCGAAGTTCGGGGATGGGGATGAAGGTCTCGGTCCCGTCCACCCAGCGGATGGCGAGTTCTGATCCGATGATCTGGATTTCGGCTGGTGCAATCACGAGGTGCGAGTTCAACAACTGGGCCGGACCCACTCAAGCCCCGGTTTCCCGGGAATCCCGATTCGGCCGGTGGAGCCCGGCATAGGATCGGGAAACTGGGGTGATCACCCCAGTTCGATCCGCTGAAGCCGGTGTCTGTGAATAACTTGGGGATAATAAAACTGCGTTTTTGCGAAGGAGTTGCCTTGACTTAGTGGGGTGTGGTGGGGAGAAATGGGGCGTTGTGGTTTAGTATTCCCCCGATTTGCAGATGAATGGCCAAGCGAGACCGTATTATGTTGGGCGTTTCCGACATAACCTGGATTCGAAGAATCGTCTGACGATTCCTTCGAAGTGGAGGTTCGCGGGCGATGAAAACGAGGTCTACCTCGCCCTGCCGGATCCGGCCGGCTACATCACTGTTCTTCCGCCCGCCGAGGTCGACAAGCTCTACGAAAGGGTTTCCCAGAAACTCCTCAGCGACGGTGCCGCCCAGGCCTTTCTCAGCAAGTTCTTTTCCCAGGCCCACACTTTCGGATGTGACAAGCAGGGACGGGTCGGGCTTGCACCCGACCTGCTGGCCCATGCCGGGGTGGAAAAAGAGGCGGTTCTGGTCGGGACAATGACCAAGTTCTCCATCTGGAGTCCGGAGCGCTGGCAACCGGTCGATCCGCAGGCAAGCGGCGAGGATCTCGGTGGGCTCATGCGGGAGATCGGCTTATGAACGGAGCGAAGAATCGATTGCGGCAGTTCGAGGATGTCCTGAAGGCCTTTCTGGATGTCTCGCGATCGGGCAGGACCCGGAGACCCCGCTTTCCAGCGATTGAGGCGGGCGGCCGCCGCTCGCTGGTTGCCGCCGGTCTGGTTCGCGGCTCGACTTCCGGTGCCTCCGGTCCGTTGTTCTCCCGCAGTTCGCTCTTTGGGGCGGGCGGCAGCATCTCCAGGGGGCGCATCCGGCATTTCAGCGAACAGGATTTCGAAGCGGTCCCGATGCCGGGCTTTGTGCCGATCGGCGACACCCGTCGGCTTGCCTCTTCCCGCCGACGTTCGGTGGTGCCTTCGCGCTCGGGATGGAGGAGTCTATTTCATGTGTTGCTGCACCGTTGAGTCGATGGATCTTCCGGATTCCAAGGGCCACCTTCCCGTCCTTCTGGAGGAGGTTCTCGGCCTGCTGTCGCCCAAGGCGGGCGGATGCTACCTCGATTGCACCTTTGGCGGAGGCGGGCACAGTCGCGCCATACTCGAAGTCGATCCCTCGATTCGGGTGCTGGGTCTTGATCGCGATCCTGCGGCGGCAGGGCGTGCCGCGGTTCTGAGGAGCGGCTTCGGGGATAGGATGGAGTTCCTTCGCCTCGACTTTGGCGACCTTTCCTCGCTCCCGACCGGGTTGTTTGACGGAATCCTCTTCGATCTCGGTGTGTCGTCGTTCCAGCTCGACGAAACGGAGAGGGGATTCTCCTTTCGCCGAGAGGCTCCGCTCGACCTGCGGATGGATCCTGAATCCGGATTGCCGGCATCCATCTGGTTGGAAACGGCCGCGGAGTCCGCCATCGTCCAAGCAATCCGGGGCTACGGCGAGGAGAGGAGCTGGCGTCCGATTGTCCGGGCCATCCTCCGTGCCCGGGGCACCGGTCGACTGACCACCACGACAGGTCTGGCCGCGTTGATCGAGGAATCCGTTCCCGGTTACCGGCGTCACGAGAAACGTCTGCATCCCGCCACCCGTTCCTTTCAGGGCATACGGATCGCCGTCAATGATGAACTGGGTGCGCTTGAGCGGGCTCTTCCGGCCGCCTTTGACCGACTCAAACCGGGCGGGGTACTCTGTGTCATCAGCTTCCATTCTCTCGAGGACCGGATCGTCAAACGCTATTTCCGGACCAAGGCCGGGATGGCGGTCGACGCGTCAGATGGAACCCCCGATCAGCTCCGATCCCGTGAAGCCGCTCTCCTGACCCGCAGGCCGGTCTCTCCCGGTGAAGCCGAGATCGCTCTCAATCCGCGATCCCGTTCCTCCCGCCTTCGAGCCCTCCGCAAATTCGAATCATGACGACCCGACGCCCAATCGTCTCCATCCTGAATCGCGTTCTACTCTGTTCCTTTCTCCTGCTGGTCTACGCGGGGGGCATCGGCTTCGGCACCGTCTGGCTCCGGCACCAGATTGCGGTCTCGGCCAATGAGAATAAAGTGATCGAGCGCCGAATCGTGGAAATCGAGCGCGTCCTGTCGCAGGTCAATTCGGAATTGGCGGTCGCGCTCAGCCCCGACTACCTGATCGCCCGCAACCGGGAACTCAATCTCCGGCTGGCCCGACCGGTGGAGACCCAGATCGTCCGCATCCGTGACGATGTCGAGTTGCGTCTCGTCATCAAGAGTAACGAGGAGCTCTTCAGTTCCGTTGACCGACCGGTCGTCCAGTTCTCCCGTTGACCGGTATGTCGAAGCGTCTCGTATCCCGATTCCGGCTCTGCCTGGTGGCCGCGGTCATTCTCTGTTCATTCGGGGGAATCGGGGCGCGATTGGTCAACCTGCAGTACATGCAGCACGAGGAACTGGCCCGCACGGTGGAAAGCGCCCGCAAGCGGGTCGTGGTCACCAAGGCCCGGCGAGGCAATATCCTCGACACCAACGGGAATCTGCTCGCCACGAGCCGCTCCTTCATCGAAGTGGGCCTCGACCCTCAGTTGATTCGCGAGGCGGACCAGCAGAAATTCCCCGCTCTGGCCGGTATTCTCGACATCCCGATCGCCGACGTGGAAGCGGCGGCCAGACGGGGCGTAACCGCAGTCCGGTCGGACGAATCCGTAAGTCCGGGAGCCATACGCTGGGTCAAGTTGCACGAAGGCGTCGACGACGCGACCTATGACGCGGTTCGCGCCCTCGGAATTCGCGCGGTCTACGGGAACCGCGACTACCGTCGTACCTACCCTGCAGGCGAGACGGCCGCTCATCTCATTGGTTTTGTCAACCGGGAGGGGACTCCGGCCCTCGGAGTGGAATACGCTCTCGATTTCTACCTCCGTGGTCAGGATGGCTGGTATGAGTCGGAACGTGATGGGCGCCGCAACGAGGTGGCCCGATTCCGCACGCGGGACATACCGGAGGCCGACGGCCTCAATGCGGTCCTCTCGGTGGACATGGTGGTTCAGCACATCGTGGAGACCGAATTGAAGCGGATCGTCGACGAGTTCAGTCCGGTCGGCGCGACCATCATCGTGAGCGACCCGACGACCGGATTCCTCCTGGCGTTGGCCAACTACCCGACATTCGACCTCAATCACTACGGCGAGGCGGACGCTTCGGCCCAGCGCAACCGGGCGATCGCCGACATTTTCGAACCGGGTTCGACCTTCAAGATCGTGCCGGCGAGCGGGGCGCTCGAAGAGCACATGGTTCAGACGAACACGCCGGTCGATTGCAGTCAGAACTTTATCGTCGATCACGGTCGCCGCCTTCCCCTTCCCCAGGATTCCCACCCCAATGGCATTCTCACCGTCGCCGATGTGGTCAGCAAGTCGAGCAACCGTGGTGCGGCGCAATTGGGCATCGTGCTGGGCCGTGACCGACTTTACCGTTATGCCCGGGCCTTCGGGTTTGGAGAGGAGACCGGAATCATCCTGCCGGGAGAAGAGAACGGCATTTTGCACCAGGTTCGCAATTGGGACGGTCTGACCATCACCCGGCTTCCCATGGGGCACGCCATCGGAGCGACTCCTCTCCAGATCCATGCCGCCATGAGCGCGATCGCCAATCACGGGATTCTCATGCGGCCCCAGATCGTCCGGCAGATCGCCAACAGTTCCGGGGACATCCTGGTCTCGTTTGCGCCCTCCGTCCGGAGGCGGGTGGTCTCCGAATCGACTGCCCGCACCATGGCCGGTCTCCTTGAACGAGTGGTCTCGCCGGAAGGTACGGCACGCGCCGCGGCCATTCCCGGGTTTGAAGTGGCCGGAAAAACCGGCACGACCCAGAAGATCATCGACGGACGCTATTCCCGAACCCATCACGTGGGTTCCTTCAGCGGTTTCTTTCCCGCCTCCCGTCCCAGGGTGGCCGTCACTGTCATCATCGACGATGCCCGTCTCAATGGTACCGCCTATGGTTCCACCGTGGCGGCGCCGAGTTTCAGAACCATTGCCGAACAGCTGATTCCCTACCTTGGGATCAACCCGCCCGAACCCCTGGGGCGCCTCGCCCTCGTCCGCTAGTCAAAGCGCACTTACCGTGATAGGTTACCTCAATCCTTCTCAAGTTATTTTACAGAAACCGGAAACGCGTGCCATTACCGGTTTCGCGAAACGGGCCCGAAGCCGGTCGGACCGGCGTGTTATGTCTCAGAATCTGAACGAATTGTTCTCAGGCATCGATTGCCTGGAGATCAAAGGAACTCTCGACCGGGTTGTCACCAGCCTGGTGATCGACAGCCGCCGGGCCACTCCCGGCTGTGTCTTTTTCGCCCTTCCGGGGATGCGCTCGGACGGAAGCTTCTTCATCGATGAGGCGATCGATCGTGGAGCCGTCGCAGTCATCTCCAGCCAATCGCGTCAGTTCACGCCTTCCGGGGTGACTTCCATTCGGGTCAGCCGGCCCCGCGCGGTCCTCGCCGAGGTGTCCCGGCGTTTCTACCGCGCGCCCGATGAGGACCTCAGGGTGATCGGAGTGACCGGGACCAACGGCAAGACCACCGTCACCCACCTGGTCAAGCATCTGCTGACCCGACCCGGAGAGCGGGTGGGCCTGATCGGCACGATCAGCTACGACCTGGGCGAACGGACGGTTCCGGCGTTTCGAACGACACCCGAGTCGGTCGATGTTTTCGGGATGCTCTCCCAGATGCGCAATGCCGGTTGCCGGTTCGCCGCGATGGAGATCAGTTCCCATGGCATCAACCAGGACCGGGTTCGGGGTCTTCGTCTGAGGACGGCCGCCTTTCTCAACCTGACCCGCGACCACCTCGATTACCACGGTTCGCTCGAGGACTATTTCCAGGTCAAGGCCCGCCTCTTCACCGGCGAGGTCGGTTCGCTGCCCGAGGTGGCTGTGGTCAACATCGACGATGCAGCCGGACGCCGAC
Organism: Opitutaceae bacterium; assembly: GCA_041395105.1. NCBI lineage: Bacteria > Pseudomonadati > Verrucomicrobiota > Opitutia > Opitutales > Opitutaceae > Opitutaceae bacterium. The sequence continues at coordinate 422,341 of JAWLBB010000002.1, read as the reverse complement.
TGCTTGGGATGATACCCCAGGGGGTCCGGACGATCACCTTCGGGCAGGCAACCGATGCCGAGATCCGCGGCAGCCAGGTTGAACTGGGTTTCATGACCACCCGGTTCACGCTCCATTGGCCGGACGGCGAGGCCCGGATAGAATCGCCTCTGCTTGGAGATTACAACCTGAGCAACCTTCTCGCCTCCCTTGCCATCTGTCAGGCCAATGGGCGTGAGATTGTCTCGGTTCTTCCCCGCCTGGAGTCCTTCGGGGGCATTCCGGGGCGGATGGAACGGATTGCGAACCCGTTCGGCTTCAACGTCCTGGTCGACTATGCCCACACCGACGACGCCCTGCGCAATGCCGTCCAGATGTTGCGCCAGATCACCCCGGGCCGCCTTTATGTGGTCTTCGGGTGCGGGGGCAACCGGGACCGGACCAAACGTCCGGCCATGACAACGGCGGTTCAGGAAACCGCCGACCACGCCTGGGCGACGGCGGACAATCCGCGAAAGGAAGCGGTTGCGGCCATCTTCGACGACATGCGAGCGGGCATCATCCATCCCGATCGTATTCAGTTCGTGGATGACCGGAGGCACGCCATCAGCCTGGCCCTGGACCATGCTACCGAGGGGGACTGCATCCTGATCGCGGGCAAGGGGCATGAGTCTTTTCAGGAGTTCGGTGATACCATCGTGCCGTTTGATGACCGGCAGGTGGCCCGCGAATTGATCGAGATCAAGAAACTGAAACCGCCCCAGACCTGATGCCTGTCCATGATCCCAGATTGCTGGCCGAGTGGAGCGGCGGCGCCTGGCGGGGAAATCCGCCCGGCCGGATCACCGGCTTCGGCATCGACAGCCGGACCTTGCGGCCCGGTCAGCTCTTTGTCGCCATCGAAACGGCGGCCAGGGATGGCCATGCCTTCGTTTCGGCGGCCTCCCGGGCATTCGCCTCGGGCGCTCTGGTCGCGCGCTTCGATCCCAATGCCGGACTGGCTCAGCTGCTGGTGCCCGACCCGGCCCGCGCGCTGCAGGACATCGCCCGCGAATACCGGAAAGCTTTTCCCGGTCCCGTCATCGGCGTTACCGGAAGCTGCGGAAAGACCTCGACCAAGGACCTCCTGACCGAGGCCCTCGGCGGTCGGAGCGAGGTCGGAGCCACCGAAGGGAATCTCAACAATCTTCTCGGTCTTCCCCTGACGATCCTCAATTGCGATCCGCAGGTCCACCGTTTTGCGGTGGTTGAAGCCGGCATCAGCGAGCCCGGGGAGATGACCCGCCTCGCTTCCATTCTTTCTCCGGATCTCGGAATCATCACTTCGATCGGCCCCGCCCACCTCGAGGCCCTCGGATCGGTCGAATCCGTGGCCCAGGAGAAAGTGCAACTGCTTCGGCAGATTCGTCCGGGCGGCCGGGCCTTCTTCCCGTTTGAATGCCTCCAGTGGGCTGCCTTTCGCCGACTTTCCATCCCGTTCACCGTGATCGGAACCGCGTCAGTCCGCGGGTCGAAAACCGACCAGGGCAACGGCTTGTCGGTTGCCTACGAGGCCACGGCGGAAGGCGCGGGCCTCCGAGTCCGGGTCGACTTTCCCGGGGTGAGACCGGTCACATTCCTCCTCGCCTCAACCAGTCAGGGCATGGTTTCCAACGCGGTCCTCGCCTTCGCGGCAGCCGTTCAGCTCGGTCAGGACCCCGAGGTGGTCGCCGGCCGGCTCGAAGGCTGGCGTCCCGCCGCGCTGCGCGGTGAGGTCATCGAAAAGGATGGGCGTCTCGTCTACCTCGATTGCTACAATGCCAATCCTGCTTCGATGCGGGATGCCGTCCGGGCTTTCATCGGGAGGGTCGGACCGTCGGTACCGCGCCTCTTTCTGGTCGGGACGATGGAGGAACTGGGGGAGAGTGCCGGGGACTGGCACCGGACCGTCGGCCGGGAGTGGCCCATGGGTGTTCAGGACCGCTTTGTGCTCGTCGGAGACCAGGGAGACGACCTGTGCCGGGGCCTGCTCGAATCCGGGCGAGATCCCCTGACGATCACGGTCAACCCGTCGCCCGGCGAATTGGCTTCGGTGGTCGAGAACTGGACCGGCGCGGTCTTTATCAAGGGAAGTCGGCGCCACCGGCTCGAGGAACAGATCGGTTCGGCCTGGCGACGGGCGGTGGAAGCTGAGGCGGCATGCTGAGTTACCTCGCCGAGTTTGAGAACTCCTTCGGACCGCTTCGACTGCTCCGGTTCATCACCCTGCGTACCCTGATGGCGTCGGGCACGGCCCTGCTCATCGGCTTTGTCATCGGTCCGTGGCTGATCCGGCGGCTTCAGCGCATCAGTTTTGTCCAGACCCTGCGCGATGCGAGTCAGGTGGGCGGTCTGGCGGATATTCATTCCAAGAAGAAGAACACCCCGACCATGGGAGGTCTCCTCATTTACGGGGCGGTCACGGGATCTACCCTCCTCTGGGCGCGTCCGAACATCTGGGTGCTGGTCGCGCTCTTTGTCTATACCGGGATGACGGCCCTCGGTTTCCGCGACGATTTTCTCAAGGTCAGCAAACGCGACACCCGGGGGGTTTCCTCGCGCCAGAAGCTCTTCTGGCAGTGTTTGATCACCGCCTGTGCCCTGGTCGCGCTTCTTCTGCATCCGGATAGTGGGCAGAAGATACGGGAACTCTGGGTCCCCTTTCTCAAGATCCCTTTGATTGCGAGCATGCCCATTGTCCTGCTGGCCGGGTTCTTCCTCTTCATTCTCGTCGGCTCAAGCAACGCCATCAATCTGACCGACGGGATCGATGGCCTCGCCATCGGGTGCACCGTCACGGTCGCGCTGACCTACGCCATCATGGCCTATGCGGCCGGCAATACGGTCATCTCGGGCTATCTTCTGATCAGTTATGTGCCCGGGGTGGGCGAGCTGACCATCATCTGCGGCTCCCTCGTCGGGGGCGGCCTGGCTTTTCTCTGGTTCAATTCCCATCCGGCCGAGGTCTTCATGGGGGACACCGGTTCCCTTGCCCTCGGCGGCCTCATCGGCACGATTGCCGTCATGGTCCACCAACCGCTGACCCTGGCCATCGTCGGCGGTATCTTTGTGCTCGAGGCGCTCTCCGTCATCATTCAGGTCGGATCCTACAAGACCCGTCGGAAACGGGTCTTTCGGATGGCGCCGATCCATCACCATTTTGAACTCATGGGCTGGCCCGAATCGAAAGTGGTCATCAGATTCTGGATACTTTCTCTCATTTTTGCCCTCGTCGGGTTGGGAACCCTGAAACTGCGATGAACGAAGCCGGATCGATTGCTCAAGAGATGATGGCGCGCCTGGCCCGCCCGGTCGCGGTCTGGGGACACGGGCGCAGCGGACGCGGAGTCTGCCGCCTGCTCGCCGCCCGCGGCCTTGAGGCCGTCGTCTACGATGCGTCCGACCCGCTGGCCGACCATTCGACCTTCGGTCCGCAGGAAGCGGCCGGTCACGACCTCGTTGTGACCAGTCCGGGCTTTTCCCCGGACCATCCCTGGTTTGCCGTCGCCCGGCAGGCCGGATGCGAGTGCCTCGGAGAAATCGATTTTGCAGCCCTCTTCTGGAAGGGACCGATTGTCGCGGTGACCGGAACGAACGGGAAGACGACCCTGACCGAATTCCTGACCTATGCACTCGGCCTGGCCGGTCGTCAGGCCGTCGCAGTGGGAAACATCGGTTCGGCCTTCACCCGGACGGCTGCCTGCGTGACCGATCCGGAGACGACCGCGGTCTGCGAGGTCAGTTCCTTCCAGGCCGAGACACTGCGCATCCTGACCGCCGACTGGACGCTCTGGACGAATTTCGCGGAGGATCACCTCGAGCGACACGGAACCCTTGTCGATTACTTCAGGGCCAAGCAGAACCTGGTCGACCGGACTCCGGCCGGCCATGCCTTCTATGGCCCCGGTGTTCTCGCCTTCAGTGATGAACACGGATTGGGTCTGGACCCGGCCGGTCTCGTGGCGGCCGCTCCCGAAGGCATGGGCGACCTGGCCGCCGGCACCGCTTTTCAGTCCGGGCCGCAGCACGGAAATTTTGTTCTCGCGGCGGCCTGGTGGCGCCGACAGGGCCTGCCGGACAAGGTCCTACGTGAGGCGCTCTGCAGTTTCCGCATCGGACGCCATCGGCTCAGCCAGGTCGGTTCGATCGACGGCATCGATTTCTGGAACGACTCGAAGGCGACGAACTTCCACGCCTGCGAGGCGGCCATCTCCACTTTTGCGGATCCCGTCCTCTGGATCGGCGGGGGCAAATCCAAAGGCGGCGATTTCGAGGGATTTGTCTCGCGGATCGCGCCGCGCATTCGCCATGCTGTCCTCCTCGGGGAAACTGCGCCGCTTCTGCTCGGATTGCTCGCTCAAAAAGGGGTTTCGGCCCGGATCGTCGGTGATCTGGACGAGGCGGTTCGGGATTGCCTGAGCCGAGCGCGACCCGGTGATACCGTCCTCCTCAGTCCGGCCTTCTCGAGTCTTGATATGTTCCAGAGCTACGAGGAGCGCGGTGAACAGTTCTGCGCCCTGGTCCAACAGCAACTTCGGCAGGCGATGTCCTGCTAAACCCAATACGAACCTTCCACACATCTTTCTATGAAAATCCTCAAGATATTCAGCATGGTGCTGGCCCTGCACCTTGTGCTCCTCGTCGTCTTTCTGGTCAGTCCGGGTTGTCAATCCCGACCCACTCCGGTGGAGGATGGACCGGCCGAAGTCCCCTCGACCGGCGCGAACTGGAGCAACCAGGGTGGATCCACGAGTTCGTCGCTTGATCCGTTGCCGGTTGGAAGCGGCTACGCCAACCAGCCCCTCCTGGGCCAGACTCCGGCCGACCGGGCCCGGGCCACGCCGACGCGTCCGGGTGCGGCCGGCACGCAGGGAAGCGATGCCTGGCCTGCCGAGCGGGTGCTTCAGCCGGTCGCCGATACACCGGCTGAACCGACCTACAGCGAACCCGTCCTCATTGCCTACAGCGTGAAGCGGGGAGACAGCCTGTGGTCGATTTCCCGTCAGTTCGGGGTGTCCATCCAGGACATCGTGGCAGTCAATCCCGGCATCAATCCCAATGCCATTCAATATGGAGAGAAGATCATGGTGCCCGACGGAATGTCCCGCAGATCTCCAGGTGATGCGACAGGGCCGGCCGCCGCCGCGCCTTCTCTTCCCGAAGGGTCGAGCACCTACACGGTCAAGTCCGGTGATTACCTGGCGAGAATCGCCAGCCAGAACGGCACCACGGTCGGAGCCATTCGGCAGGCCAATCGGCTGGAAAGCGACCTCATTCAGGTCGGTCAGGTCCTGATCATTCCTGCGGGATCGGCCGCCCGCCCGGGCTCCGGCGGCGGATCCGCCGGTCTACCCGCCGATGCGGTCACCGTGACCGTGCAGCCCGGTGATACCATCGGAGAGATCGCCCGCAATTACGATGTCACCGTCAAGGAACTGATGGCAGCCAATCAGATCACCGATGCGCGCAAACTCCGGGTGGGCCAGAAGCTGGTCATTCCCGGATTCACCTCGGTGGATTCGACCCGCACGAGCGTGACGGTCAATCCTCCGGCCAGCCAGGCTCCGGCAGCATCCAGTCGCACCCCGCCGCCCTCGCAGGCGCCGGAACCGGCTCTGCCGGACGAGAGCGACGCCTCTCCGGTCATTCCGGTTGAGTCGCAGCCTGCTTCGGACCTGGATGAATTGCTTCCCGGTGATGACCTGCCTGCTCCGGTCATTCCGATTGACGAGCCGGTGCCCCAGCCCTGACCCGGTTTTCTCTCATGGCGCAAGTCGAGACACTAAGCACCAGATGGCGGGCGCTCTTCAGCCCGGTTTCACTGATCCTGCTCTGCGTGGTCGCCCTGACCACGTTGGGTGTCATCGTGCTTTTCAGCGCCAGTGTCTCGTTTTTTGAAAACGATCCCTATTTCTTCGTCCGCCGCCAGGTGATCTGGCTCCTGATCGCGTTGGTTTCGGGCTTTCTTGCGACCCGCGTGAACCTCGAATCCCTGAGGCCGATGGTCTGGCTGGTGACCGGCGCGGCGATTCTGAGCCTGGTGGTCGTCCTGATTCCCGGTATCGGGATCGAGGTCAACGGGAGCCGGCGCTGGCTGGACCTGGGACTGATGCGACTGCAGGTTTCGGAGTTTGCCAAGCTGGCGCTCGTCTTTGGTCTGGCTCACTATCTGGCGGCGAATCAGCAGCGAATCCCGAGTTTCTGGCGCGGCTTCGTTCTTCCCGCGGCCGGTATCTCCGTCTTCTGCCTGCTCATCCTCCTTGAGCCCGACTTCGGCACCGCCATGCTCTGCGGGGCCATCGGGTTCACCATGCTTCTCCTGGCGGGTTCCCGGATGATCTTTCTCATCCCCTCGGTCCTGGCGGGAATCACCCTCTTCGCCGTGGCCATCATGCACAACCCGGTGCGGCTGGCGCGGATCACCTCCTTCCTCGATGTGGAGGCCCACCGGGCCGACGGCGCCTACCAGCTCTGGCAGGCCATCCTCGCGTTCGGCGCCGGGGGGCCGACCGGGGTGGGGCTGGGCAACGGCCGGCAGCAGATGGCCTTCCTCCCCGAGGCCCACACCGACTTCATCTTCGCCATCGTGGGCGAGGAACTTGGTCTTGGGGTCACTCTCGGGGTGGTCGCGCTCTTCGCCCTTATTTTCATGCTCGGACTGGCCCACCTGAGGCGGGCGCCCAACCTCTTTCAATTCCTCATCGTCGCGGGCTGCCTTCTCATGCTGACCTTTCAGGCGTTGATCAACCTGGGGGTGGTCACGGGCTGCCTGCCGACCAAGGGCATGTCGCTGCCCTTCATCAGCTACGGCGGATCCAATCTCGTCCTCATGGCGCTGCTCATCGGGATACTGCTCAACACCCGGATCGCCTGGTCGCGGCCGGCCCTGACCGACACGGAGAGATCGATGAAGGAGATCAACGGATGAGCCGCTACCTGATCGCCTGCGGCGGCACCGGCGGGCACCTCGCGCCGGGTATCGCCCTGGCTGAGGAACTGGTGGCGCGCGGGCATGAGTGCTGCCTGCTCATCAGCAACAAGCAGATTGATTCCCGGCTGATCCAGAAGTATCCGGAATTTCATTTCGAGCGGCTTCCCGGGGTCGGGTTGTCCCTCAATCCGATCCGGGTCGTCAATTTCGCGTGGATGCAGCTGAAGGCACTCGGGTTCGCGCTGCGCCTGATCCGCTCGTTCAATCCGGACGTCATCTTCGGTTTCGGCGGCTACACCTGTGTGGCCATCGCGATCAGCGGTGCGATCCGCGGAGTACCGGTGGCGCTGCACGAAGCCAACCGGGTGGTTGGCCGGGCCATCCGGGTGGTCGGCCCACTGGCCCGCCGGATCTACCTGCCGGCCGGGGTCCGGTTGAGCCGGGCAGGGACCGACCGGATCCGCTACCACGGGTTTCCGGTGCGACGGGAAATCCACCGCGTGGGCAAGGCCAGGGCGCGCGAGCGCCTCGGACTGGATCCCAATCAGAAGACCCTGCTCGTTCTGGGGGGCAGCCAGGGGGCGGTCGCCCTCAATGATTGGGTCAACCGTCACCTCGAATTTTTCGCCAAACAGGAGATCCAGATCTACTGCGTGACCGGTCCCGGCAAAGGGGCCGACGGTGTCTTTTCGCTGGAATCCCGGAATGGGTCCACGGTCCGGGCGGTCTTTACCCCCTTTTCGGACAACGTGGCGGACCTGCTCTCGGCCGCCGATCTGGCTGTGGCCCGGGCCGGTGCCGGCACGATCGCCGAACTGATCCGTTGCCGGCTGCCCGCAATCCTCATCCCCTATCCCCATGCCGCCGACGGCCACCAGCTGGTCAACGGTCGTTTTTTCGAGCAACAGGGCGGGGGCCTTCTCCTGGAGGAATCCTATATTGGTGATCTTCAGCGGGAGGTGAAGGAGGTGATTTTCAACGACTGGCTGCTCGCTCAATTCCAGAAGAACCTGGAAAGGATGGACCGGGAGAACACCATTGACCGGATCGTCCGCGATCTCGATGAGCTGGGCCGGGAACACGAAGACAAGCGCCGCCCGAAATCGGCAGCGCCGGAAGCGGCATGACGGTTCCCCTGAAGATCGAGAACGGCCTGCGTATCCACTTTGTGGGGATAGGCGGCATGGGAATGGCCCCCCTTGCCATGTTCCTGGCCGAGAGCGGCTGCCGGGTAAGCGGAGAGGATGCCAATCTCTCGCCCGAGGTGGCGCAGCGACTCAAGGCGAGGGAGATCGTGATTCCTGAAGCAGGGCCGGCTGATCCGGCTGTCTCCGCGCTGGTCTATTCCTCGGCGGTGGGGCCGGATCATCCCAGTTTGCGGTCGGCCCTGGATCTGGGCCTGCCCGTCTTCCGCAGGGGTGAGGCCCTGGCGGCCCTGGCCGCGGATCGGCGGTTGATCGCGGTGGCCGGATCGCACGGCAAGACCTCGAGCTGCGCCATGCTCATCCATGCGCTCCGGACCGCCGGAATGGACCCCGGCTATGTGCTGGGCGGGCTCTTCGCGGACGATTCGATTCCTCCGGCCTGCCGGGGATCGAGCGACTGGCTCGTGGCGGAGATCGATGAAAGCGACGGGACAATCGATCTGTTCTCCCCGGAGATCACCCTCTGTGTGAACCTCGAGCTCGACCATTGCGACCGCTACGCCGATCTTGAGGCGATCAAGATTCCCTTCCGGGCACTGGCCGACCGGACAAAGCGCGCGGTCTTCTTCAACCGGGCCTGCCCAGTTTCCCGGGATCTCTTCGGAGGCCGCCCGCCTTCCTCCACCATCAGTTTCGGGCCGGGCGGAGACTACGACCTGTTGGGCTCGGTCGAGGGAGGCAGTGGCAGGGTCCTCAGTCTGGGTGGCCGTTTCGGTCAGACCACCGCGCGGGTCAGGGCCCGGGGTGAGTTCAACGCGATCAATGCCTGCGGCGCCCTGGCTGTGTCCGGTTTCCTTGGCGTCTCTCCCGAGACGGATCTTCTGGCCGCTTTCCCCGGGGTCCGCCGGCGCCAGCAGATCCTGATCGAGGGGCCACACCTTACGGTGATGGAAGATTACGCTCACCATCCCTCCGAGATCGGCGCACTGATCGAAGCGATCCGCCCGGCTGCCGACCGGAGGCTGGTCATTGTCTTTCAGCCTCATCGCTATTCCCGGACCGCGCGTTTCCGGACCGAGTTCGCCCAGGTCCTGCAACGGGCGGACCGGCTCTATCTGATGGATGTTTACCCGGCGGCGGAAAGGCCGGTCGACGGCGGCAAAATCGAGGACCTTCTGGATGCATTCCGCCGGTTCGGGGATCGGTCCGCTCTCCCCGAAGTGGTCGTGGACGATTTGGCCGGCCGCCGACGCATCGCCGAGGATTGCCGTGATGGAGATTTCCTGCTTTTTGTCGGGGCGGGCTCGATCGACCGGTTTGCCCGCGGCGTGGTGGGCACTGTCTGTAGCCTGGATGATCGCATGGGTCGGCTGACGCGTTTCTTTCGGGCGCTGCGCAGTGATCGGGTGGCCCTGGAAAGCGTGCGGATCAACGAGGCCCTTGATCGCAAGACCACCATCCGCATCGGGGGGCCGGCCGAACTCTTTGCCGAGCCTGCCTCGGTGGAGGAACTCCAGGTTCTGCTGGGGGCGGCCCATGAGGCGGGACTCCCCGTCAACATTCTCGGCCGCGGGTCGAATCTCATTGTTCCGGATGAAGGCGTCGCCGGCCTGGTCGTCCGCCTGCTGCACCCGAACTGGGGCCGGATCCGTCGGCTCGAAGACGGACGTCTGCTGGTCGGAGCCGGCCTTCGCCTGAAGGAACTCTGCGGCCAGGCCTGCCATCAGGGTTGGTCGGGTTTCGAGTTCCTGGAGGGTATCCCGGGTACGCTGGGCGGTGCGCTCCGGATGAATGCCGGAGCCATGGGCAGCTGGATTTATGAGGTGGTCGACGAGGTCCACCTCGTCACGTTGAACGGCGAGATGCGCATTCTCGGACGCGAGGCCCTTTCTGTCCGGTATCGATCCTGCGATGAACTGGCGGAGGCCATCGCGATCGGCGCCATCCTGCACCCGGCCTCGGAGGGAGAGTCCTCGGTCATCCGGTCGCGGATCGAGGCCTATCGCGACCGGCGCCAGGAGGCGCAACCAAAGGAGCCGAGCGCAGGCTGCATATTCAAGAACCCGGACGGTGATTCAGCGGGTCGCCTCATCGACGCGCTCGGGTTGAAGGGGATGCGGGTGGGTAATGCCGAGATCTCCGCCCGGCATGCCAATTTCATCATCAACCGGGGAGGGGCGACCGCCCGCGATGTCATCGATCTGGTGCGCCTGGTCCGGGATCGCGTCTCCCGCGAAACAAACATCGTCCTGGAGCCGGAAGTGCTGCTCTACGGACGGGATTGGAGCGAGGTCCTTGTCGGGGTGAGGCCTCCGGAGGCCGCCGCGTCCGGCGGATCGGCAACTGAAGACACCAGCGGAGTGAAACCACAATGAAAAAGGCGGGCCACAGACAGGCGGGAGCGGAGGGATCCGGTTCCTGGCGGAACATCAAGCAGGAGGTCCGGGGCCTCCCGATGAGCAAGCCGGCGAAGGCCCGCACCCGAAGCCGGATCTGGCGGGCTCTGGCAGGGGGCACCCTGGTCGCTCTGGTCGCGGGCGGGATCGGCCTGGGTATCTGGTACCTGGATCGGGGATCGGAAGCGGTGGGTGTTGTCGCCAAGGCCAATCCGATCGAGGAAATCATCCTGGTCACGGACGGAGTACTTTCGGACGAGTGGATCAATCGGCGCCTGCAGATCCCGGCCGAGGCCGGCTTGATGGACGTTGACATCCAGGCGATCAAGACCCGGCTCGAGTCGGACGGCCAGGTCGCGGCGGCCACCATTTCGCGTCGTTTTCCCTCGACCCTGGTGGTCAGCCTGAACGAACGCACGCCGGTCGCCCGCCTGGTCACCCGCGGCGAGGATGGCGGCTCGGTCGTCTACCTGGTTGCGGTCGACGGGGTTTTGTATAAGGGTTTTGGATATGATGAGGAGCTGATTGCGCGCATTCCCTTCCTCGACGGAATCCGCCTGGTGCGCCGGGGCGGCGGTTTTGCACCGATTTCGCGGCTCGACGACGTGGTTTCACTTTTCACGCTCGCGGAACAGATCGCGCCGCATCTGGTCGGGGAGTGGCGGATTGTCGCCCTCGATCGCCGCCCCTTCATCGTGGTGCGGACCCGGGAAGTGAACGAGATCATCTTTGAGCCGGGTTCCTACCGCAACCAGCTGGCCCGGCTTGACTATATCCTGGATTACTACCGACGATCGGCCGGCGAGAGACCGGCCAGGATCGATCTTTCTTTCAAGAACCAGGCGGCGGTCGAACTGGCCGCCGGCGAAGATTCCCGCAACCCCCAGAACCTTTACTCAGGAAACTGAAAATGGCCGTCATGTCGAAGAGTCGGATAATCGGAGCAATCGAGATTGGAACCGCCAAGGTTGCCGTTCTCGTTGGTGAAATCACCAATGGGCGCAGTCTGAGCATTATCGGGATGGGTCAGTGCTCGTCGCGGGGCGTGGTCAAGGGAGAGATCGTGGATTTCGCAGCAGCCACCGATTGTGCGCATGCGGCCATCCTCGCGGCGGAGAAACGGGCCGGAGTCCGCATCGACGGAGTCTATCTTGCGCAAACCGGCGGCCACCTCGCCGGATTCATGAGCGAGGAGGGCGTCACGGTGAGCGCGGCCGACAACCGGGTCGGGCACGAGGATATCGAGAGAGTGAAGAGCCTGGCCAAGGAGAAACAGTTGCCGCCCGAACGGACCATCATCCACCATATCCGGCGGCCTTTCCGGCTGGACGGGCGGATCGAGCCCAATCCCCTTTATCTTGAGGGGAAACGTCTTGAGGTGGGCTATTGGACGGTGCACGGGCAGGCGTCCAAGGTGAGCGACCATATCCACGTCATCAACGGGTTCTCCCTGCACGTCGATGACATCATCCTCTCAAGCCTCGCTTCCGGCGTCATGGTCACCACCCAGGAGGAACGCAATCACGGGGTGCTGGTTCTCGATATCGGCCGGGGCACGACCGATTATGCCCTTTATCAGGATGGGCATTGTCATGTGGCCGGGGTTGTCCCGGTGGGAGGGGATCACCTGACCAACGACCTGAGCGTGGGGCTCCGATTGACCTCGTCGCAGGCGGAGACGCTCAAGCTGCGTTTCGGTTCGGCGGTCCTGCAGTGCCGGGACCGGACCGAACGGGTCTGGCTCAATGGCAATCTGTCGATCGGAGACCGGCAGGTCTCCCGCCATTCGATCGAGAGGATCCTTTCGCTGCGGGTATCGGAACTCTTCGAAGTGGTGCGCAGATCGCTCGGCTCGAATTTCGTGAGCGAGAACCTCGGTGCCGGTGTCGTCCTGACGGGCGGGACCTCCCGCCTTCCGATGATTGACCGGGCGGCCCAGGAGGTCTTCAAGATCCCGGTTCGCCTCGGTGAGAACCCGGGCATGCACGATGAAGTGAAGCAGCCCGAGTATTCGACAGTGCTCGGTCTTCTCAATTACGGCCTGAATTTCCAGGGCGAGAACGATGCGCCGCCGACCCGGAAAAGGGGTGGCGTTTTCGGCCGGATCCTCAACCTGGTCGGTGCCTGAGAGGGATTTGCCTTATGAAAGACTACGAACCGGATCAGGAGACCTTGTTCGCCGCCAACGAGGATGGGGAACGGGAGCTGGTTATCAAACTCATCGGCGTGGGCGGAGCCGGGTCCAATGCGGTCGACCGGCTGAAGATGAATGACCTGGGCCGGGTCCGCCTGGCGACGGTCAATACCGACAGTCAGGCCCTGGCGGCATCGCCGGTCGACGACAAGATCCTCATCGGCAGCTCCGTCACCCGGGGGCTCGGGGCCGGTGGTGATCCCGAACTCGGGCGCCTCGCCGCGGAGAGCGATCGCGAAACACTCTCCCGTTCTCTCCGGGGTGCCGACTTGGTTTTCATTGTTGCCGGGATGGGCGGCGGGACCGGCAGCGGGGCGGCTCCGGTCGTCGCGGAAGCGGCGTCGGCCGAAGGAGCGCTCGTCATCGGATTTGTCACCATGCCCTTCTCCTTCGAGGGAGGACGGCGCCTGAAGCAGGCGGATGAAGGCCTGGCCGCCCTCCGCCAGGTCTGCGATGCGGTCATTCCTCTGCCCAACGATGTGCTCCTCCAGCAGGTGGATGACGATGCGAGTGTCCTCGACGCCTTTTCGAGGGCGGACGAATGGATCGACCGGTCCATCCGTTCGATCTGGTCGATGCTCTTCCGGACCGGCCTGATCAATATCGATTTTTCAGCGCTCAAGACCGCGTTTGTCGAGCGGGGGGGCAAGACTCTTTTCGGCCTGGGTTACGGGAAAGGTGAAGGTGCGGCCGACCAGGCCATCGAGAACCTCCTGCTCTGCCCGCTTCTGCATACTCCCGAATTCTCGAGAAAAGCAGATCGTCTCCTCGTCAATATCATCGGAGGGCCGGATCTCGCCCTGACTGATGTCAATGTGATCATGTCGGCAGTGAGCGAGAAGTTCGGCCGCAATGCCCATGTCGTCATGGGCGCGGTCATCGATGGAAGCTGGCAGCAGAAGGTGGAAATCTGTGTGATCGGCACTTCAGATATGTCGTCCGGACTGCGGACGGCCCGCGCTACCGTCGCGTCGAAAGCAGCTGCGCGCCGCAGTTCGGGAGTCAAGCCTTCGGATCTGTCGGCACGGCGGACGGCGGAGATCGCCAATTCGGTTGGGCCGGCGATCGAGGCGACTGCCGTGGCCGCCGTCTCGGTTGCCCAGGATGAGTTTGCCTTTGGAGAGGGCGAGAATCGGGGCCGGTTCGGTGCCACCGAGCGCAATCTATTCGACGGTGATGATCTCGACCTGCCGACCTTCTTCCGCAAGGGGATCCGGATAAGTGTCTAGAAGCAGGTGAGGTGGAGGGTCTTTCCTGCTCGGGAAATCCTCCCGTGCGCTGATCTCCCGGAGACGGCACCCGGGCCCTCTGCCGCGATTGATTGGCGCTGGCAGCTTTTGGAAGGCGTGCCGGGACGAACGTCTGCGAATCGGTCATCGGGGTGAGGTCTTCCCCGGCCGCTTCCGCCCTGGCACCGGCTTCGTCATTGCCTCTCCCGACCGTTTGCGTGTCTGATTTGACCCGAAAGAGCATTCGAGACACGGTTTTTGTGTCATCTGGTGCCCCGATCGGTCGAATGGGGCGTAGAATTGGGAAGTTATGCGTTTCAAGGGCCGAGGATACCGCACCGCAGGGATAGCTGCCGCGATCGTCGTGGCGGCGGTTCTCATGTGGCCTTCAGCGGCTGATGACTCCCGGAAAGTGGATCCTGCATCCGGTGCCCCGGAGGGATTTGCGGTCGCCGATGTCCAGAGGACCGGAACCGCACCGTCCGGTGGCGCCGCCCTCGACCCCGGGCCGGATCCGGCTCCGGCCGGAAATACTCTGGTTGCGGATTCGCCGGCAACCGCGTCTGCCGGCTCCGGGGAGACCTGGCAGCGGGCATGGATCGAGGAGTCATCCGGGTCCGACACCTGGATCCGCCATGTGGATGAGATGGCGACCGATCCCGGGACGGGTGAGCCGGTGGTTGTCCGGAGTGTCGCCATGCTGGCGGATCAATTGGCGCTTGCCCTTCCGGCGGGATCCGATCCTGACACGGTGCGGGCGGCCATTGAATCACTCGGATACTCGGTGACCCGGTCGCAATCGTTTTCCCCGGTCTGGCAGATCGGGCTCGGGCGTCACGATGTGCAGGCCGTGCCGGAGGGCCTGGCCGGGATCGCGCGTACCCTCCCAGCGGTCACGGTCGAGCCCGACTACCTCTATTATCCTCAACGGGTCCCCGATGATTTTGATCCTGTCGTTCTCTGGGGTTTGGAACGGATCGAGGCTCCGGCCGCATGGAGCGTCTCGACAGGATCCGCCGAGGCGGTGGTTGCGGTCATCGATTCCGGGGCGGAGCTGGATCACCCTGACCTGGCTGGGAATATCTGGGTCAACCCGGGCGAAACAGCAGGCAACGGGATCGACGACGACGGCAATGGCCTCATCGATGACATCCACGGTTGGGATTTCATGCAGGATGACAATCAGCCCGACGACAACGGTCGTCACGGGACCCATGTGGCGGGCACGATCGGGGCGGTCGGCAACAACGGAACCGGATTGGTCGGAGTCAACTGGAACACGCGTCTGATCATTGTCCGGGCGGGGGACGAGACCTTTTCCAATTCCCGGTTGGGTCAGGCCATCGACTATGTGACCGATCTGCGGAAGGCGGGGGTTCCGGTTGCCGCGACGAACAACTCCTACGGGGGCGCCGGTGACAGCAGCATCATCCGATCGGCGATTGAACGCTCGAGGCAGGCGGGTATCCTCTATGTGGCGGCGGCGGGCAACGATGGCGTCAATATCGATGTGGCGGGCAACGCGACCTACCCGGCCAGTTACGATCTGGACAACGTCATCACGGTGGCCTCGAGCAACCTGGCAGACGAATTGTCCATATTCTCCAACTACGGAAAGACCGACGTGGATCTGGCCGCGCCGGGAAGCGCCATCCGGTCGAGCATTCCGGGAGGGGGCTACGGCTACCTCAGTGGAACCTCGATGGCCGCACCGCACGTCACCGGGGCGATCGCCCTGCTCAAGGCGGCCGGGCCGGAGCTTGGCTGGGAGGCGCTGCGGGACCGGCTCTTCCAATCCGTCGACGCGGTACCGGCACTGGCCGACCGGGTCTCGACCGGTGGAAGGCTGAACCTTCGCCGGCTTCTCGGGTTGACCGGCCCGCGCGCGATCGCGCGGATTGTCGCCCCGGCGGATCGGCTCGTGGTGCTGGAGGCGGCAGATGAAACCCTGGATCTGGAGGCATCCTCAGGCCCGGCCGAGGAACCGGTGGAGTTTCGCTGGGAGGTTGCCGAAGGGCCGGGCGAGGTGGCCTTTTCCGAGCCGGAGGCGTCGGTCTCGACGGCGCGGTTTTCCTTGCCCGGTCTCTATCGATTGCGCCTGTCTGCGGTTTCGGATTCGGAGGTGACGATGGATGAGATCACGGTGGTGGTCGGCGCGCCGGCGGTTCCGGCCGGGGGGCTGGTCGCGCTCTGGCAGTTTGAGGAAAGCGAAGGCGGGACGGCGCTGGATGGATCCGGCTCCACGCGCAACGGAACCTTGAGCGAGGTGATGCGTGAAGCGGGTCCGTTTGGAAAGGCGGCGCGTTTTAACGGAACGACCAGCAGTATGTCGTTCAGCTCGCCCGTGTCGGATGCGATCACCATGACCGCATGGGTGCGTTCGGATTCGTTGGGCGAGAGCATTTTCCCGCGGATCATCGACACTCCCGACTATATTTTCTATTTCGGACGGCGGACCGGGGATGTCGATGCCGACATCAACTCAATCAAGTTCTATGCTACAAAAACGGTTCAGGACGGAATCTGGCATACGGCCACCAACACCATCGGCGACGGTCAATGGGTACATGTGGCGGTCTCTTATGACGGGTCGAGCGCGGACAATTTCCCGTCGGTATTTCTCAACGGAGAGTGGTTGCCGGTCGGAGTCGACGCCCGCAGCGGTGACCAGGCCCGGGGAGTGGTCGGTGATCAGACACTTACTGCGGGCACCGCCTATCTGGGCGAAAATGATGAAGGTACGCGGGCCTGGGACGGCCTGATGGACGATGTCCGCATCTATTCCCGGGCCCTGAGCCGGGCCGAGGTGGCATGGATCGCCCGGGAGAGCACGGCAAGGCCCCTGCTGGACCAGGCCTTCCTGGTGCCGGAGCAGGTGTCCCCGGCGGTGCCGTTCACGATCCGGCCGATTGCCGAGGCACCGGTGCCCGGGGCGTCCTACCGATGGGATTTGCCGGAGGATACCCCCTTGATCGCCATGGATGAGGGCTTTGGTCCGTCCGCACGGTTCAACGCACTGGCGGGCGGAGATACCCGGGTGCGGCTCACGATTTCGCGAGACGGGGTGTCCGTGATCAAGTCGTGGACCGTGCCGGTGGTTTCGGGCACGCGACCGGAGACCGGATTGTTTGAAGGTGCTTTTCGATCCGGCGGCGGATCGGGCGAGATCTGGGTTGAGGTCAACCCGACCGGCCGGGCGCGCTTTCTTGGAGTGAACGAAGACGGCGGGGTGATCGCCGCGGATGATGTCCCGATCGGACCTTGGGGGGAGTTTTCCTTCGTCCTGGCCGACGGCGGAGCCGTCCGCGGGCAGTTCGGTCCGGATGACTTTGCCGGAGGGACCCTCGATGGGATGACCTTTTTCGGCGGAGAGCGGGTCTCGGTGGCGGGCGATGGTGGCGCTGTTTTTTTGAGTGGCCCGCTCGTCAATTCGGAAGACGGCCGGTTGCAGATCTGGCTGGGTCCGGATGGCTCGATCTACCTGGTTCGCAGCGATAGCGGCGGATTCGACGCCGCCTCGGGTTCGGTCAACGAGCAAGGAGGGTTCCTGCTGCAAGCTTCATCCGGCGCCGTAATCACCGGGCTGTTCGACCGTGAATCGATGACCGGGCGGGGTCGGATCGACGATGAGGCGTCGAGTGAGCCATTCTATTTTGCCGGTCAAAGCGGATTTGGCGGTGAGCGCCTCGCCAATATCTCGACCCGGGGAACGGTGGGGAAGGGTGACGCGATCATGATTGCGGGTTTCGTGGTCGAGGGCGGACCCTCCTCCCTGACCCTCCTGCGCGGGGTCGGACCGGGGCTTGAGGCGTTCGACCTGCAGAAGCGGGCGGGTGCAACCTCCTTGATTCTCAAGCGCGGAGATGTGGGGTTGTTCTCGAACCAGGGATGGAAGTCGAATCCGGAGGCTGCCCGGATTGAGGAGGTCTCGGCGATGAGCGGGGCGTTTCCGCTCCCGTCCGATTTCGGCGACTCCGCCATTCTGGCCGACCTGGAGGCGGGTGTTTACACGGTGGCTCTGAGCGATCCCTCTTCGGCCAACGGACTCGCCCTGCTGGAAATCTACGATGTGGGAGGCGAAGCGGAGATCCGTCTTGTCAATCTGTCCACCCGGGGCCGGGCCGCAGAGGGCGACGAGGCCCTGATCGCGGGCTTTGTGCTCGATGAGGATCTGCCCCGGCGGCTTCTGATACGGGCAATCGGGCCAGGTCTGGAATCCTTCGATGTGGCTGGATCGCTGGGGGATCCACGCATCGATCTTTTCATGGGAGAAAACAGGATCGCCTCGAACGAGGATTGGGAAGTTGGCGGCAGCGCAGAACTGATCGCCGAGCTCAGTGACCGGGTGGGCGCCTTTTCACTCGCGCCCGGCAGTCGCGATGCAGCCCTGACCCGCTACCTCGGCCCGGGCCGTTACACGGTCCGGGTGCAGCCTGCGGATGGAGTGCCCGGCATTGTGCTGGTGGAGATCTATGTCGTGCCCGACCCGGTCCGCTGACCGGTGGGCATCGCCGGAAGCGTGTCCTGCACCGGGCGCGAGCTCCGTGAACCCGATTGACCGACCTGCGGGAAAGCATTGCGTCGGGCAGCCGGGAGGCTTTGCTGGCCTCAGCGAGTCATTCCATGTTTATCGACGAGACAGTAATTTCGGCCCATGCGGGCGATGGTGGGAGGGGCTGCGTTGCCTTCCGGCGGGAGAAGTACATCCCATTTGGCGGACCCAGCGGCGGCGATGGCGGCAATGGCGGCAACGTCATTGTCGAAGGGGACCACGACGTCAACAATCTGAACGATTATCGATTCCGTCCGAAGTGGAAGGCGGAGCGCGGTGAGCACGGTCTTGGTTCCGACATGCACGGACACACCGGCAAGGACTGCATCCTGAGAGTCCCGCTGGGCACGGTGGTCATCCGGGAATCCGACGGCGAGGTCGTCGCGGAGATTCTGGAGGACGGTCAGCGTGTCGTCCTGCTCAAGGGAGGAAACGGAGGGTGGGGCAACGCCCGCTTCACGACGTCGACGACCCGGGCTCCGAAGCGGGCCAATCCCGGGCAGCCGGGCGAGGCGGGCGATTTCCGCCTGATCCTCAAGACTCTGGCTGACATCGGACTGGTTGGGTTTCCCAATGCCGGCAAGTCGAGCCTGACCAACCTGATCACCCGGGCCCGGCCCAAATGCGCAGCCTATCCTTTCACCACGCTTCATCCGCAGGTGGGGGTGATCGAGGACCCGATCACCTTCAGGCGGCTCCTGATGGCGGATGTACCCGGTCTGATTGCCGGTGCGAGTCAGAACAAGGGACTCGGGCACCGCTTTCTCCGCCATATCGAGCGCTGCCGTCTTCTGCTCATCATGATCGATATGGCCGGAACCGACGGCCGGGAGCCGGTCGACGATTACGCCCAATTGCTGGAAGAACTCGCCTTGTATGATCCCAAATTGCTGGAAAAGCCGCGTCTCGTCGTTGCGAACAAGATGGACGAAGAGGCTTCGGCCGGGAACCTGAAGGAATTCCTTCGGCTCAACTCGGTGGAGGTTATGCCGATATCCTGCTTGACCGAAGAAGGAATACCCAAACTCAAACAGCAATTATACTCAAGGGTGACGCCGCACGACGCCGCTTGATCCTGGACACGGATCGGCTCGTCTTGTCGAACGAGCCATCTGTGTCATGTCAGAATTCCGATCGATAATCATGCGAGCCAACCGGCTCCTTGGCGCGAACCTGGTGGAAAACAACCTGGTCCGGATCGAGGATCTGGAAAAGGCGAATGAACGGCTCTTCCAGATCATTGAGACCGGGACCGACCGGGATGCCAGCCTGCTGCACATCCTCATTCGGGAACTCAATGTCCTGACCGAGGAAAACATCCTCTCCTTCCTCGTTGACGAACGCGGGGTCGGCATCATCGACCTTGAGGATGTCGAGATGGCCGATGACCTTCGGCTGGAGATCAAGCCGGACATCTGCTGGGCCACCTGGACCGTCCCGTTCGACCGGGAGGAGGATTTTCACTATGTGGCCACCTGCTACTACATGAGCGACGCGGTTCGCCAGTTCTGGGAAAAGGAACTGGGCGGATCGATTGTCTGGTTCGCCACCACCATGAAGTCGCTCACCCAGATGCTTGAACGGGTCGAGAACGAACGCCTTTCCAACGCACCGGCGATTGCCGCCTCCTGAGCCATGGCCCTCGGACGAATCCAGACCTCCATCCTCGATAACCTGCGGGCGCTCGGCAAGCTGAGCGACGATCAGGCTCATGCCATCATCAACTCGCCCAATGAGCTGACCGGAGAAGCTCTCGACCAGGTTCTGGGCGATGAGCATAAGGTCTCCAGCGAGCAGCTGCTCGTGGCCAAGGCCCGGGCCTACGGGATGGCTCCGATCAATGCCATGCGGGTCCGGCTCAACCCGGCATCCTTCGACAAGATCTCCCAGGAGTTCTGCCTGAAGAACGCCGTTCTTCCCGTCAGCCTGATGGGCGATTACATCGTCGTCGCCTTCGCCAATCCCTTCGAACTGGCCATTTCCAACAAGATCCAGGAGATCTTCGGGAAACGCGTCGTGCCGTTGCTGGCCCGCGAAAAAGACATCCGCGAAAAGCTCAATGCCGATATCAACAAGGGCGACGGGCAGTTCGAGGATGTTGTCGGCCAGTTGGGTCTGGAGGATGAGAGCACCGTCGAAATCGAAGAGGAGGACCTCGAAAACGAAGAGTCCGCTCCGATCATTCAATTGGGAAATCGAATCATCGAGGAGGCTCATGCCGCCGGCGCCAGTGACATCCACGTCGAACCCGGCGAAAAGGATCTCGTCGTCCGCTACCGGGTGGACGGAGTCTGCCTGGAGAAACTGCGCCTGCCCGCCAAGGTCGCCCCTGCTCTGGTGGCCCGCTTCAAGATCATGTGCAACCTGGATATTTCGGAGCGCCGTCTGCCCCAGGACGGACGCATCGTCTTCCGGCAGTACACGAAGAAGAACATGGACATCGATCTGCGCGTATCGACCGCCCCGCTCAATCACGGAGAGGGTGTCGTCATGCGTATCCTGGACAAGAGCAAGTCCACGCTGCCCCTGCCCGCCCTCGGCTTTTCCGAGGAGAACCTCACGCGCTACCGAAAACTCATCACCCAGCCCTACGGGATGATCCTGCATTGCGGTCCGACCGGTTCGGGAAAGTCGATGACCCTCTATTCCGCCCTCAACGAGATCAACTCGCCGGAGGCCGTCATCCGCACGGTCGAGGATCCGATCGAGTACACGCTCAAGGGGATCAACCAGATGCAGATGAACCGCCAGATCGGCCTGACCTTCGCGGCGGCCCTGCGCGCCTTCCTGCGTCAGGACCCCGACATCATCCTGGTCGGCGAGATTCGCGACAAGGAAACCGCCAATATCGCGGTCGAGGCGGCCCTGACCGGTCACTTGCTCCTGAGCACCCTGCACACCAACGATGCGCCCAGCACGGTGGCCCGTCTGACCGACATGGGAATCGAGCCGTTCATGATCTCGTCCTCCCTGCTCTGTGTCTGCGCCCAACGCCTCATGCGCCGGGTCTGCAAGATCTGCCGGGTCGCCTATCAGCCCGAAGGCCGGGAAAAGGAACTGCTCGAGAAGGCACTCGGTTGGAGCGGCACCATCTACAAGGCCAAACACGACGGTTGCTCGCGCTGCAACGGTGCCGGCTACAAGGGCCGTGTCGGTATCCACGAGTTGATGACGGTGAACGACGACATCATCGAGGCGATCAATCGGGAGGCCGACACCAATGTCCTCAAGAAGCTGGCCGTGACCGCCGGGATGAAGACCCTTCATCATGACAGCCTGCTCAAGGTGAAGGAAGGCATCTCGACCCTTGAGGAGGCCCTCTGCACCGTCCCGCCGGACCTCTAGTGCGACGGAGCCTCTCCGGCAGACGAACCTTCGCCAAAGGATTGGTCGTCCGGGCGGAAACTGCCTGATTTGCGGCGGCGCCGGAAGGCAGAGCGTGTCTGCGGCACCAAACCAACCGTAGCAAACTACGGTTTGTTTCAGTGCGAATGCCCCTACGGTCCATACTAGAATTGCGCCTAGTTAGCGAAAGAGTCGGATCAGCCAACGAGGTGTTGACTGCTCTTCGACGGCGGGTCCGGAGGCCCTCGCCCTACCAACCGAAATCGGAGCATGCATGGTGGGGCTGGACGTCCCCGGCCAGCCGCAACGGTTGTCCGAGACAAAACAACGATCAATACCCTTAACTGAGCGCTATTCCAGAATGCTACGGTTGGTTTCGGGTCGGAAAACCCTACGGTCTATGCTACAGTTTGTTTTCCATGCCGGCCGATGGACGGTGCGGCGGGCAAGACAGTCGCTCAGCCGAAGACCCCGCCGCCCAGCAGTCGTTCGCCGTCGTGGAGGGCGAGGATCTGGCCGGCGGCCAGGGCCCGTTGGGGTTGGTCGAAGACGATCCGGGCGCCACCCGATCCGTCCGGGATGAACTCGATGCCCACCCTGGGGTCGCGGTAACGGACCCGGGCCTGGAGGCGGCGGGGCTGGACGATAGGCTCGACCAGCCAGCTCAGTCCGTGCACGCCGGTCTCGCTGCGGTAGAGACCCGGGGCGGAGGGATCCTCGAAGGCCACGAGCAGGGCGCCCGTCTCCTGTTCCTTGCCGACCACCACATAGTTGCGGTGGTCGGTGTTGGAGGGGACGCCGATGCCGCGCCGCTGGCCGATGGTGAAGAGATGCAGGCCGTGATGCCGGCCGATTTCCCGGCGGTCCTCGGCGCGGAGGATCGGACCCGGCCGGTCCGGGACATGGTGACGGAGAAAATCCTGCATCCGGATATTGCCGATGAAGCAGATGCCCTGACTGTCCTTCTTGCCGGCGATCGGCAGGCCGGCTTTTCCAGCGAGGCGTCGGACTTCGGGTTTCGTGAGGTCCGCGAGGGGAAAGCGGGCCCGCTCAAGCTGATCCGGGCGCATCAGGGCGAGAAAGTAGGACTGGTCCTTGTTCTTGTCCGCTCCCTCAAACAGGGCGGGACGGCCTTGCTCCATCGGGACGCGCCGGGCGTAATGACCGGTGGCGACCGCGTCAAAACCCTGCCGCCGGGCGTAGTCGAGAAAGACCCCGAACTTGATCTCCCGGTTGCAGAGAACGTCGGGGTTGGGGGTGAGGCCGCGCTGGTAGCCGTCGAGGAGGGTGTCGACGATTTTCGAGCGGTAGGCGTCCATCAGGTTGACCACCTCGAATTCGATTCCGAGGCATTCGGCCGCCGCGCGGGCATCGAGGATGTCCTGCTGCCAGGGGCAGTCGCCGATGATATTGTCCTCGTTGAGCCAGTTCTTCATGTAGGCACCCGCCACCGGGACACCCGCCTCCTTCAGGAGGAGGGCGGCCACGGCGCTGTCGACTCCGCCCGACATGGCCACCAGAACCCGTTCCATCCTTCCATCTATCTGCACACCGGCGCTTGCAGGCAAGGTCCGACGGGAAATAATCCTGCACGATCCAGGGTTGGCGGCACAGTGATTGCTTTTGCCGTTCACACCGCCTCAAATCAGGTCGATCACAGAACCTGGGTCAGGGGATCGACTTCCTCTTCCCGTTTTCCATCCCTCTTTTCCACCTTGCTTGAGCATCTGCAGATTGAAGAAGCGGTCCTGACCGCGCCCGATTCCGGAGTGGTGTCGCTCTCCCGGGATTGGCCCCGCCGTTCCTGTCCCCGCTTGTCGCTCGACGGATCTGAGAATGGATTTGCCACCCTTGATCCCGTCCCTGCGGTCGAGTTTCTCCGAACAAGCGGGTATTTCATGGATGACGAAGGTCGTCTGGGATTCGGCCTGTCGGAATCCTTCGTGGAGTCGATCGGCTCGACGCGGGAGACCTTGTATCTGGCCGGAAGTTTCAATGGCTGGCCGGAGGCGGTCGGTCGTCCGGAGTGGGAGCTGAAACGACTGGAGATCGGAGGCGAGGTCTGGCGGGTCTGTTTCTGTGATCCTGCCCTGCTCGAAGGCGATGAGGTCCGCCAGTTCAAGTTTGTCTCGAAGGATCACCGCTGGCTGCCGGTGACCCCCGACGCGCTCGGATCGATTCTCGATGGCACGGGCAACCGGAATCTGCGCGTCAATCTCCATCGTTCGGGGCACCACCGCTTTGCCTTCCGACTCAGGACGCCTCTCGATCTGAGTGAGCATCACGAAATCCATTTGCATCACGAAAAGGGGGTGCATCGGCATACCCTGAAGCCGGGAGCGTTCTTTCATCACCTTCGGAGCGATCTGCCGATGGGGGTCAGCCATGAGCGGGATTCCGTGGGGGAGCGGACCGTTTTCCGGCTCTTCGCCCCACGGGCGAAATGGGTGAAGATCGGCTTGTTTGAGGATTTTGACGCTCCAGAGCATATCGTCTGGTATCCGTTGGAACCGCTGGGTGACGGCGCCTGGGAGACCCAATTCCCGGGAAATCTGGACGGGTGGTTCTACTGGTTCCGACTCGATGGCCCGCACAACGAGTACGGCCATTTTGATCCCGAGCGTAATATCCTGGATCCATATGCGCGGGCCACGGTGGGTCGGGAGGGACCGGGCATCGTCCTGGATCTGTCCCGCTTCGGGAAGTCGGATCCGGGCTTCAGGACACCGCAATGGCAGGACCTCGTGGTCGTCGAAGCCCACGTGCGTGACCTGGTGGCCAAGGCCCCCATCCTGATCGGCGCAGAGGAGCGTTGCGGCTACAGCGGGCTCTCGAAGTGGCTCGATCATCCTCAGTGCTACTTGAAACGGTTGGGCGCCAATGCTGTGGAACTGCAGCCGATCCAGGAGTTCGACACGGTGAACCGCGACGAGTATCATTGGGGCTATATGCCGGTGGGCTATTTTGCGCCCGAATCAAGTTACGCCCAGGATCCTCTGATCGGATCCCAGGTCGCCGAGTTCAGGGACCTCGTCGCCACATTTCACCGCAACGGTTTCTCCGTCCTGATCGATGTGGTCTACAACCATGTGGGCGAGCCCAACCACCTGCTCTTCATCGACAAGCTCTACTACTTTGAACTGGCCCCGGATGCTTCGTTGATGAACTGGAGCGGCTGCGGAAACGATCTGCGCTGCTCGGCCGCAATGACCCGGCGGTTGATCACGGACAGTCTCCGTCAGTTCGTCCAGTTGTATGGAGTGGATGGTTTTCGCTTCGATCTCGCCGAATTGATCGGACGGCCGGTGCTCGAGGAAATCGAAAGGAGCCTGAAGGCCGTCAAGCCGGATGTGATCCTGATCGCCGAGCCCTGGAGTTTTCGCGGGCATATTGCCGGTGAGCTTCGCGATACCGGTTACGCTTCATGGAACGACGGCTTCCGGAATTTCCTCAGGGATTATCTCCGGGGAGGCGGACAGGCGGAAACGGCCGCCTACTACCTGAAGGGCTCACCCTGGCATTTCGCCAAATGGCCCGCCCAGACCGTCAATTACGTCGAGTCTCATGACGACCGCACCTGGATTGATCTGATCACCGAGAATCATGACGGCAACGGGACCTGCCCGACCCTCGTCGATATCCAGCGCACCCACCTGATGGTCGCATTCCTGATGGCCTCGCTGGGCATCCCGATGCTTCATGCCGGTCAGGATTTCCTGGTCTCGAAGCAGGGTGAGCACAACACCTACCAGAATGGGGCCATCAACGCGCTGGATTTCCGTCGCATCTTTCGATTCCCGGGGACACACCGCTATTTCTCGGAGTGGATCCGACTGCGGCTCTCGCCCCTGGGACGTTTGATCCGGCTGTATTCGGCGCCGGATGATGGCTATTTCTCCATCCACCAGGCCGGGCAGGGGAGCGGTCTGGCCATGGTTTACAATGCCGACGGCAGCCTGGGAACACAGAATCTCCTGTTTGCCATCAATCCCGAGGGGGTTGACGTCCGCATTCCCCTGGGATTCTGGGGCAATCGTGCATGGCTCCAGGTGGCTGACCAGGAACGTTGCCGGCTCGATGGCATCGACATCCCGTTTCCTCTCGACGAGGGCGTCTACCTGCCACCGCGGGGTTGTGGACTCTGGGTTCTCGATTAGGGTGGTACAGGGGAAAACACCGCACCGAACGCAATGACGACTGTCACCGTGACTGGCCCCGACCTTGCGGCAAGCTGGAGTCCACCATGGATTTGATGACAAAGGTCGACAGGACGTTGGGCCGCCTCTGCCTGCGGTTCTGCGCCATTGTTGCCTTTTCCGTTGCCGCGGGGGCCACCGTGTTCGCCGCGGTTGTCCTGCTCAACGGACATATCGTTGGCGCTGTGATACTGGCCGGGGCCGCCCTCTTCTTCTGGCTCGGACGTGTCGTCTGGCGGGATCCGGCAACCCTGGGCGAGGTCCTGAATCGGGATTTCGAGCGCCCGGGAAAGTCGGGAAAAGATTCCCGTGTGCGGGATGTATTGTGAGGAAGGTCGTGCTTCACGGATACTGATGGAATGTGGCCGGACAAACCCGCTGCCTTGAAACCCGCGACACCACGGCCTCTCCTTTAGGGTATCCAGGGTGCGGTCGGGGTGATCCCGGCCGTTCGAAGAGGGGGCCAAATGCCCGGGCGAAGTGAATTCGCGCGGACAGTCAGCGGTCCGGCTGGGCATATCCTGCTATTCTCTGCGAGGATTTTGAGGGGGGGGACTTCCTCTCTTGCCAAAGGGTGGGGGATTGCTTTGCATCGGAACTTCCGGCCTCGGACGTCGCCTGACGGCGCGTTCCGGTGCCCTTCCTAAGCAATCAAACTTGAAAAAGCATCATGGCAGTTAAAGTTGGAATCAATGGTTTCGGACGTATCGGTCGGCTCGTATTTCGCGCCATCGTCGATCAGGGGCTGCTTGGCAAGGAAATCGACGTCGTCGCGGTCAACGATCTTGTCCCGGCCGACAACCTCGCTTATCTCGTGAAGTACGATTCGACCCAGGGTCGTTTCGTCGGCACCGTCACGTCGGAAAAGTCGAGCCCGAGTGCCGCCGAGGACGATGTCCTCGTGGTCAATGGTCACAAGATCAAGTGTCTGGCGGTCCGCGAGGGCCCATCCGCTCTTCCCTGGAAGGAACTGGGTGTGGACATCGTGGTCGAGTCGACCGGTCTCTTTGTTGAGGACAAGAAGGCCCAGGGGCATATCGACGCCGGCGCCAAGAAGGTCATCATCTCCGCTCCCGGCAAGGGCGACGTCAAGACGGTCGTTCTCGGCGTGAATTGTGATACGCTGACGGCGGCGGACAACATCATCTCGAACGCCTCCTGCACGACAAACTGTCTCGCTCCCATGGCCAAGGTCATCCTCGAGAACTTCGGAATCGAAGAAGGTTTGATGACCACGGTCCACAGCTACACCTCGACCCAGAAGACGGTTGACGGTCCTTCCCGCAAGGACTGGAAAGGTGGCCGGACGGCCGCGATCAATATCATCCCTTCAACGACCGGCGCCGCCAAGGCGGTCGGGCTTGTCCTTCCCGCAGTCAAGGGAAAGCTCTCCGGCATGGCTTTCCGGGTTCCGACCCCGACTGTTTCGGTGGTCGACCTGACGGTCCGGACGGTCAAGGAGACAACCTACGAAGAAATCTGCCGGAAGATGAAGGAGGCCTCGGAGGGTGCCCTCAAAGGGATCCTCGAGTATACCGAAGATGAGGTCGCTTCGTCAGACTTCATCCATTGCCCGGCCTCCTCGATCTTCGATGCGGGATCCGGCATGGGCCTGACCAGCCGCTTTTTCAAGCTGGTCAGCTGGTATGATAACGAGTGGGGCTACAGCAATCGTTGCGTCGACCTGATTCGCAAAGTCGCCGGAATGCTCTGAGCCTGGTCGAGCGACCCGGTTATTCGGATTAATTCAATGTTCGAGGACGGCGGGTCATCGATGATCCGCTGTCCTCACCTCATCCATGGCTGCAATCAAGACGATCAAGGATATCGACCTCGCGGGCAAACGCGTGGTGGTGCGGGTTGATTTCAATGTGCCGATCGATAACGGCCGGATCACGGACGACACCCGGATCCGTGGTGCCCTGCCAACCCTGCGCCATCTCCTGGAGCAGGGCAGCTCGATCGTGCTTCTCAGTCACCTGGGCAGGCCGAAGGGCAAGGTGAACCTGAAGTACACCCTGCAACCGGTGGCCGCCGAGTTGGCCCGTCTGCTCGAGCGGCCGGTCACTTTTGTGGAATCCTGCAGGGGACCTGAAGCGGAGGCGGCCGTCGCGCTTCTGAAACCGGGTGGGGTTGCCCTGATGGAGAATGTCCGTTTCGAACCGGGCGAGGAGAAGAACGACGCCGAACTGGCCCGGGCCTTTGCCCGGCTCGGCGATTGTTACGTGAACGACGCATTCGGCAGTGCCCACCGCGCCCATGCGTCGACCGCGGGAATCGCGGACTATCTGAAGCCGGCCGTGGCCGGCCTGCTCATGGAGCGGGAACTCGAGTTTCTCGGTGAGAAGACCGCCCATCCGGAGCGGCCCTTTGTCGTGATCCTCGGTGGCGCCAAGGTCAGTGACAAGATCAGCGTGATCAACCGACTGCTGGAAAAGGCCGACGCCATCCTGATCGGCGGAGCCATGGCCTATACCTTTGCGCTCGCCCAGGGCAGGAAGGTCGGTGCCAGCCTGAACGAGCCGGACAAGGTTGATGTGGCCAATGCCGCCCTGGCCAAGGCGGCGGAGCGGGGGGTCAAATTCCTTCTTCCCATCGACACGCTGATCACGGACAAGCTGGACTTTGCCGCCGGTCTGGTCGGTGAGACCCGCATAGTCTCAGCCGCGGCTGACATTCCGGACGGTTGGCAGGGCGTCGACATCGGTCCGGAGTCGGCCGCGCTCTTTTCGGCCGAAGCGGCTGCCGCCGGCACCATTCTCTGGAACGGCCCCATGGGTGTCTTTGAAATCGATGCCTGCAGCAAGGGCACCTTCGCCGTGGCGGAAGCCGTCGCCGGAAACAGCCGGGCGATATCCATTATTGGCGGCGGGGATTCCGTGACCGCCATCAACAAGTCCGGTCTGGCAGACCGGGTCACCTTTATCAGCACAGGCGGAGGGGCCAGCCTCGAGTTCCTTGAAGGCAAGGAACTCCCGGGTGTCGCCGCTCTCGACAGTTAACCCATTTTGGCAAGGATCACCGTATGACTTCGAATCGCAAATTTCTCATCGCCGGTAACTGGAAAATGAACAAGACCTCGGACGAGGCAGTGGATCTCGTCCGTGAAATCGTCCAGAATCTGGGGCAGCAGATGGACGTCGAAGTCGTCGTCTGCCCGCCATTCACCGCGCTGTCCAGCGTGGCGCCTCTTCTTGAGGGGTCCACCGTCAAACTCGGGGCCCAGAACATGCACCCGGCGGCCAGTGGGGCCTATACCGGAGAGATCTCGGCGGAGATGATCCGTTCCCACTTTGCCTCCTACGTCATCCTCGGACACAGCGAACGGCGCAGCATTTTTGGCGAGACCGACGCCTTCATCAATGAGAAGGTGCATGCGGCGATCAAGAACCAGCTCAAGCCGATCCTCTGCGTGGGGGAGACGCTGGACGAGCGTGAGCAGAACCAGACGCTCTCGGTGATCAAGACCCAGCTTGAAGGCGGCCTGAAAGGCTTGGAAACCGAGGCTACCTCCGGGATGGTCATTGCCTACGAACCGGTCTGGGCCATCGGCACTGGAAAGGTGGCGTCGCCGGAACAGGCGCAGGAAGTGCATGCCTTTATCCGCTCCTGGATGGAGAGCCGGTTCAGCAAGGCTGTTTCCCAGAAGACCCGCGTTCTCTACGGGGGATCAATGAAGCCTTCGAATGCCGCCGAGCTGCTCGGACAGGCCGACATTGACGGTGGTCTGATCGGAGGCGCCGCTCTCGAGGCGAACTCCTTTGTTCAGTTGGTCAAGGCGGCGGCCGCGGCCGGCTGATTCACTCAATCAGCGGGCGGGCCGGCTCAGTGGATCCGGTTCTCCATCATGCGGACCAGGTCTTCCAGGAACGCGGATGGTCCGCCGAGTTCCCGGCACTGTTCGAGCGCTGAGGCTGTCTCGGACCGGGCCGCTTTGCGCGCCTCTTCGAGACCGTGGAGCGATACGTAGGTCGACTTCCCGGCCGTCTGGTCACTCCCGGCTTCCTTTCCCAGGGTTTCCGAGGTGCCGGTCGCATCGAGAACATCGTCGATGATCTGAAAGGCGAGCCCGAGGTGGCGCCCCAGGGCAGAGGCGGTCTCCCGGCTCCCGGCGGGAGCCTGGGCGACGATCGCGCCCATCGCGGCCGCCGCGCTCATCAGGGCGGCGGTCTTGTTCAGGTGAATGGAATCGAGCTGCTCCGCATTGATCTCGGTTTTCTCGGCAAGAAGATCGTCCATCTGTCCGCCGATCAGTCGCTCGCTGCCGGCGGCCGTGCCAAGGCAGTCGATCAGCTGAACCGCCACTTCGGGCGTCGTGCGGTAGGCGCGGGCCAACAAGGCGAAAGCGTGGGTCAGGAGGGCATCTCCCGCCAGGATGGCGGTGGCCTCATCGAATTGCCGGTGGCACGAAGGGCGGCCGCGCCGGAGATCGCCGTCGTCCATCGCCGGCAGGTCGTCGTGGATCAGAGAATAGGTGTGCAGGCACTCAAGGGCAACGGCTGCAGGCAGGGGAT
Organism: Opitutaceae bacterium; assembly: GCA_041395105.1. Classification (NCBI taxonomy): domain Bacteria; kingdom Pseudomonadati; phylum Verrucomicrobiota; class Opitutia; order Opitutales; family Opitutaceae; species Opitutaceae bacterium. Next base: position 391,842 of record JAWLBB010000002.1, on the reverse strand, counting down.
CGAGCCGGCCGGCGAGGGCCTGGTGAACCCCGAGGAGAAGTACCGGCCGGAGTCGCTTGCCTCCGGCCTCCATCGAGTAGCGCATGGCTTCGTGCAGACGACCCGGTGGGGTGGTGGTGGCGGGCAGATACCGGTCAATGCCGACCTCAACCTGTCTTCCGAACTCGGAGAATTTTGCTTTGAAGTCGCTGTCGACCGCCGTAGGCTGTTCACTCATGAGGGCGATTTGATTAATTGAAGGATCAAGAACCCGGAAGGATCAAGCGACCCCATAGCCATTTCTCTCTCAATGCCCACACTGGATCAAGTTTCGAAGCGCGTGTTTTCGGATTCGAGCTGTCTCGTGAAGTGCCTGATCGGAGGCCTTCTGTGTATGGTGCCGGTCGCGAATCTCTGGGCTCTGGGCGTCTTCTACCGGATGGCTGACCAGGGAAGACGCGGTGAACCGGTCAGTCTGCCGCAATGGGAAGACTGGGGGCGGCTCTTCATGGACGGCCTCCAATTCCTTCTCATTGCCCTGGTTTTCGGATTCTGTCCGATTTTTGTCGGCTGGCTGCTTTCGCTTCCACTGATCCCCTTTCTGGGGCCATTGGCCCGTCTTTTGCTCATTCCCGGGCTGATCCTGGCCGCGCCCCTGACCCTGGCGGGCGTTTACGCCTACCAGCGGAAGGAGGATTTTCGCGAGGCCTTCAATCTCGGTCCGCTTCTTCGGCTCTTGCAACTCTCCGCTCCGGGCCTGGCCGTCCCGACGCTGGCTTTCCTTGGGGCGTTGGCCATCGGGTGGGTCTCGCTCGCCCTGATGCCGTTTGCTTTTTTCATTGCGGGCGCGATCGTCTCGTATTTCTACGGTGCTGTTTACCGCGCCGTCGAGATCGAGGCTCGGCGGGTGCGCCGTGAATAGAACGGCGATCTCTGCGGTAGTCCGCACCGTTATCCATCAACCATGCCCACATACGAATACGCCTGTCGCTTGTGCGACCACCAGTTTGAGGTCTTTCAGTCGATCAAAGCGGACCCGCTTTCCCAGTGTCCTTCCTGTGGGGAGGAGGGTCTGCGCCGTCTGATCGGTCTGGGTGCCGGAATCATCTTCAAAGGGAGCGGTTTCTATGAGACCGACTACAAAAGAGAAAGCTCGAAGGCTCCGGTGGGCGAATCAGGAGCCGGTTCCACCTCGGGCGAAACGACCACCCCGGCGAAATCCGAGCCGAGTAAGCCTTCGACCGAGTCCTCAAGTTCTGCCGGCAAATCCGATACATAGTGTCGGATTATGGTACGCAAACGGAAAGGACCGGAAACATTCTCTTCATTCATCGCCGGGGCATTTGGAATCCTCCTCGGGGGGGCTTTTGGTGTCCTGATTGCGGCGGTTTACCTCGTTTTCAAACCGGTCGAGGAGGTCAAACGACTCCCGGAGGAAGACGAGATGAAGCCGGTTGTCTACTATATCGAAGGACGCCGCAGCGGAATGGACGGAGCGGCTTGGGTCGGGAAACGCAACCAGCTGGTTTCCGAGAGCCCCGTCGAACTCACCCTCAACGAGCAGGAACTCAATCAATGGTCATCGGCTTCCTTCGGCAAGCGCCGGATGGAGCTCATGGTTGAATACGGTGACGCCAAGATTGAGCCGGGCATCCCTCTCTTCCGTATCGCGGACGATCGGGTCCAGATTGGTATGCCAGTCGAGATCAAGGGGATAGGCGAAAACCGCCGGATCATCCTTCAGGCCGCCGGGCAGTTTGCGCCGGATGGAGAATCCTCGATGAAATTCGCGCCCGAGACGGTCTATATCGGCTCTTGCCGGATACCGAATTTCCAGGGGTTTTCCTCAGTCGTGTTTGGAGGGTTCGTTTCCCTGATGGGGTCTCCGGACGATGTGAAAACGGCTTGGCCAACCCTTTCGGAAGCGAGGGTTGAAGGCGATTTGATCCACCTGCAGAGGTTGTAGGGGAAGCCCGGTTGGATTCTCTTCCGGTTTGAAGGGGCAGCGGTGAACCGCTGTCGGGACGTGACCGTGTTCAAAGGCGCTCCACCAGCCGGGTCAGATCGACGTTTTCGGTGATCATTCGTTTGATGACGGGAATCTTGTCGCTGTCCTGCGGCTGGGTCTTGACGGTCATTCGATTGATCCTTGAGGCGATGGTGTAGCTGTCGCCGTCAGCGGCGATGACTGGGATCGAGGTCTGCCCGAGCAGTTCCATCAGGCGGGGGTTGGGCATGATATCGCGGGTGAGCACGATGCCCGAGGCGACGCGATGGCCGGCCAGACCCGAGCAGGCGATGGCGGCCAGGATGATATCGTCGCGATCCCCCGGGGTGATCAGAAGAACACCCGGCCTGAGGGAATCGATGATACTCTCCGCAGTCATGGCTCCCACGATGACCCGAAGGATGCGCTGGTCCTGGCCGCAATTCTTCGCGTTGATCCAGCGGCCGTCGATCGCCTTGGCGATCTCGGAGAGATTGGGAGCGGTCAGCACCTGCTGATTGGGCAGGACACCAAGCAGGTCGATGCCGAGCCGCTTCAGGCCCCGGCCGGTGACCTCGGAGATCATCTCCAGCTTCTCCGGGTGGACTTTGTTCAGCACGGCCCCGATGACTTCGACTCCTTCATGGTCAAAGAGTGCCTTGTTCAGCGCGATCTCATCGACTGGCCGGCCGATCCCCCCCTGGGCCACGATGAGGACCTTGGCGTCAAGCAGGCGGGCAACCCTGGCATTGGACAGGTCGAAGACCGCACCGACGCCGGCGTGACCGGTTCCTTCAATCAGGGTGAAATCCTTTTCCCAGGAAACCCGGTCGAAAGCACGGCAGATCCGATCGACGAGTCCCGGTCGGACGCCTTCGGGGTCTTCGAGGAAGCGCCGGGTAAAGGTCGCGTCGACCGCGATCGGGCTCATGCTTTCGATGGGAACCCGGACATTGTAGGTCCGTTCAAGGAGGTAGGAATCCTCATCGACAATATGACCGTCCACATGGACGAAGCGCTGGCCTACGGGTTTGATGAAGCCGATCCGCGGGAAGCGGGTACCCATCGCCTCGAACAGGCCGAGACAGGTTGTCGTCTTGCCGTCGTTCATCCGGGTCGCCGCCACGTAGAGGCGCTTGGTCTCCACGTTGGTGGAGCGCGTAAGCAGCCCGGGTGACTCTCGGAATTCCTGTTTCGGCGTATCCTTTCCGGCTGGGGAGGGTCCGGGAGTGATTCCAGTAGACGCCATGGAAGTCATTTCCGGCCCAGACTCAATTTCCATAGAGCAGAACGCGGTCGATCGCTTGGCAACCAACGATGGCGGCGGCTCCCAGGATGTCGTGGGCGCTGGCACCCCGGCTGATCTCTGCGGCCGGTTTGGAAAGCCCGGTGAGAATCTGCCCGTAGGAGTTGGCGCCGGTCATGATCTGCACCAGTTTCGAAGCAGTGTTTCCGCTGTTCAGATCGGGAAAAATCAGGACGTTGGCCTGGCCGCCGACCGGCCCTTCGACCCCCTTGTTCAGGGCAGTGGCCGCGTCGAGGGCGGCGTCCACCTGGATCTCGCCCTCGATGGCGATCTCAAAACCGAGCACGCCGGCCTTGGCCCGGGCGAGGCGGGTGGCCTCGCGGATCCGTTCGACCGAGGGGTGGTTGGAGCTGCCCCGGGTGGAGAAACTGAGCATGGCCACCCGGGGGAGGGCATTGGTCAGGTGGTGGGCGAGGGTCGCGGTTGTCACGGCGATATCCGCCAGTTGTGTGGCGGTCGGCTCAGGCAGGACACCGCAGTCCCCGAGGAAGAGCACGCCGCCGATTCCGACACCCTTGCCCTCGAAATCGAGCACCAGAAGGGATGAGGCTGATTGGACCCCCGGCTGGCGGGGAATAATCTGAAAAAGCGGCCGCAGAGCGCTCGAGGCAGATCGCGTCGCCCCGGAAATCAGGGCCTCGACCCGATTCTCGGCCAGCATCATCGTCGCGTAGAAATTTGGATCGGCCATGATCTGCCGCGCCTCGTCCAGCTGGACGCCCTTGGCGCTGCGAAGGCTGAGGTACCTGGCGGTAAAGGCCTCAAAATCATCACTCCGGGTCGGCTCAAGCAGGCGAATTCCCGAGAGGTTGATGCTCAGGCGCGCGGCCGTCTGCTTGATGGCTGACCGGTCACCCAATAGGATGGGAACCCCCATCTGCCGGGATACAATCTGTCGGGCGGCCTGCATGATACGCGGGTCGCTTCCTTCCGGAAAAACGAAGCGTTTGGGATGTCGCTGGAGTTTTTCGACCAGTGATTCGATCAGGGGCATCGGCGGGCAGATTGAGTTCCCGCCCACCGGCCGTCAACGTCAGGTTACCGGGATTCGGGGGTCCGGCCTTGGGGGTCCGGGCCTTTGGGGGATTTCTTCGTGCTTGCTTCCCCGGGGTCCCGTGATGACAACTTTTTCAATGTCCAGCAGTCTCGAGCGAATCGGGCTCGTTTCGGTTTCCACCATCCTGTCCCGCGTTCTCGGCCTGATGCGAGATATGCTGACGACTGCGGTGTTTGGCGCCGGGATCCTGAATTCGGCCTTCATCACGGCGTTCACCCTGCCCAACCTTTTCCGGCGTCTGCTCGGCGAGGGCGCGCTGACCGCCGCCTTCATTCCGGTCTTCAGCGAGGCGTTGGAGGAGAAGGGAAGGCCGGGTGCGTTCGAACTGCTCAGCCAGGTGGTGACACGCCTCTTCGTGCTGACCGGCGGCCTGGCCGCCCTGGCCATGACGGCGGCCTGGGTGGTGAGTCGGTCGAGTGAGCTCTCGCAGCGCTGGTCGGTGGCGGCGGAGCTGACTGCGATCCTGTTTCCTTATCTTGTATTCATCTGCCTTGCGGCGGCCTTTGCCGCGGCTCTCAATGCACTGAATCGGTTCGTCATCCCGGCCCTGACTGCGGTTTGGCTTAATCTGTCGATTATCGTCCTTCTCGGGGGCATCGGGCTTGCCGTGACCGATGAACCTTCTGAACGCATCTACTGGCTCTGTGCCGGGGTGCTCTTCGGAGGATTCCTCCAATGTGTGATTCCCGGCTATTGCCTCTGGCGCCTGGGATGGCGCCCTTCCTGGCGGTTTACCAAGTCGGCAAGGGTGCAGGAGATCATCCGACTGATGGGGCCGGGATTGATCGGGGCATCGATCTTTCAGGTCAATATCCTGATTTCCCGTGGATTGGCTTTTTCCCTCAACGACTCCGCGGCGACGCTCCTTTATCTGGCCAATCGGCAGATGGAGGTGCCGCTGGGCATCTTCACCGTCGCCATCGCCACGGTTGTCTTTCCGGAGATCTCGCGTTTCGCCGCCCGGGGTGACCATCAAGCGATGCAGGCGGCCTTTCGGCGGGGAATGATCCTGACCCTGGCTCTGGCCATTCCCGCCTGCCTGGGCATCATCGTCCTGCGGGAACCGGTGATCCGCCTGCTGTTCGAGCGCGGCGCCTTTCTCTCTTCGGATACCGCGGCGATGATGCCCATCATCGTCGTATTCGGGCTCGGTCTGCCGTTCTATTCCTACGTCATCCTGCTGACCCGTGCCTTCAACGCGTTCAAGGACATGGCGACACCGGTGCGGATGGCGGGGGTCGGTTTCGTCCTCAACCTGATCCTAAGTCTGCTCCTGATGCACCGCTTCAGTACCCTCGGCCTCGCCCTGGCCAGCAATTGCGCCATCGTGGTCCAGACGGTCCTTCTGCAGATCATGATGAGTCGCCATCGCCCCGGTTTCGGTTTCCGCCCACTGATCCGTATCGTCCTGCGGCAGGTCCTTGCCGGCGCGGTCATGGCTGCGGTCCTCTGGTCGTGCCTGCTCGGGCTGGAAAAAAACCTGGGCACGATGGCGGCCGATCTTCTGTCGCTTCTGCTGCTCATCCCGGCCGGTGCCGCAGTCTATGGCGGAGTCCTCTGGATGATTGGACGCGACGAACGCAAGGTGTTCGCGGTGTTTCTCAAGAGGCTGAAGTCGGGCCGCCGACGTCAACCGGACGTCGCCGATGGAATGGATTCCTGACCCGCCTCGGATTGTATCATGATTTCCTCGAATTGGATTCGCCGCAATTGGTTTCTCCTCGGCCTGGTCCTTGCCGTGTTGCTCGCCTGGGTCTTCCCGAACGGCGGTTCCGGAGGCGGCGGGCTGCCGATCGGGGGGTTGGTCAATGGCGGAGTCATCCTGATCTTCCTCCTGCAGGGATTGACACTTGCCTCCGAGCAGGTCTGGCAGGGCCTGGTGCGCTGGCGGCTGCACCTGCTTATCCAGATCTTCATCTTCGGGATCACCCCCCTTGTCGCGATCGGCTTGACCGTGGCCGCCGGCCGTCTTCTCCCGCCCGATCTTGCCATCGGATTCGTTTTCCTGGGAGCCCTGCCCACCACCATCTCGTCCGCCCTGGTTTTCACCACCCTGGCCGGCGGGAATGTGACCCTCGCCCTTGTCAATACGACCCTTTCAAACCTGGGGGGAATCCTCCTGACCCCGCTTTGGGTGTCCGCTTTCGCTCAGGTGCAGGGAACTCATTTCTCCCTCGGTCCGGTCATTCTGAAGATCGCCCTGCTCATCCTGCTTCCCCTGTGCCTCGGGCAGATCCTTCGGCGGCGGCTTCACCAGTGGGCGGACCGGCGCAGGAAGCAGTTCGGGACGGTGAGCAGCCTGATCGTGCTCTTCATCGTCTACACTTCCTTCTGCGAGTCCGTTGTATCCGGATTTTGGGGTCAAACCGGCGCCGGGGTCACGCTTGGCGCGACCGGGCTGGTTGTCCTGTATTTCGCGTGCGTCATGATCCTGGTGCTGGGTGCGGTGCGTTTTTTCGGGGTGCCGATTCCGGATTCCCCCGCGGTTGTCTTCTGTGGTTCCCACAAAACCCTCGCGGCGGGCGTCCCCATGGCCAAGCTCATCTTCGCCGCTCATCCGGGACTCGGCCTGATTCTCCTGCCCATCATGCTTTACCACCCTCTGCAATTGATCGTGGGGGGGGTGCTGATCGGACGCTTTCAGCGGATGCGGGGATGAGGAACCGGGAAGCCGGTGGTTTCCGGAGGTGGAAACGAATCCGATTGAGGAATTGATTTCCCAAGGGGACGGATTTTGCTCCAATGGAGTTCATGAGCCCACGCAATGCCAGCGGGTCGACCGCCAAGGAAAGGTCCCGACGCCTTCGGCGGGCGGTCGGTCCGGCCGCGCGTTTTGACGACGAAGCCTGTTTCGCCGCGTCCTTCGACGGGAGCAAGCTGTCCTTTGTCCCGGAAGCGGTCATCGTGCCAAGGGACCGGGATGACGTCGGACGGGTGCTTCGACTGGCCAACCGGATGAAAGTGCCGGTCACGGTGCGGGGTGGGGGCTCGAGCCTGACCGGTTCGGCCTCGCCGCTTCGCGGGGGCTGGGTCATCGACCTGTCCGGCTGGAGAACGACCCGGCTGGATGCCGAGCAGGGCCTCATCGACGTGGATCCGGGCGTGCGGATCGCGGATATCCAGACCGAAGTCGAGGCCGCCGGCTGGTTCTATCCGCCCGATCCCTCATCCAAGGCTTATGCGACCATCGGTGGCACCATCGCCTGCAACGCGGGGGGCATGCGTGGCGCCAAGTACGGCGTGACCCGTGATTTCGTTCTCTCCCTGCGCGGCTTTCTCCCGACCGGCGACTATGTCGAGTGGGGCGGCCACTACCGGAAGTTCGCTTGTGGTTACAATCTGAGGGATCTCTGGATCGGCAGTGAAGGAACCCTCGGGGTGGTCACCGGGGCGATCCTCAGACTCCTGCCCAAGCCGGACCGGCGCTGGACCGTTCTGGTCGCCTTTCCGGATGAAGGCGCGGCCCTCGGGGCGGTCCGCCGTCTGCTCGCCACCCGGATCTTTCCGTCGATCGTGGAGTTCCTCGACCGGCGCAGCGTGCTCTGTGCCGAGCGGGCCACCGACTCGGTCTTTTTCAAGGACCATCCCGGCCGGCCGGTCCTCCTCGTCGAACTGGACGGATCCGCCCGGGACCTTGTCGCGGGCCGCAAGGTCGTCAACAACTGGATACGGGAGTTCGGCCTCGCATCAAGGGAGGCGCGAACGGAACGGGCGGCCGAGGCGCTCTGGCAGGTGCGGCGGAAATGTTCCGGAGCGATGTTTGAACTGGGAAACACCAAATTGAACGAAGACGTGGTGGTGCCCCTGGCCCGGCAGGTGGAGTTTTATGCGTTCCTCGAGGAACTGCAGACCGATTCGGGCCTCGAGGCACCGACCTTCGGCCACGCGGCCGATGGCAATTTCCACGTCAACATCATGTATGATCGCGACGATTACCGCCAGAGCCGGGAGGCCCGCAAGGCGGTCCGTCGGCTGATGGAAAAGGTGGTGGAACTCGGCGGGACGATCACGGGGGAGCACGGTATCGGACTGGCCAAGACTCCGTTTCTGAAGTTGGCCAGGAATCGGGCCGAGATCGCGGCGATGAAGGCGGTCAAGGACGCCCTGGATCCCAACGGGATCCTCAACCCGGGCAAGATCTTCGAGCCCTTCGAGATCTGGAAGCACCGGCCGATCCAGGTGAAGTTGCCCTGGGATCACCGATAGTCCGTCGTCAGTCGTCCGATTCCGGGTCGACCGGGTCGCGGTCGTCCGGCATCAGTTCATCGTCGGACGGATTGTCGTTCAATTCGTCGGATTGGATGATGCGGGGCACCTGGTCGATCGCCGAGATGACCGGGATGGCCTCGTTAGATCCGCTGCCCAGTTCCTGGAAGCGGCGGGCGGAGACGAGGACCCGGGACTCGAGGGTGCGGACCGCCTTGTTGTAGGAACTGACCGATCGGTCCAGCGACTTGCGAAGATCGTCAAAGTGGGCGGCCAGAACGCGAATCCGGTCGTAGAGTTCGCGGCCCAGGTTGCTGATTTCCTGGGCATTGCGGGCAAGCTGTTCCTGCCTCCAGCCGTAGGCGACGGCACGCAGCAGGGCGATCAGGGTGGTCGGGGTGGCGAGAATGACCTTCTGGTCGACACCCGATTCGATGAGGCTCGGATCAACGCTCAGGGCGGCGCTGAAGAAGGATTCGCCGGGAAGAAAGAGGACGACGAATTCGGGGGCAGGCTGGAACTGGTCCCAGTAGGACTTGGCCCCGAGTTTGCCGATATGCACTTTGACCTGGCGGGCGTGGTCGATGAGAAATCCGGACCTCACGGCTTCATCGGCTGATTCGGTGGCATTGAGGTAAGCCTGGAGGGGGGCTTTGGAATCGACCACAATCTGTTTGCCGCCGGGCAGGCGGACGATGAGATCCGGGCGCAACCGGCCACTCTCCGTGTCGACCGAGTCCTGCTGGGTGAAGTCGCAGTATTCGACCATTCCAGCCATCTCCACCACGCGCTTGAGCTGGATCTCACCCCAGCGGCCTCCGATGGCGGGAGCGCGCAGGGCCCGAACCAGGTTGCCCGTCTGGGCTTCGAGCTGGCCCTGGGTGGTCAGGAGACTCCTGATCTGCTCGCTGAGTCCGGCATAGGCCCCGGCCCGGATTTTTTCGAGGTCCTGAATGCGGGTGTCGACCTTGTTGAGGGATTCCTTGAGAGGCTGAATGACCTGGCTGATCGCCTTTTCCCGGGCCTCGAGGCTGCCGGCGGCACCTTCCTGCAGCTTGCTGAAGGAGGTCTGGGCCAGATCGAGGAAGGTCTTGTTGTTCTCGCGCAGCGCATCGGCAGAGAGGGCTTTGAACCTCTCAATGAGCTTTTCCTGGGCATCCTGAACGGCCGCGAGTTTCTCGGTGGCGTTCTTGCGTTCGCTGTCGAGAGTCGTTTGCAGCCGGGCGATCTCCTGCTCGAGATGACCCGATCGTTCCCGCAGGCGGGTATTCTCGGAGATCAGGGCGGCGCGTTCCCGGTCGGCATCTTCCAGCCGGGATTCGAGGTTCCTGGCTTTCTCGTCAGTCGTCGCCTGTTGACCGTCCCGGACGGAAAGCGCTTTCTGATGGGCCAGGCGGGTGGCGAGCCAGACGGTGAGACCCGAGATGAAGACCCCCGCGAGGAATGCCAATAGGAGTGGAACCGGATCCGCCATGGCGAGGGTCCGTGGGTCAGGACTCCGGATTCGAGGCGGGGAAGAAGAGCTTGAAGCAGGTGCCTTCACCCGGGCGGCTCTGAAGCCAGACCATTCCCCGGGCGTTTTTCATCAATCGGGCCACGATGGACAGGCCCAGGCCGGTGCCGCCCTGACTGCCCTTGGTGGTGAAGTAGGGTTCGAAGATACGGGCAAAGCGGTCGCTCGGTATGCCGTCGCCCTGATCGGTCAGGGTGATGCAGAGAACCGGGGCCTGATTCAGGAAATGCTCCGGATTGAGCAGATGGGTATCCGGACCATCGGGCAGACTTGCGAGGTCGATCGGTTCGTCATGGCGGGTGGCGGACACCTCGACCGTCTGGGACTTCGGTGTGCTCTGAAAGGCATTGACCGACAGGTTGATCAGGACCTGGAGCAACTCGGTGCAGTTGACCGGTGTCTGCAGGTCGGATTCGAGCGATTTGACGACCAGTTTGCTCGAGTGGATCGCCGGGTGCGACTTGAGGAGTGAGATGAGATCCGAAAGGATCTGATTGACGGAGAGTGTCGTGCCTTCCTCGGAGGTGCGTTTGAGAAGCTTGAGGTAGCGGCTGGTGATGGCGCCGCAGGTGGAGACCTGCTTGGAGATGATATTGAGTTTTCCGCGGGCTTCCTCGAGGGCGGAGCCCGACACCACGGTGGAGCGGGAAAGCTGCATTTCGAGCATCTCGACGAAACCGGAAATGATCGTCAGGGGGTTGTTGATGTCGTGCAGGACGCCGGCGTAGATCTCGTTCGCGGTTCGGGCCATCTCTTCGCGCAGGTTGGCGTCCTGGAGTTCACTGGTCAGGGAATTGAAACGGTCGAAAGTCGCGGAGATATTGTCACTGATGTCGCGCAGACGGGCCGCCCTCTTGACGGATTCCCGGATGGTGGCGATATCAAAGGGTTTGTTGAGGTAATCACAGGCTCCGAGGCGGATCGCCTGCCGGGCGGTCTCGAGGGTTTCGTAGGCGGTCAGCATGATGACCTCGATGGACGGGGCGATCGCCTTGATCTGCCGGAGGACCTCGATCCCCGATTGCCCGGCCATCCGGATGTCGAGAATGGCGGCGTGGACGGGATGGGTCCTCACATACTCGATCGCCTTCTCCCCGGACTCGACGGTGTGGACATGGTAGTCGTTCTTGAACACCATCCGCAGGGACTGTCGGGGTCCTTCCTCGTCGTCGATGACGAGCAGGGTCTTCTTGAGTATCTCGGTATCCTCGGCGCCCGGCTTCTGAAGGGCGGAATCGAGTTCGGTAAGTGGCATGCGAAAGACTGCGGGTTGAGGTTGTTCGTCCTCAGAATCGTGGAAGACTTCGACTGGAAGGCTGAATGGAAGGGCCGTGTGAAGGGTTCCTTTACTATGGGATTAGGGGGTCTGACTTATAGTCTTCGGCGGGTGGCGGCAAGTGTGAATGTGCGGCCCGCCTCCGGGGATCGGATTCCTGCCGGTCGGACTGCCGTGGAAGATCCGTGAATCAGGAGTCGGCGTGGGGGAGGATGACCGCGACGTCGGCCTGATTTTCCCGGGAGCGGGGTTTGACGAGGAGCTCGCCATGGTGTTCGTCAACAATGCGATGGGCCACGGTCAGGCCGAGGCCGACCCCGGTGTTTCGGGTGGTGAAGAACGGCTCGATCGCGCGCTCGGCTGTCTCGCTGGTGAAGCCGACGCCGTTGTCGGAGAATTCGAGGGCAATCTTGCCCTCTACCCCGTTGCGCAGCCGGACCGTGACGGCGGGATCGTCGGTGTTGGCCTGGATGGCATTGACGAGGATCTCGCCGATCGCGTGCCGCAGGCTGTGGCGATCGCAGCGGACGACCGGGCTTTCGACTTCCGAGGTGACCTCAAGGGTGGGCCGGCCTCCGAATTGTCCGCGAATGCTTTGGAAGCTCTCATTGATCAGGCTCGGCAGATCAGTCACTTCGTCGAGTGTCAGGCTCGGCTGGGCGAGGAAGAGCATCTGGTCGGTGAAGCGCTGAATCCGTCCGGTTTCGGTTTCGAGAGCCGTCTTCAGCGACCGGCGGAAATCCTCGTTCGCGTATTCCTGATCGAGAAGCTGCTGGTGAGTGGTCAGGGGGACGAGGGAATTCCTGATTTCGTGGGCGAATCGCTTGGCGATGAGAGAGATGAGCTTGGTCTTGGAAGACTCGATATCGAAGCGCTTGGCCGATTCGATCTGGGTGAAGTCCTCCACCACGACCATGACCGACTGGGGCAGGCGATTGTCTCCGTTGCGAAAGGGGATGATCGAAGCGCGGAAGATGCTCTTGCTCTCGGGCCGGTCGGTGAAGAAAAAAGGCGACGGTTTGGCGCCCTTTTCGACGACATCGTAAATCGGAGTCGCCAGAGTCGGCTGAAGATCGGCGAATTCGAGGGTTTTTTGGGATTCCCGGTCTCCACGGACAAAGTGCATCATGGCGCGATTGGCATGGAGGATGTTCAGGTCCGGTCCCACCACCATGCTTCCACTGCTCATGGAAGCGAGGACATCGGAGAAGAGCTTGTGACTGGCTGAGAGCTGATGATGAAGCCAGCTGTTCTTGATCGCCAATCCGAGCTCTTCCATCAGGAGGAAGAGCAACTGCAGTTCCTCATCGGAGAAATCATTTCCCGTCACCCGATCGCCGAGAACGGCGACGCCGAGGGTGCGCTCACGGTCGGAGATCGGGATGGCGATGTGGCAGTCGAGGATCTCGAATTCGCGCTGGATCTTCGGGTTGAGACCGCCGAAGAACTGACCGTGCTCCGGGCCGGCCCGCAGGATATGGTTGCCCTTGGTCAGGCGCTCACCGATCCCCGCATTGCGCGAGAGTTCAAAGCAGTCGCGGATGTCGAGTGGAATGCCGACGGCGGAAATGCAGGGAAGTCGGTTGGCTTTCGGTCCCGCGGTCATCGAACTGGTCGGCGGCGGTTCCAGAAAGATGGCAATCCGGTTGACCCGGATGATCTCACGCAGCTTGAGCACGAAATGCTGGGTGAACAGTTTGTAGTCGAGTGAGTAGCCGAGGACCCTGGAAAAATCGCGGAGGACTTCCAGCGCTGCGCGGGAAAACCCGGTTTCGACGGGTCTGGCCACGATCTGGGAAGGCGTCGGTGCCGGGCGGGAGGTTTCGGCCAGTCGGGCGAGGCGGTCGAGAATCGAGGTGAAGTGAGTGGCGACGAGGGGATCGCAAAAGACGAAATCGACGCCCTTGCCCAGGGCGGACTCTTCCCACGCCTGGGGGCAGCGGGCAATGACCACTGCCAGCGGGATGCCGGGGCTCATGCGTTTGATCTGGGCGATCTCGTCGAGCGCGTTCCGGTCCGACTCCGAGACACAGAAGATGCTCAGGTCGAAGATATTCGCCTCAATGATCGTGCGGGCCTCGTCGACGGTTGATCGCGTCGAGGTCTTGTAACGATCCGCGGGGAGGAGCGCCCTTATCCGGTTTTCTGCCTCGCGGTCTTCAGCAATGAGGAGGACACTGATCACTAATGGTTCGAACGAATGGAAATAGGCTGGCCGGGCATCTGGCAAATGTCACGGCCAAGCTGTTGGAATTCGGATCTTGCAAGGGAATGAGTGGGGGGAGGGGACGGTAGCTCGACGACGGGTTTCCAAGAGACGGAACCCGCCACTATTCATAACGGTTTCACACCGGGTGTCTTTATCAAAAAGAAAATTGCCAAATGCTTGAATTTCAAATCTATGGCCGTTCGGTGGATTCAATATCCCGCGACTGCAATCGAGCCGGCTAATGAGCGGTATTCAAGTAAGTGATATCATAAGCGAACAGGTCTTCTACCCGAACAAGGACGGGAAGAAGATCGTTGCCTACGTGGATGCCCGTTCCGGCGATGAGGACGCTCCGTTTGTCGTCATCATGCCGAAGTACGGCGAGTCGAAGAAAAACAATCTTCCGCTGGCTTATTACCTGGCGGCCAATCGCTTCCGTGTGATCCGTTTCGATTTCACGAGCCATTTCGGCGAGTCCGATGGCGCGATGCTCGATTTCACCCTGGGCGAAGGAGTGGAGAATGTCACCGCCACCCTGGACTTTCTGGAACGCACCTACGGCTGCGAGGAGGTGACCCTTCTGGCCAACAGTCTTTCATCCCTGATGGCGGTTCGGGCCGCCCGGGAGGACCGGCGGGTCCGGCATCTCGTGGGAGTGGTCGGAGTGGTTGATTTGACCTATACCCTGTTCCGGGTCTATCAGGAAGACCTGGTGGCCGCGCATATCGGCGGGAAGCGGTTCGGAGTCCTCGATATCCTCGGGCACGAGGTCAATATGGACCGGTTCTTCGATGAAGCGGTCGAGGGGCAGTACCATCGACTGGACGACATGGCCCGGGACATTTCCCTGATCGATGCCCCGATTTCATGGTTCCCTGCCTCCCATGATTCCTGGGTGCGGATGGAGGACGTCCAGGCGATTGCGCGCTGCAACGATCAGATGCGACTCTATCCGATTGAAGGGGCCATGCACGAGGTCCGGGAAAACCAGGAGACAGCCGAGCGAAGCCTGCGCATGGTGGTCGGTGTCTGTCAGGCCCAGTTTTGTGCGGAGGGTGGCCGGGCCGCAGAGGTGCGGATTCCCGACAAGCGCGCCCTCTTCGCCCAGAATCGCATTGAGCGTGATCGATTGAAGAAGATTCAGATCTTCAACGGCTCGGAGACGGATTTCTGGGGCGAGTATCTCGGCAAATACCGGGTGATGGAGAAGATCGACGAATTCCAGCACTATCTCGACCTGGTGGGTGACCTGATCGGAAAAATCGAGGATGAGGATATTCTGCTCGATGCCGGGTGCGGGAACGGTCTGTTCGGCGTCTGGGTTCTGCGTGAGTTGATTCAGCGCAGGGTCTTTCCGTCCGGAAAGCGGCCGATTTATCTGGGCATCGAGTTGACTGCCGCCGGATTGAGTGAGGCGATCGACAAGCACCGGACCGCCCATCAGCTGCTCACGCCACCCGGATCTGTGAGCGCCACCCGGATCGACCGGATCTATGCGCGGGGAGACCTCGAGGAGTTCGGGGACGGTCGCAAGACCTGGGGTCGGATTCTCCAGTTTGCCGATAATTGCTTCGACAAGATTGTCTGCAGTCTCGTTCTGTCCTACCTGGAAGATCCGGAGCGCCTGCTTCAACACTTTTACCGTGTGCTTCAGCCGGGAGGCCGTATTGTCGTGTCGAGCATGAAACCCTTCTGCGATCTCTCGGCCATCTATCGGGATTTCATCGAGCAGAAAGCCTCTCGTCCGGAGCTCGAGTCGGCGCGTGAACTCCTGCGCGCCGCGGGAGCGATCAAGGTCAAGGAGGAGCAGGGTTACTATGTGTTCTTCAGTTCGGAGCAATTGACCGCCATGCTCGAACGGGCGGGCTTCAACCGGGTGCAGTGCTTTACCTCCCTGGGGAATCAGGCCAACGTGGTCGCAGGTATCAAGTGATCGTCTACTGCATTGTCACCGCATTTCTGAACGTGCTCTCGAGCGTCGTTCTTGGGCTCGCAGTCCTGCTTCGGGATCCGCGGCGACGGCAGAACCAGCTCTTTTCGTGGTTCACGGCCAGTTTTGCCCTCTGGTCGTTGTTCTACCTGCTCTGGCAGTTCTCCGCCAGCGCGGAGGAAGCCCTGCTGTATTCCCGTCTCCTGCTCGGGTGTTCGACCTTCATCCCGATCTCCTATTACCACTTTGTCACCCGGTTGGCGGGGCGGGTCAACCGGTATGAGATCCAGATCGGTTACGTCATCGCGGTGGTCATAGCCGCCTTTACGCCGACGCCCTACCTGGTCTCTCACGTGGAACCGGAGCTGATGTTCCCCTATTGGCCGAAAGGCGGGCCGGTTTTTGTCCCCTACAGCTTACTCTTCAGTTACTATACGGTTCGTGCCTGGATGGTTCTGCTCTCGGCCTTTCGCCGCTCCAGCCATGCCAGACGCAACCAGCTCTTTTATGTCTGCTTCTGCACGATCGTCGGTTGGATCGGAGGATTGACCAATTTCCTGCTCTGGTTCGATGTCCCCATCCCCCCGGTCGGCAATGGTCTCGCCCTCGTCTACATTGTCGGGGTGGGGTATGCGATGATCCGCTTCCGGCTGGTTGAGATCAACCTCCTGGTGGTGCGGCTGATCAGCTATGGTCTGGTCGTTGTGGCGTTGACACCGGTCATGCCGCTGGCCCTCTGGACGGCCCATTGGCTGACCGGCTGGAGCGTCCTTCCGAAGCCGGCCTATTTTGTGGTTTCGCTACTGACCACCGGCTGTATCTTCGTGGCCTCCTACCTTCTCAAGATCCGGGTGGACCGGCTTCTTGAGGGCACGCTTCTGCGGGAGGAGTTCCGCGGCCGCAGCCGGTTGCGCCACCTGGCCCAGCAGATCGCCTCGATCAGCGACGAGGAGAAGATGTTCGAGGAGGTGGTGGAGTCCGTGCGAACCACCCTTGATACCGGCGGCGCCGCCATTGCGGTCCGCGGCGAACTTGAGGCGGAGATCACACCGGTGGTCTCGAGCGGCTTTCCGGCCGGATTCCGTGAACTTTTCCGGCTCGATCCCGATGATCCGATTGTCCGGCTGGTGCAACGCTCCCGCAAGGCGGTCCTGCTCGAGGAGATCGAGATGGAGTCGGACTCACTTTATTCCCATCGCGCCCGGGCCCTGCGGATGGAGCACGGCGTCGCCGCGATCGTCCCGATTCATGCCGACACAATTTTCTTCGGAGTGCTCATCCTTCGGCCCCGGGCCCGGCATCGTCTCTTTTCCGGAGCCGATCTCTCCCTGCTCGAAGCCATCTGTCTCCAGATTGGACTCAACGTCCGTTCCCGCCAGCTGGAGAGGCGGGCCAGCCAGGCCGAGAAATTGATTTCGCTCGGCACTCTCGCGGCCGGCCTGGCTCACGAGTTGCGCAACCCGCTGGTCTCCATCCAGACCTTTGCCGGCCTGCTCAAGGAGAACGGTGATGACAGGGAGTTTCAGCGCGAGTTCAGTGAGATCATGCAGCGCGATGTCGCGCGAATTGTCGGGATCGTCGAGAACATCTCTTCGTTCGCCACCCGGGATTCGGTCGAGTTTACCTACCTGCAGGTCGGCGAGGTGATCAAGGCGGCCTATGACATCACGAAGTCGGATTTCCGCGGAGCCGGCGTATCATTTGATTTTGAATACGTGACCATGCCGCCCGTCCACGGCAATTACAACCAGTTGCTCCAGGTGTTCATCAACCTCTTCCAAAACGGCGTTCAGGCGATCAACAACCGGGAAAACGGCAGGATCGAGGTGCGGCTGGAACACCGGACCCGTCAGGTTATCAATCCCTCCGTTGAGGTGACCATCCGGGACAATGGCGATGGAATCGACCTCGAGGTTCTGCCCCGGATTTTCGAGCCCTTTGTGACCACGAAATCAACGGGTGTCCGGAAGGGCCGGGGAGGCATGGGTCTGGGACTTGCGATCGTCAAGCGGATCGTGGACGGACACCATGGAGTGATCCGTGCGGCCAGCACTCTGGGGCAGGGAACGGAGTTCACCATATCGCTGCCGACCGATTCGACCGAGCGATGATCCAGCCATCAACCAAGAAACTGGAGCAGGCCCTCGCCGATGTGGACGGCATCACCCGGCGTCTGGCCGTCGTTCTGCGCGGCATTTCGGATTTCGGATCTTTTTTCGAAGCCCTCGAAGATTTCTTCGGCTGGGTCTCTTCGGAATCGGGCCGGACCATCCACTTCTCCCTGCCGGTTGGTTCGCCCGATCAGTCCGATCAGTCCTTCGCCACCCCGGAACTGACCTCGCCGGTGGAATCAACATCGGGGACGGGTGGCTTTATCCGGATCGCTCCACCCTCCTCCTCGCGGCCGTTCGGGCCCCAGGATCTGCACCTTCTCGGGGCGTTGACCGACTTTACCGCGGCGCTTCTCGAGGTCGCCGAAACGTTGCAGGCGGATCGACGGACGCTGATGCTTCTGCGTTTCGTCTACGACCAACTGCCCATCGGCATCCTCTGTTTCGATCAGGATGGTTCCCTGCTGCTGCGCAACGCGCAGGTCCCGAGGATTGACGGAACCGGCGGGTGGGGGAATCGGGAGGAAACCGTCAGTTCGCTGGAGGCGCACAGCGTCCGCAAATCCACGATTGACCCGGACCATCTCCAATACGTGCTGCCCTCCGGGTCCGGGCAGAATCTGGTCGATTTGCGGACGGTCGAACGGCCGGCGGGAGCCGGTTTTACCGTCGTGATCTTCGGTCCGATGACGGCCGACCGTGGCGCGCTGCGCGAGCACCTGGACCGCGAGGTCTATCGGTGCCGGTGGCTGGGGTTGCCCTTGACCCTGGTGGTCCTGCGGGCCGGCTCCGATCTGACCCCGCTGCTCGCCCGTCTGCCCGAATTGCGTGCGCAACTCGGCGAAGAGGCGATCTGCGATGTCCTCGACGCTTCCACCCTGGGGCTGATCGCTCCGCGCCAGGTGCCGAGGGAAGCCCTGAGCGCGACCCGTCGTGTCGCCGGTCTTGGCGGGTTGGCCCCGCTGACGCTGGGCTGGTCCCGCCTGGAAGGCGAAAGGGAGGAGCCGCAGGCGTTGATCGAGAGGGCGCTGGAGAGTCTGCGGCCGGCCGGCGACCTGCTGGGCCGCCGCCTGCTCGTCTTCGATCGTTATGCGGCGATCACCGACATGATAGAGATGGTGGTCAGGAACGAATTCCACATCGACAAGACGGCCGATGCGTCGGTCGCCGGACGGCTGCTCGAGAGCCTGCCTTACGACGGCTTGATTGCGGAGTGCGATCCGGAGGAAGGGGACATGGGTATTCAATTATTGGATACAGCAAGGCGGCTGCACCCCGGGATGACCACGATCGCGACGACGACCCGGATCGATCTGCGTGCCGGGGTGGACCCGGTCCCGAGATGGGCGCGGGTCCTGAACAAGCCGTTCACCCTTTCGGGCATGCGCGCTTCGCTCGGCGGGCTGCTCGACGAGCAACCCGACCGCCCTGGTGCGGTGTGAGGCGCTTTCCCGATCGTTCGTCGCCAGGCAGCGGAGGCCCGGTTTCCGCGCGGGGCGCAGGGATTCCCGGCCGGAGCTGGGGTTGACGCGCTCACCACGGGTGCGCGACGGCAATTCATGACCCTTCCGATGGCCTCTTTGTGTTGACCGGGCGTTCAGGTCTGGCTGCTGAAGAGCTGGTGGATGATTTCCTCGAGAGGCACTTCCTCAATGGTGATGTCTGCGACCGGGGCGGTCGCGAGGATGAACTGTGAGGCCTCGACGATGCGGTCGCCGGGCACCTCGACGGTGATTGAACCGTCTTCATCGGCCAGTCGCTTGCCCGGGGCCACCCAGTCGGCCGGCCAGCTGTCAAGGGGCCGGAATCGGATCACTTTGTGGCGGGCGCCTTCGATGTCGAGCCGGTCAAGCCGGCCGTCATAGATGAGCCGGCCATGATGGATGACGATGACCCGTTTGCAGAGAGCCTCGATGTCGGCCATATAGTGGCTGGTCAGCAGGATGGTCACGCGGTGGCGTTGGTTGTAGTCCCGGAGAAAATGGCGCACGGAGCGCTGGCTGACCACGTCGAGGCCGATGGTCGGTTCGTCAAGGAAGAGGATCTGGGGGCCGTGGAGCAGGGCGGCGACCAGTTCCATCTTCATCCTTTCGCCGAGGGACAATTCGCGAACCATGACGTTCAGCTTGGCGCCCACCCCCAGGAGTTCGACGAGTTCGTCGAGACGCTTCCGGTGGGTTTCGGCCGGGATGCCATAGATATGGCGCAGAAGGTGGAAGGACTCAATGGCGGGAAGATCCCACCAGAGCTGATTCTTCTGACCGAGGACGAGGGCGAACATCCGGCGGTATTCATTCCTGCGCTCTCGTGGGTTGAACCCGGCCACCCGGGCGGAACCGCTCGTGGGATGGATGAGTCCTGAGAGCATCTTCAGGACGGTTGTCTTGCCCGCTCCATTGGGCCCGAGAAAGCCGACGAACTCTCCCTCGTTGATGGAGAAACTGATCCGGTCGGCGGCGGCCGTTTCTTCGTAAGTCCGGTGGACCAGGCCGATCAGCCCGCCGACGAAACCGGGGCGCTTGCGATAGGTGCGGAAAACGCGGGTCAGGTTGTCGACCAGGATGATGGGTTCGGCTCGGGTGGTCATGGCGGGGAGGCACCTCCAGTATCGCGCAGGATTTCGGGCAAAGAAAAGCGCCGAATCCAGTGGATTCGGCGCTTGAATTGGGCAGGAAGGTGACCGGGGGAGAGATCAGGCGTCGCTGCGGGTCGCGGTTTCGGCCTCTTCGGCCGAACCGTCGTCATCGGCAACGTCCGCCACTTCGGCTCCGCCTTGTCCGTTCTTCTGTGCTTCGAGCTCCTCGAGAGCGGCCCGTCGGCTCAGGCGAACGCGTCCCCGCTCGTCGATGCCGATGCACTTGACGACCATTTCGTCGCCCATCTTGCAGACATCCTCGGTCCGGCGGACCCGGAAATCAGCCAACTCCGAGATATGGACCAGACCTTCCTGGCCGGGAAGCACCTCGACGAAGCAACCGAACTCTTTGATTCCCTTGACGATACCGCGGTAGATCTTTCCTTCCTCGATCTTGCCGCAGACCATCATGACCTCCTCCACCGCTCGGGCCATTGCCTCGCGGTTGTTGGTGTAGACGAAGACCTTCCCGCTGTTGTCCTCGGCAATATTGATCTCGGCACCCGTGATCTCGGTGATCCGGCGGATATTCTTGCCGCCCGGGCCGATGAGGGCACCGATCTTGTCGGGATCAATCTGGAGGGTCTCGATCCGCGGAGCGTATTCACTGAGCTCAGGACGCGGTTCGGCGAGGGCTTCCTTCATCTTTTCGAGAATCTCGAGCCGGGCGGTCCGCGAGGCGGCCACCGCCTTGCGCACCAGATCGAAGGGAAGTCCCTTGATCTTGAGGTCGAGCTGGAATCCGGTGATGCCCTCCGCGGTTCCGGCGATCTTGAAATCCATGTCGCCGTAGTGATCCTCTTCGCCGAGGATATCGGTCAGGAGGACCTGCTTGGAGAGCTTGCCGGACGCGTCCCGCTCGCTGACCAGGCCGATTGAAATGCCGGCCACCGGGGCGATGATGGGCACACCGGCGTCCATCAGCGACAAGCAACCGCCACAGATCGAGGCCATCGAGGTCGATCCGTTCGACGACATGATCTCGGAGATGATCCGGATGCAGTAGGGGAAGGTCTCTTCGGTCGGGACGACCGGCAAGAGAGACCGTTCCGCGAGGGCTCCGTGTCCGATTTCACGACGACCCGGACCCATGATCCGCCCGGTCTCGCCGACCGAATAATGGGGAAGTTGTAGTGAAGGGTGAATGACTTGGATTTGGGTCCGCCGGTCAAGGCATCGAGACTCTGTGACTCACCGGTTGAAGCGAGGGTCGTGATGACGAGGGCCTGAGTCTCGCCGCGGTTGAAGAGGGCGGAACCGTGCACCCGTGGCAGGACTCCCGTCTCGCAGGAAATCTCGCGCAGCTTGTCGGTGGGCCGGCCGCCCGAGCGGTAGCCTTCACTGAGGATGGCATCGCGGTAGGCGGCCTCCTGCAGTTCCTCGAGAGCCATCTTCAGATGGGTGGCCTTGTAGCCGTCTTCACCGAGCTTTTCGTCGAGAGCCGCCTTGGCCTTGTCGCCGGCAGCAGACAGGGCATCCTGACGGGCCTGCTTGGTCGGGTGCTTGGCGGATGCGGCGATATCGGCACCGGCTGCGGCGCGGACGGTTTCCATGACCGGCTCGTCGCAGGTGATCAGGGGGAATTCCTTCTTCGGTTTGCCGACCTCACTGACCATTTTGTTGATGGTCGCGATGATCGGTTGAATGGATTGGTGGGCGAACTCGAGGGCGTTGAGGAAGTCCTCTTCCGGAAGCTGGTCGGCGCTGCCTTCGATCATCAGCATCTCCTCGGCAGTGCCGACGTAGACGAGATCGAGGTCGGACGAGAACTGATCGTCAATGGTCGGGTTGGCGACAAACTTCCCGTCGATACGGCCGACCCGGACGCAGCCGATCGGGCCATTCCAGGGGATTTCGGAGATGGCAAGGGAAGCCGAAGCGCCATTGACCATCGAGATGTCCGAGTCGTTGACGAGGTCGGCTGTCAGCAAAAGGCCGCAGATCTGGACTTCGTTCAGGAAGCCCTTGGGAAAAAGCGGCCGGCAGGGACGGTCACAGAGGCGGGAAGTCAGGATCTCCTTCTCGGAGGGGCGGCCTTCGCGTTTGAAGTAGCCGCCGGGGAAACGGCCCGCAGCGGAGAACCGCTCGCGGTAGTCAACCTGCAGCGGGAACCAATCCTGGCCCTCCCGGGTGGTGGCGGCGACCGATGAGGCGACGAAAAGTGACGTCTCACCGACGGTCACGGTAACAGCACCGCTGGCAAGTCCTGCCAGAGTACCGGTGGAGAAGGTCATATCGAGACCTTCTACTTTGAAGTTGTGCTTCTGTTTCATGGATCAATCTATCTGTGTTTGGAAACCTGATTGAACCACGAGCTTGAGAGATTTCCGTCTGCCGCCCCAGCCGGGCGTTGGAATGGCAGACGGAAATGTCTCAGGTCGTTCGTTCAATCGAGGTGATTGGGGAAAGGTGGCAACCGATGGGTCGGCCCTCACTTTCCGGGATCTTGGTGCATCGCGCCGATCGGGATGGAGGCTGGAGAACGACCATTGGTCGACCCAGAGCTCATCCAAATCGCTTGATTCACCGGGCTGCCGGAGGAGGATGGGCCCGGTTTCGCCGCGGCGAAACACGTCCACCACACCCGCTTATTTGCGGAGGTTGAGTCGCTTGAGCAACTCGGTGTATTTGGGGAGGTCGTGACGCTTCAGGTAATCGAGAAGCTTTCGACGACGACTTGCCATGGCGAGAAGACCCCGACGTGAATGGAAATCCTTGCGATGGACCCGCAGATGGTCAGTCAGGTGACTGATCCGCGCGGTCAGCAGGGCAATCTGGACGTCGCAGGAGCCGGTGTCTTTTTCGTGGGTCTGATACCCGGTGATGATATTCTGTTTATTCGAGACTTCTGTCATGGTTTTTCATTTGGTTCACGGTCGGGAACCACGCTGAATGCGGGTTCCGTGGAGACAGCCCGAGCCGTTTCCACCGCTTTCATCCGGTTTCCCGGGTGGACCGAGGAGTCCGACCACAACCGATGGCCTGACTCTGACGTAAGGGGTCAACATCAACGACAGGCCGGGAACCCGCAAGCGAAAAAATGGCTGGAAATCAGTCCGGAAACCGATTGCCGGCCGGCCGTCAGGCGCCGGCCGTTCACCCCGATCGCAGGGTGACTTCGCGAATCCCGCCGCAACCGGCAAGCGCACGGATCCTCTCAATCAGGAGTTTCTTGTTGAACTGCAGTTCCTGGCGGACGATGGGGTCGCTGACGGCGATGACGAGACAGCGATCCCGTTCGATCCGGGCGGGATGGGCGAACTGCTGATTGGATTCGCCCACGATCCCGGCCCAGGCATCGCGGATCGTTTCTTCCGGGGAGGAGGTGCCGACCCGATGCTTGATCAGAAGTTTCTCCACCAACTCGTCAATCGGCCGGGTCGGTCGAATCCGTGACCGGCCCTGATCCTCAGGAAAACCTCTCAGGTTGGCGATGAGGTTTTCGATCTGCCGGCCGAAGGGTTTCCTGTCCTGTCGGGAGTCACTCAAGATGCGTTCATCCAATCAGTCGCTCTCTTCTGTTTCAAGACCGGCCTCGCGAATCCCATGGTGGCCTTTACAGCTATCTGTGGAAACATCACTTTCGATTCGATTGTCTGAAGATTCCTCTTCAGACAGCCTTCCCGCCGGTTCTTGATGCGCCGTTTCATTTTCAGATTGATCGTCGGTTCCTTGCTAGGGGTCAGCCTGATCCTGCTGGCCTACCCGGTCTGGTTGCCGTGGGCATTGGTGCAAGCCGGGCCGCGTTTCGGACTGGCGGTCGGTTCATTCGACCGGCTCGGCTACCGGTACCTCCTGCTGGAGGATGTGCGATTGGAACAGCCTGGGGTCAGGCTGATTGCCGGGAAGGTTTCGCTGCCGATCTGGCCGGTCTGGCTTCTCGCTTCCCCGGAGCCCGGGGGCAGAGCGGCCCTGGTCCGGATTGAGCAATGGCATCTGGAGATCTCGGCTTCAACCGCGGCCGAACCGGCCGCCGCCAGTTCGGTGGCCGATATCCACCGCCAGATCCGTGCCGTCCTTCCCGATCTGCAGCGATTCCTCCCGACCATCCTCGCAGAATCCGGCACCCTGGTGGCCGGTGGCCAAACGGTTTTTCTGGAGCGCGTCGAATGGCGGTTTCCGGGTCTGGAAGCGGTTGTGGTCGATCCGGGCGGGTTGTGGCGATCGCGGGCCAGGATCACCGCTCCCGTTGCTGATCCCTGGACCGTCGATCTGACGGTCGAGCCTTGGGACGCTTCCGTGACCGCCCTGATCACCGGCGCGTCGGAGCAGTTGGAGGTCAGCCTGGGACTTCAGTGGCAGAAAAGCGCTTTCTCGGGGAGGGTGGTCTTTGCCGCCGGAGGCATGCTCCCCGATTCCGCCCTTATCCAATCCGACCTGCTCGAAGTTGATCCACAGATGCTCGGAATTGACGACTATGGGCCGATTCGCGGGAAATTGGACCTCTCCTGGTCGGGAAATCGCTTCTCCGCATCCGCGGATCTGTCGTCGACCCCGGAAAGCCAGGCGGATCCGGATCTTCCTCCGCTGAAAGTGGCGCTCGAAGCGGACGGAGACCTGGAGAGTGTCCATCTGGAGACGGTCGAATTGGATCTGCCCTGGGCGACTGCTCGTCTCTCGTCTCCGATCGATCTGAGATTCGGCCCTGGCTTCCTCGATCAGACTGCCGATCTCAGTTTTGGTATCGACCTGGCCGCCAGCCCCTTCCCGGCAAGTGGTCGGGCCGCGGGTCAGGCCAGGTTGACGACCAGAGCGGGCCGGATGCCCACCCTCACCGCCACCCTGTCGGCTGAAGATCTGGCCATGGATGGTTTTTCCGGCGTTCGGGCCGAGGCGGAGATCGCCCTCGATTATCCGAGGCTGTCGCTCCCACGGCTGTCGCTGGCGCTCGACCCCGATTCCGAGCTGACCTTCTCCGGTGAGGTCGATCTGGCGAAGAAAACTCTTGACGGTGAAGTGCTTGCGAGGACTCAAGGAGAGCTTCTCAAGTCTTTCCTGGGGGACGACATCGACGTCAGCGATCTGGTGGTGGCGGGATCACTGAATGGCCCGTGGGAGGCTCCGGACTATTCGCTCAGCGGGCGGGCCGGCCTGGTCCGGGTTCCCGGCATGCTCCCCTCGTCGATTGATGGCCGGTTTCGGGGCTGCGGGCTTGATCTTGACCATGCCGGGCTCACGATTCGGACCGATCAGGCCGAGCTGGAGATCACGGGAGGTCTGTCGGCGGGGTCGGCTATGCGCGCCCGGCTCACCGGGCTCCGATTGTCAGTGAACGGAGCAACCGTGCTGGAATCAGCCCGCGGTGCACTCATCGAGACAGACCTGAAGTCTTGGGTCGGAGGCACCATCCGGCTGGAAGGGGAGGACCGCTTTCTTGATCTGCGCGGCGATCTCGACTGGCCGTTTTCAGGTCAGTGGGTGATCGACGCAGAGAACCTCAACAGCCGGTTGGCCGATGGTCTGCTGGACCGGGAATTCGACTGGCTGGATGTCGAAGCCTTTCATTTCGAGGGCTCCTGGATGGATGGTCCGGTCGTATTCGCCGCGTCTTCATCGGGCGGGCTCGTCTCCGATCAGGGCCCCATCGCCTACCGTTTCAAGGTGTCCGGCGACGAATCATGGCTGTCGATCGAAGATCTGGTGGTCGCGTCGGACGGAGCGGATGTCCTCGAGGTCCGCGGACGTCTGCCGGGTCTGCTGACTCCGGGCGGCGAGCGGTTGGTCTCGGTGGACTGGGATCGTTCGGTTGACCTGGCGGCCCAGACTGCGCCCAACCCGGACTTCTGGGACCGGATCGCCAGGATGGTCGGCATTGATCTGACCGAGCCCAAGCTCAATCTCCTGCTCGAAGGGCCGGCCGCGGCTCCGATCGGCCGCCTGGAACTCAATACCGCCAGAGTGAGTCTGTTGAAGGACGGACAGGCGACGACCTGGCCGCCCATCACCGGAATCCGCTTGATCGCCCAATTGACTCCGGATCGCGTGATTCTTGAGACGAGTCGTCTGCAGGTCGAGGGCGAGGCGCTTTCAGTCGAGGGAGAACTCCCCCTCAGGCGTGGTGATTGGCTCAAGATAGCTCTTGAACAGGAGTGGCCGGATCTCTCCCAGGCGACACTGCGTTTTCGGGCCGACGATGCCAGGATTCGCGCCTTTGCCCGCTTCTTGCCCAGGGTTCTGGCCCCGACGGGTCAGCTGGATCTCGACTTGACGATGAAACCCGGCCGTCAGTTCAGCGGTTATCTGGAACTCGACGATGCCGCCCTCCGTCCGCTCCGGCCTTTCGGGACGATGCAGGAGATCCATGCCCGGGTGGATTTCTCGGGTCGTAGTATCATCTGCAACGAAATCGCGGCGATCATTGGCGGACAGAAGGTCATTCTGACCGGTCGTTTTGATTGGGATGGAGCCGGCGAGGTCGACTACGATCTCGCCCTCAAAGGGACCAAGGTGCCGCTGGTCCGCGAACCCGGCCTGGTGGTCCGGTCCGACCTTGATCTGCGTCTTCGCGGAGCCGGGATGGGAGCGGCAACCCTTACCGGCACCCTCGGATTGTCGGACAGCCTTTACGTGGCCGATCTGAACTCGTTCCTCTCCGGCAGCGTCGACAGTCCGTCGAGACGCCCTCCCTACTTCAGTGTCGAGGCTGAACCCTTCGCTCAGTGGAAGCTTGACCTGAAAGTGGCAGGACCGAAGTTCCTCCGCGTAGAGACCCCGGTTTTCAAAGGGCTTCTTTCGGCGGATTTCGCGCTGACCGGAACTCTGCGGGAGCCGAAGGCCCTCGGCGAGCTTCAAGTCGACAGTGGAACGGTTGAGTTCCCCTTTGCCACCCTCAAAATGACCTCAGGATCTCTCAGCATCCTGGAGGACAATCCGTTCGACATCCTGCTCGATCTTGAGGCGGGATCGAGGATCTTCGGTTTCGACATCGGAATGCGGGTGGAGGGATATGCTTCGGCTCCGCGCCTTTTCTTTGAGTCTGAACCCAATCTCGGATCGGATGCGGTTCTGCTCATGCTGACCACGGGCGAGGTGCCCAGTCGGAGCGGTTATTATTCCATGCAGCAGCGCATGACCAAGCTGGCCGTCTATCTCGGTCGCAACCTGCTGGTCGAATTCGGGATCGGTGGGGGAAGCGAAGGACGCTTCCTCATCGAATCAGGGTCTGACATCTCCCTGAAGGGCCGGGAGACCTACAATGTCGAGGTCCTGCTCAATGATGACTGGTCATTGGTAGGTGGATACGATGAGTTCGACGCCTACAACGGCGGAGTCAAGTGGAGGGTCTACTCGAAATGAGCCGGGCTTCCTGCAAGCCTGCCCCGTGCCGGCGGCGATTCCTTCGGATCGGAGGCGCCATCGTCCTGTTTCTCACCATCTTGGCCCCGGTGGGCGGAAGCGAGCCGCCTTCGCCCACGGAGGAACCGGCCGCTCTCTCCATCAGCGGTTACGGGCTGATCGGCAACCTGAGGATCAAGCGGACCATTCTCGCTCTCAACGAGGAGGGTGTGGCACACCCGGTTTTTACGGCCAGTTATCTCGAGGATG
Source organism: Opitutaceae bacterium (assembly GCA_041395105.1). Taxonomy (NCBI): domain Bacteria; kingdom Pseudomonadati; phylum Verrucomicrobiota; class Opitutia; order Opitutales; family Opitutaceae; species Opitutaceae bacterium. Next base: position 364,088 of record JAWLBB010000002.1, on the reverse strand, counting down.
CCGCCCTCATCATCCTGTCCCGGGTCGGGCAGGATGGATTTCTCAAGGCGACCGTCACGGCGGAAATCGAAAGGACCGACGGCTCGGTCCTCAAGCATGGGTTCAGTGATGAGGCGTTTGAGCCTCTTCCCCGGCCACTGAGGGCGCGAAGCGCGCTCTTTCGCATCGAACGGGGCAATCGCTATTACTTCGATCAGATTTCCTTCGACGGCCTCACCCGGATCCCGGAAAGCGAAGCCATTGGTTTCTTTCGCCTGACCGGTCTTCTATACAGCTCGACCAAGGACCGGCTTTATACCCCGGCCATCCTCCAGCGTGGTTTGTTCAGCCTGGCGGAAACACTTCGACGACTGGGCTACCGTGAGGCGGCGGCCACCGCTTCCGAATTGAAGATCGACCATGAGACGGGCGGGGTATCGGCGGTGATTTCGGTCCGCGAGGGCGCACGGACCCTCATCGGATCGTTGGAGTGGTCGATTTCCAGTCCGGAGAATCCGCCGCCGCAACCCCCGGTTGTCGCCATGGAAGCGGAGCAACCCTATTCCGACCTCTGGCTGCAGGATGAGGCTTTGGCTCTCCGGCAGCAGTTCTACGGACTGGGTTTTGCGGACACGAAACTGGACTGGCGGATCGAGTCGCTCACCCAGGAAGAGGGCGACCGGGAGGTCCAGGTAGTCGGCGAAGTCTTCACCGGGCCGGTCATTCGTCTCAACAATGTTCGGTTCGTCGGATTGGAGCGTACGCATCTGGGGACGGTCGAGCGCCGTACCGGGCTCCTTGACGGGGCGGTCCTCAATCCCCTGGAATTGGAAGACGCCCGTGTGCGACTCCGTCGGCTTGGCGCATTCAAGAGCGTGCACTACCGGCAGGTCCCGGTCGATGAGGTCACCCGTGACGTGGTTTTTGAAATGGAGGAGGGCAAGACGATGGACGTTAGCCTGCTTTTTGGATACGGGAGTTATGAGCAGTTCCGCGGAGGCATCGAGATGGGCAATTTCAACCTTTTCGGACGGGCGCATCGCAGCCGGCTCAAACTGGTGCAATCGATGAAATCGAGCAACGCCGACTACACCTACACCGTTCCCGAGTTATTCGGGGAGAACCTGGACGGGACCTTTCGGGCCTACGGACTGCGTCGGGAAGAAATCTCCTTCAGCCGTCTCGAGACCGGTGTCTCGGCCGGGGTTCGCCGCTTCGTGGAGGCGATCCGGACCGACTTTGCGCTCAGCTACAATTTTGAGTACCTCGGGACAGAGGACAGTCTGCTCCCGCCCGAGGAGACTCCGGATGATGTTCTCGCCGCAACCATCCGGCTCGACCTTACCCATGACCGTCGAGATAATCCGCTCGCGCCCACCACCGGTTATCGGATTTACGCCGAGACCGAGACCTCCAGCCGGAAAATCGGTGCGAATATCGATTACCAGCGTTTCACCTTCACTGCTTCCTGGCATCAACCGATCCGGGACGGACTGCGCATTCACGTCGGGTTCAGACACGGGTTCGCTTTCACCTATCGCGACGACGATGACCTTCCGGCCAATAAACGATTCTTTCCGGGAGGTGAGAATTCCGTGCGTGGCTACATCGAAGGGGAAGCGGCTCCCCGCGATGCCACCGGGGTCGTGATCGGTGCCGAGAGCTCCTTCGTTGTCAATATCGAGCTGGAGCAGGCCCTCAACTCCCAGGTTTCCCTGATCGGCTTTTCAGACTCCACCTTCAATGCCGCCTCGATCTCCGATTATCCGGCGACGGAGAGCCTCTACTCGATCGGTCTTGGCTTGCGTTACAACACGGTCATCGGACCGGTCCGTCTGGAATACGGCTACAATCTAAACCCCCGGCCACTCGACCCGGGCGGCACCCTTCATTTCTCAATCGGATTCCCGTTCTGAACGGTCCGGGCGAAGGCGTCGGGTTTCTCTTTTCAGAAGCTTCAGGCTTGCCGTGCGTCCCGGCGGGTTTAGTCATCCGGTATGATTATCGCCGATCTCGCCAAAATCGAAGGACGTTGTTTTCCCGCGCGCCGTTGGACGCGTGGCATGATCGGGCAGGGGGGGCAGCCAATCGAGGCCAAAGGCTTCGCCATGGGCTATGTCGTGCTCGAACCCAACGGGGGACAGGTGCCTTGGCACAATCAGGATCAGGAGGAGGTCTATTTTGTCGTTCAGGGAAAGGGTGAGATCTGTGTGGATACGGAGAGGCAGCAGATCGAGGCCGGCCAAGCCGTTTACCTGACTCCGACCAAGTTTCACCAGCTCACCAACACCGGCAGCGAGCCCCTTCACATGATCTACATTTACTGTCCGGGGGGCGATGTGGCCCATTGGCGACAGGAGCTGGATGGCACCCTTCCTCCTGCCGGGGTCGGTGAGACCCCGCCGCTCCCTGCGGGCGCGCAGCCGCAATGCACGAAGAAGCCCGGTGGATGAGTTCCCGAACCCGCCGCTGCAGTTTCCGGTTTCTGGCCTGCACGGCGGTCGTCTTGGACCTTATGCTGGCCGGGACCGGATGTGGCCGGCGTGAAACAGCGGTTGAGGTCGGGGTGCGCACGGGAACCCTGATCATCGGAAACGGGGCCGAGCCGGAGGACCTGGATCCCCACGTCACGACGGGCATTCCGGAGTTCAGGATCGAAGTCGCACTCTTCGAGCCTCTGGTGACCGCGGATCCCGAGACCCTGGAGCTGATTCCGGCAGCCGCCCGGGATTGGGAAGTCTCCGCGGACGGTCTGGTCTACACATTTCACTTGAGAGAAGACGGACGTTGGTCGAACGGCGATCCGTTGACAGCAGCCGATTGGGTGTTCTCGTTGAGGCGCGCCCTTACGCCGGGCCTCGGAAACACCTACCTGAATCTGCTGCGGGTGATTCGGGGTGCGGAAGACTATCGGACCGGGCGGACGGAGGATTTCAGCCTTGTCGGTGTCGCCGCTCCGGATCGGTACACCCTCCGGATCGAAATGGGCTATCCGGTGCCCTATTTTCTGAGCATGCTCCGGCACAATGCTTTTTTCCCGGTTCATCCTCCCAGCGTTCTTGCAAGTGGGGGAATGGCGGAGCGGGGTAGCGGATGGACCCGGCCGGGAAGTCTCGTGGGCAATGGTCCCTTTGTCCTTGAGAAGTGGCGACCGAATGACGTGGTACGGGTGGTAGCGAATCCCAACTATTGGGGACGGGAAACGGTAGCCCTCAACGCGATCGAATTTCTTCCCGTCGACAGCGTGGAAAGTGAGGAACGCAGTTTTCGGGCGGGGCAGCTCCATGTGACGAACGGCCTGCCTTTGACCAAGATTCCGGTTTATCGGGAGAGTGGCGACGCTTCCTACCGCAGTGATCCCTACCTTGGAATCTACTATTACCTTTTCAATGTGGAGAAACCGCCGTTTGACGACGCGAGGGTGCGGCGGGCCTTGAGTCTTGCCGTGAATCGATCGCTGCTGGTCGAAAAAGTGGTCGGGGGTGGGGAAGAGCCGGCCTATTCCTTTTTCTCACCTCTTTCCATCCACTATGAACCGGCGACGGTCATTCACGAAGACGTGGCGGAAGCGAAACGGCTCCTTGCGGAGGCCGGCTATCCCGGGGGCGAGGGCTTCCCCACCTTTGAGCTGCTCTACAACACCTCGGAATCACACCGACTGGTTGCGGAAACGATCCAGCAGATGTGGCGGGTCAACCTGAATGTGGACGTCCGTCTCTTCAATCAGGAGTGGAAGGTCTACCTGGATACAAGAGATACCGGGGATTTTTCGGTGGCGCGGGCCGGGTGGGTTCCTCAGTATGACGATGTTTCGGTCTTCGCCCAGTTGCTTCTGCCGGACAATCCCAACAACAGCAGCCGGTGGAAGAATGAGGCCTATGCGCAGCTCGTGCATCGGGCGGACCGGGAATTGGATCCGGTCATCCGGGAGTCCCTCTACCAGCAGGCCGAGGCGATCCTGCTTGAGGACATGGCCGTCATGCCGCTCTACTTTTACCGTCGCAATTACCTGATCCGGCCGGAAGTCCGGGGATGGGGACGCAATGCCGTCGATCATCACCTTTATTCCAGGGTTTCATTGCAGCCGATCGGCGAGGACAAGTAGGGCGGCCTTGTCTCGGTCCTCTGGCATCCATTCGGGATTCCGGATCCTCCACGACGACATGAACACGTGCCATGGCAAGCCGTCCGGCGGCCCTGTCTCCGGCTCAGGAGAGTCTGCGGATCGGACAGGAGGACCGCCTTCCAACCGATTCCGGAAGGAGGGTCGTGCTCCCCGGACGTGCGTTGCCCCTCGGGACAGACCTGCGCGACCGAATTCGAATCCGATCGGCCTCACCGCTGGTCCTGGACCCGGTTGTTAGCGCTCCAGGCAGGAAAGGAATACGGGATTCTCGTCAGCGACCGCCCGTTTTCCAATGGGTTTCGCGTCGAAAGGCGCTCGGCGTCATTCCGGTCTGTTTGCGATACCACCGTGAGAAGTAAGCGGGATCCGTGAAGCCGGCGCGGTGGGCCGCCTCGGCCACACTGCGGTCGGTCTGGAGGGATTGATTGGCTCTTTCGAGACGGATGGCGTCGCGAGTCTTCCGGAGGCCCCGGCCCGTTTCCGCCTTGAGTCTTCGGTTGAGGTAGTCGGGTGCGAATCCGGCTTCCCGGGCGATCTGGCGCAAGGGAAGGCTGTCGGCCTCGGGCCGTCTCAGGAGGTTTTCGGTGCGTTCGGACACGCTCGGGTTCCCGGTCGATTCGGGGCGCGGCCGTCGACTCAGTTCGAAGAGTCTGGCAACCACGCTGATGACGGTGGCATAGTCGGAAAGTCCGAGACGGCCTTTGGGCGGAATCCGACTCAGGTGGGCATGCAGTTCGTTGATGATCCGCGGCCCGAGCCTGCGGTGGCGTGCACGGATCAGTCGGCGATCCGTCCGTTCGTAGTCGAGGACCAGGGAGAGTGGCTGCGAGGAACCTTCAGTGGTGAATCCATGGTTGATCCCGCCGGGGATGAGAAAAAGATCACCTGACCTGACTGGATGGCTGCGGGAGGCAATTCGCTGGCGACCGGAACCCGACAGGTAGAGGATGATCTGAGGCGTCTCGTGGTGGTGCAGTCCAACCTCGGCCTGACGGTGCCGATTGAGCTGGAGCTTGCGGATCGAGAGATTGAGCGCTTGGATCTCCACCTTCTGGACGAGAATCGGACTCCATGCCGGCATTCTTTCAGTTTGGCGGTCGGGGGGGATCGGTGCGAGCTCTAAGTCGTTTTTGTCCAATTTTATGTCGTTTTTGTCCTAACACATTGATTCCGCCGCGTGTATGATGGGCGGCGCTTTCCTCAACCTTTTCCCCTCAATCCATTATGAAGACTCGGAAAATCGGCATCATCATGAACGGCGTCACCGGACGCATGGGCACCAACCAGCACCTCCTCCGGTCGATCAAGGCGATCATCGACCAGGGCGGTGTCAAGTCGTCCGATGGCAGCGTCATCCTGCCCGACCCTATCCTCGTCGGGCGGAGCGCGGATCGACTCGGCGCCCTGGCGAAGCGGGCGGGGGTCGAGAAGTTTTCCACCGACCTGGATTCGGTTCTCAGCGACAAGAACTACGAGGTGTATTTCGACTCGACCCTGACCGGTCAGCGGCCCGTCGGTGTTCGCAAGGCAATTGCCGCGGGCAAGCACCTTTACTGCGAAAAGCCGACCGCCACCAGTTCGGCGGACGCGCTCGCCCTCTTTCACGAGGCGACCGCGGCCGGTCTGAAGAACGGAGTGGTCCAGGACAAACTCTGGCTGCCGGGCCTGCTCAAGCTCAAGCTGCTTATCGATTCCGGCTTTTTCGGTGAAATCCTCTCGGTGCGGGGGGAATTCGGCTACTGGGTCTTTGAGGGTGATCTCCAGCCCTGTCAGCGTCCCTCCTGGAACTACCGCAAGGAGGACGACGGGGGCATCATCGTTGATATGCTCTGCCACTGGCGGTATGTCATCGACAACCTGTTCGGCGAGGTCAGTTCGCTTTCCTGCCTCGGGGCCACCCACGTGAAAAAGCGTTGGGACGAGCAGGGCAAGCCTTACGTCTGCACGGCCGACGATTCGGCCTATGCCACCTTCGAATTGAAGAACGGGGTTGTCTGCAACTTCAACAGTTCCTGGGCGGTGCGGGTACGGCGCGATGATCTCCTGACCCTCCAGGTCGACGGCACCAAGGGTTCGGCCGTGGCCGGTCTGCGTGATTGTGTCATCCAACACGGCACGATGACGCCCAAGTGTATCTGGAATCCGGATATAGACAGTCCGATCGACTTCTACGAAAACTGGGAGCGGGTGCCGACCAACGCGATTTACGACAACGCCTTCAAGGTCCAGTGGGAGCTCTTCCTCCGCCACGTGGTTCTGGATGAGCCGTTCCGCTGGAGTCTGCTCGAAGGCGCCAAGGGTGTGCAACTCGCGGAGCTGGGGCTGGATTCCTGGGCCAAACGCGCCTGGGTCGACGTTCCGGAGTTGTCGTAATGGCCGATGGGATGGCACAGGCATGTGTCATCCCGTCTCAGTTCTGGAATGGCAAAGCGGGCCAATCAGAGAGGGAACAGACCGGATCTGCAGGGAAGTCAGATGCCCCGATCCGCTGTCGATTCCGGGAGGACAGCCTCCGTGACAGTCGGGAAAGAGCGGTCTGGACGCTGATCAAATCTGCTTGGGAATCGACCGTCCTCGCTGGAACCTGGCGGGAATTCTGCTAGTCTCAGGCAACAGACGTATCACCATGAGCTACTTTCTCCTTTTCATTATCCCGACCATCATCTTCGGACTCTATGCCCAGATGCGGGTGTCGAGTGCCTACAACAAGAATGTGCGCATCCCCTCGAGGGGCCGGATCACCGGCCGCGAGGCGGCTGAAGCGGTCATGGCCAAAGCGGGTATCCGTGACGTGGAGATTATCCCCATCCGGGGTCACCTGACCGATCACTATGACCCGTTGAACAAGCGACTCGCCCTGAGCGAGGAGAACTATCGTGGCACCAGTCTCGCCGCTCTCGGAGTGGCCGCCCACGAGGCGGGGCATGCCATTCAGCACAAGGTCGGCTACAAGGCTTTGAAGGCCAGGATGACCCTCGTCCCGATCACGCAGATCAGCTCACAGATTCTTCCAATCGTCATGATCGGCGGTCTGTTCTTTGGCGGCATCGGGGGGATCATGCTTGATGTCGGAATCATGTGCTACTTCGTCCTGACCATTTTCCAGCTCATCACCCTCCCGGTCGAGTTCGACGCCAGCCGTCGGGCCAAGGCGGAACTGGTCGGCCTGGGCATCCTCAGCCGCGACGAGATGCCGGGGGTTTCCCAAACCCTCAACGCCGCCGCCCTCACTTATGTCGCCGCCTTTGTCTCGTCCCTGATGAACCTTCTTTACCTGATCCTCCTGCGCGGCAGGAATTGACGGCTCCGGTTCCGGTCGAGGAATTTCGGTCGGGGCCGATGGGTCGGGCATTTCCCGGGATCGGCACCGGGTGGCCGGCTCGCGGGACAATCGGGCGATGCCGGCTTCAGAAAGGTGATTGCCATTCTGCGGATTGGCTGAGGTAATGGATTCACTTTCATGCCTTACTTGTTTCCGGGAAGAGCGTCGCTGAGTGAGTTCGCCTTTTGCAGGCTCAACGCGTATCTCAATCGCGGATTCCGGACGGGAAAGACCAATACCTCGACGGTGGTTCCATGAGCTTGAACTCAGCGATTGTCGGGGTGTCGGGATACGGAAGGGTTCACTACAACCTCATGCGGGACGAGGTCTTGGCCGGTCGGCTCAAACCGGTCGGGGCGACAATCATCAATCGGGTGGATGAAGCCGAGATTGTTGCGGAACTTTCCGCCATGGGATGCCGGATCTTCGACGACTACCAATCCATGCTTCAGGCGCTGAACGGGCAGGTGGATATCTGCTTTCTTCCGACGCCGATTCATTTTCATGCACCCATGACCATCCAAGCCCTCGAGGCGGGGTGGAATGTTCTTGTGGAGAAGCCGCTCGCTCCGACCATCCAGGAAGTCCGGGACATCCAGGCGACAGAGCGATCAACAGGTCGGTTCGCCGCTGTGGGATTTCAGGAAGTCTACAGTCCTCATGCCCATCAGTTGAAGGCGATTCTGCTCTCGGGCGAACTGGGCCGGGTTCGCTCCATGAAGGGCAGGGGCCTCTGGCCGCGCTCGTTCTCCTATTACGGACGGAATAATTGGGCGGGGCACCTGCGGGTCGGTGGGCGCTGGGTCCTTGATTCGCCTCTGCACAATGCACTCTCTCATTACCTGCATCTTCTCTTCTTCCTCGCCGGGAAGAGTCTTCCGGAGACGGCGAAGCCGATCCGGGTTGAGGGAGAACTCTATCGTGCCCAGGCCATTCAGAGTTTTGACACGGGATGCATTCGAGCCCTTACGGATTCGGGAATCTCGATTCTCTTTCATGCGACCCACAGTAGTCGCGAAAAGATCGATCCGGAGATTGTGATCGAGGCGGAACGCGGTCGGGTCGAGTGGTCGGTCCACGGAGAGTGCCGGATTTACCGCGATGGGGAGGAGGAACCGTTTCAGGTTACACCCTCGACCGGGAATCAGAGGCATGCGATGGGCACCGCGGTCACCAACCGGCTGACCGATCCCTCCGCCTTTGTCTGTACCACGGAAAGCGCGGCCTCTCACGCGCTGGCAATCAACGGCCTTCACGAATCGTCCGTGATTCACCGGATTCCCCGCGAACTGCTGGAGACAATCGACGAGGGCGACGACCAGCGCACAATTATCGAGGGGCTGGGTCCGGTTTTGGACCAGGCCTTCCGCAGGGGGCAACTGTTCAGTGAAGCCGGCATCGAATGGGCAAGACCGGGAAGGGAAGTTGATTTGGCCGACTACCGGTTTTTTCCCGCCGCCGGCGGTCTGGCGGAAAGGTCGATGGAGAAGATTTAGCGCACCTTGAACGACACGATCGCGAAACGATTCCGGTTTGAAATCTGCGCGGGTCACAGACCGGTCGGGTCGGCGGCGAGGCAATGACGAAGCTGAGGGTTATCCTGTGGTCCGTCGGGGGTCCGGTCATCGTCCTCGCGATGACAGCTTCGATCCTTTTCTGGATGGCAGCCCGTCCGGGCGCGGAGGCCTATGCGGCGGCCCAGGCACGATTGGGGAAGCTGCGGGCTGACGAACGATCCTCGATTCGCGGACTCGCGGTGGTCGATTATTCCCGTCCCGGATGGCATCGACGCCTGGCTCTCTACGATGCCGCTGGTGATCTGGTCGGCACCTACCTTGTGGCCCATGCACGCAACAGCGGCGACTACGTTACAGCGGTTTCCTTCTCCAACGAGTTGGACTCCAATCAGTCGAGCCTTGGCCTATACCGGATTCTCGACCTCTACGATGGCGACCATGGAATCGCTCTTCGGTTGGAAGGGCTCGATCCTGGCCTGAACGACCAGGCCTTTGCCCGTGACATTGTCATCCACGGCGCGGACTACGTGTCGCTGGGCTCACTCTTGGAGAACATACTCTCGGGCAACGGCGCGGGTGTGGGCCGCAGTCTGGGCTGTCCGGCGGTCTCCCGAGATGCCATGCCGATCGTGGCCGAAGTCCTCGCTCAGGGCGGCTACCTCTATATCCATCATTGAAATCCACCGTCCGGTTCGCGCCGGCCGAAGACAAACTTTCCGACACGATTCCTGACCGGGAGACAACAGGAAGAACTGCTGAGAAAAACCCGGGACTGCCTGATGAGTGATCGGACACGCCTGAACCTTCCCGGATTGCTCCGTTCGCGCATTGGAGGCTCTCTGTTATCTCTGTTTCCTCCTGTGAACATCCCAAGGCCCTGATCGTCCGGTCAACCTCTCCACAAATCGCGCCCATGGTTACCCTGGAGTTTTCCCCTTCGCCAGGCGCCCGATGCGGTTGCTCGGAACCCCCGGCTTGCCAACTTCCATCAATCAGAGAAAACCGGTCAGGCTGTTCAGCAGGTAGCCGGTGGCGATGATCGCGAGGGTGGTGATCCCAAAGTAGAGGGCGATCAGGGGTAGACGCATCGTGCGGCGCAGCATGACCGCTTCCGGCAGGCTCAGGGCGGCCATCGCCATCATGAAGGCGAGGGCTGTACCGAGCGGTATTCCCTTCTCGAAGAGGACCACCGCGACCGGGACAATGGCGGCACAACTTCCATACATGGGCACGCCGATTGCCGTGGCGATCGGAACCGAGAAGATGCCCGTCGCGTTGATCAGGCGGTGGATGGTCTCCTGGGGAACGAAGTTGTGGATGACCGCGCCGATTCCGACTCCGACAAACACCCAGAGCCAGATCTGCCGGATCACGCTGATCGCCTCGTCCCGTCCGTAGCGGAGACGGCTGGAGATTGTGAATACCTGTGTGTCCTCAACGTTGTCATCGGATCCCGCGAAATCCCGCTCCAGATGGCCCTCGAGTTTCATCCGACCGAGAATCGTGCCGGCTGCCGTGCCGATCATCAGGCCGCTTGTCACATAGGCGGCGGTGATTGGAATGCCGAATTCGCCGGCCATCAGGATGACCAGGTACTCATTGATGATCGGGGAGGTGATCAGGAAGGAGAAGGTGACTCCGAGCGGGACTCCCGCCTTGAGCAGCCCGATGAAGATGGGAATCGATGAGCAGGAACAGAAGGGGGTGATCGCCCCGAAGAGCGAGGCGATTAGGTTGCCCCAGATCCCGCCAGCGCTCATCCATTTCTTCAGTCGATCCTGCGGCAGCCAGGTGCGGAGGACTCCGATGATGAAGATCATCACTGCAAGAAGCAGAAAGATCTTCAGGGAATCGTAGATGAAGAAATTGACCGCACCCCCGAGGCGCGTTTCCGGATCGAGGCCGATCCACTCATAACTGACGAGGTCGGCGAGTCTCAGCAGCATTTGCCGCCCTTGCCCTTGGAAACCCCGGAGCCTCCGCAGCAGGTCTGATTGGATTTCTCCTCGGCCTTCTGCTTGAGCGAACTGTCGAGCTTGTCGACCAGGCGCTTCAAGAAGCCGGGCTTTTCCGCGGGTGCGGACCGGGTGGTGGTGTTTTCGTTTTTCATGGATTTGGAGGCTTGCCGGGTGGTGTTTGAGAGAAAGGGGGAGTCAGCCACAGCAGATGGATTCCAGTCTGGAACTTGCCTCATTCGATCGCCGCAGAGCGGCCACGACCTGACCGCGTTTCCGGAGATCCTGCTCGAAACAGAGTTTCTCGTTGGCGAAATCCTGCAGGCACTTCAGGTTCTCCATCAGGATGGGATGGGCGGGATTGGCCAGGCGATAGATCATCCACTGGGCCTGGCGCTCCCCCTCGACCATCCCGTGGGCCTTCATGTACTTCAGTTGCTTGGAGATTTTAACCTGGTCGGCCTCAAGGATGTCGACGAGATGGCAGACGCAGAGCGGACCCTCCTTGAGTAGATTGAGGATACGCAACCGCTGAAGATCGCATAGGCACTTGTAGATCCTGACGATTTCCATGCCTTGAATATGCATTCGATAGCATATGCAGGCAAGAGTATAACGTCGGTGCGATCAACCGCGCACGGAAACCGGAGCGGTTCATGACAAACGGGCTCGGCACTCGGTATTCCCTCCCTGGCGCTGCTTCGCATCGGCCGAATCGCAAGACGATTCGCCGCCATAATCCGGCCTTGCCCGAGCATGGCGGAAGGGGAGGGATTGATTCGCTTCGCTCAGGCCTGCGGCCCGAACCTTTGGTTCGCCCCTATCCCGTCCCTGACGCTGCTTCGCATCGACTGAATCGTGGCACGATTCGCCGCCATACTCCGGCGTTGCCCGAGTATGGCGGAAGGGGAGGGATTCGAACCCCCGGAACCTTTCGGTTCAGCGGTTTTCAAGACCGCCGCGATCGACCACTCTGCCACCCTTCCTGGATTGTGCCTGTCCTCGCTGCACGACCGCGCGAGACTTTGAGGCCTAGGGTGAGGCTCCTGGCTAGGTGGGCAATGCCAAAATCAATGCTCCCGGGATTACCATTTCAGCTCGAGCCGGAACCTAGGATTGACCTGGTTCCTCGGCCAAGTGCTCTTCCGGGAGCTGTTCAAAACCCGATTATTCGGAGAGATCGCGAATCGTCGAATATCGAACCGTGGCATCTTTGCTTCCATGCTGTACCAACAAACTGTAGTATAGACGAATGGTGCCTAGTTAGCGAAAGAATCGGATCAGCCAACGAGGTGTTGACTGCTCTTCGACGGCGGGTCCGGAGGCCCTCGCCCTACCATCTGAAATCAGAGCATCCATGGTAGGGCTAGGCGTCCCCGGCCAGCCGCAACGGTTGTCCGAGACAAAACAACGATAAGCACCCTTAACTAAGCGCCATTCTAGTATAGACGGGTTTGTTTTGTCTAGAGACTGTCTATTGAGAGAGAAGCTGCTCGATATCCTTGAATCCATACTGGATCGCAATGGTCATGGCGGACCTTCCGTCGGGCAGAAATACATCCTCCTTGGCCCCGGCATCAAGCAGGAGCGAGACAATCGAAGCGTTCGCTCTCTCGGTTGCGATGATCAGAGAGGTGTAGCCTCCGGGTGCGGTGTAGTCCGGGTCAGCCCCTCCATCGAGGAGAACCTTGACGACTTTGTCGTAGGCCCGGGCGGTTGCCACCGTTAGGGCATTGTGACCGCCAGTCGTTTCCAGGTTCGGATCGGCTCCGTTCTTCAGGAGGAGCTCGACCATCTCGGCAAACCCTTCCGATCCGGCGATGAGGACAGGGGTGACCCCCTCATGGTCATAAAGATCAGGGTTCGCTCCGGCCTCCAGGAGGGCCTTTGCTGCGCGGAGGCTGTTGTAAAACGCGGCGATCGCCAGAGCGGACCTGCCGTTTCTCCGCAGATTGACATCGACACCGGCCTCGACCAGCGCGCTCACACATTCGGGAGAATCGATTTGTGCGGCGACAGTCAGCGGGGTCCATTCACCAAAGGGCTCAGCGGGATCCAGACCGGCTTCGGCCAATACTCTGACGACGTCCGCGTTTCCTTGTTGGGTAGCCAGGAGGAGAATCGATGGCGTTCCAGGCTTCGGGTTTTTCAGTGCACCTGTCCCGAGCAGGTACAGGGTCGTTTCCGCATGACCCTCGATGGCTGCATGATAGAGCGCGGTATAGCCGGTATCGGATGTTGCTTCTCGGTTGGCACCTTGTTCAATGAGCCTGCGAACGACATCGGTCTGGCCGAATTGAGCCGCCCTGATCAGTGGGGTGGTGCCGAATTCTCTGCTTTCCAATTTCGCACCGGCTTTGAGAAGCATGGGTATCAATGCCGCGTGACCGGCGCCCGAGGCTGTCCACAGAGCCGAAGCTCCCGTGGGCCCTTTGAGGTTTGGATCGGCTCCGGTAACCAAGAGCATTTCGACGATGTCCGTGAATCCGCCCGCACAAGCGCCGGTGAGGGCTGTGGTGCCCGAACCAGAGACCGCATCTATGGTGACACCGGTTTTGAGGAGAACCCGGACGATTTCTGAATATCCGTGATCTGCCGCAAGGATCAGCGGCGTCGTACCCCCTCCAAACGCGATATTGGGGTTGGCCCCGGCCTGAAGGAGCAACTTAACAGCTTCAAGGTGTCCATTCTGAGTCGCGAAGACCAGCGGTGTCTGCCCGTCCCGATATGAAGCATCGACCAAAGCTCCATTATTCAACAGGGACTTGATAATCTCCACCCGACCGGCTTCAGCGGCGAGGTGGAGGAGGGAAGCCCCTCCGCCGACCGTAACCCTGATGTCGGCTCCCTGAGAGAGCAGGGATTTGACCCTTTCCGTATCGCCGCGGCCCACCGCACTGGCCAGATCATCGACCACCTGCGCATCGGCTGGACCGGCGGAAATCAACCCGGCCGATAGGACGATCCAGATGGTGAGTTGGGCACGTGGACCCAAGATCTTCATCATGACCGGTTCAGAATGACGTCGATTTGGACCGCGGCAAGCCTTGTAGGCACCGGAGCACCGGAATAGGACACGGTTCCTGTCTCATATTCCTGAACACCTACCTGTTTCATGATGTGAAATTGGAACAAAGACACCTTCATTTCGTCGCGACCGTTGGTCTTCCAAATGAAAAAGCCGGCTCGGGTGAGCGGGTGCTCTCCCGGCCGGCTTGAAAGTCAATATTGGGGGTTACCTGGACTTCAGGATGTCCCTGATCTCGCCGAGCAGAACCTCTTCCTTGGTGGGTGCCGGAGGGGCGGCGGGTGCGGCTGGGGCCGGCTTGGCCTTGAGCTTGTTCATCATGCGGACCATCATGAAAATGCAGAAGGCCAGGATGGTGAAGTCGATGACGACATTGATGAATTGTCCGTAGGCAATGACGGCGGCGCCGGCTTCCTTGGCCTGAACCAGGGAGGTGATGGCAGTTCCATCGGCTGCCGTTTTTCCCGGATCCAGGTTGATGAAGAGGTCAGCAAAATTCACGCCACCCATCATTTTTCCGATCGGGGGCATGATGATGTCGTTGACCACCGAAGCGACAATCTTGCCGAACGCCCCACCGATGATGACGCCGACGGCCATATCCATCACGTTTCCACGCAATGCGAATGCCTTGAACTCCTGTAACATGCTCATAGTTTTTCTGGTATTTTGGTTTCCTGCTGACCCGTTTCTTCCCAGCCTGGTCCGTTCCCTGCGTCAGTGATCCGGACGCTGGGTGGGGATTGTCGGAGGGATGATCTCCCAGGTCGAAAATCGTGGGCTTGCGATGAATGCGCCGTCACTCATGCAAGACCCGAGTCTGGTCCGGTCCCGGCGGTTGAACTGTCTGTGGTCTGGGGGGGGGGCGGGTATAGACATCCAATTGACAGCTTGAGCCTGTCTGGCGAAGGGACGGTCGCAACCAAAAAACAGCGGCTGGAGCGATTGTGTCAACGGCTTCCACCTGGTCTGTACTCTCGGGGTTTGGCCGCATCCCCAGCGGCTGAGCTGAAGCATTGACTTCCGCGCTCTTTTTCGAGAACATGATTGGGGCTGGGTGTCGACAAAACTGTGAGAGTATGAATAAAACTGTAGATTTCTTTCATATCCGGACCCATCGAGTGTTCGGCATGGCGCTTCTGGTGATGGTCGGATATGCGACGATGGGAATGCAGACTGCCGGAGGCGCAACGGCTGTGTCTCGGATTTTCGGAGCGGTCCCCTTGGTCGCTCAGGGTGAGTCCGACACGGCGCTTTCGATTCCGATGAAGGTCCCGGCAGTCTTCCGGGGAGCGGTGGGTTCGGTGGGCAGTGCAATCACGTTGGCCGGTGCTCCCAATCTCGGAGAGGATCAGTTTGTCTACAGTGAGGGAATCCAGCCGCGGACATTTTATCTGTTCTTCGAATCCGGCAGCCTGGCGGGTCGGCACTTCAGAATCACGGGGAATACGAGCTCGACCATTTCGGTGGACGATCCCAACGGGGAACTGGTCGGTGCGGCCGCCGACGATATTGTGGCCGTCCATCCCTATTGGACCCTCGCCACGTTGTTGTCCAGCGATCAGGGTCTGCCGGTGGCGGCCAAGGCCGGTGAACGGCCGGTCGAGGTCATCATCCCGGCCGCAGACTCGGACGGCACGAATCTCTCGGCCGAGGCCGTCTATTATGAACGGGACGGAGCCTGGCGCCGTGTCGGCCAGCCCTTCGCTTCAACCTATGATGATACCATTCTGGAGCCAGACCGGTCGATCATCGTGCGTTTGAATGGAGCCGATGATGCTCCCCTCGTCATGACGGGCGAGGTCGTGATGTCCGAGCTGGCGATCCCCATTCGCTCCCGGGCGGAAGGGGCGCAGGACAACCTGATCGGTTTGAATCGGCCGCTGGACCAGAGTCTCGATGATCTCGGTCTGGGCGGAAGTAATGCTTTTGAGACGACGACGGATGCCGATGCGATCCGGGATCGCCTGATTCTCTATTCGGCCGCACCGGGCCAGAACAAGGTGCCGACGGATGCCTTTTATTTCTTCAACGGGGCTTGGAGGCGTGAAGGCGGTGATCCGGCGACAGACGTGGGCGACACGATCATTCCGGCCGGACAGGGCTTTGTGATTCGAACCGCCGGACAGGGTTCTGACACGGTCAGCGTCTGGACCCATACCTTCAATCCGTGATCAGGATCTGCGAAAAATGAATCGTTCCAAACATTTTCTGACGGGCCTTGCACTTGGTGTTTCGCTTGCCTTGAGCATCACCGCCACGGCGGCCATCTCCCTGTCTCTTGATGCCGAAAAGCTTGAAAGCGGTACCGGCGGGGCCATGCCCACTTCGGGTCTTCTCCTCCTGGTGGTCAGCACCGAGGATGATACCTTTTCGCTGCCGACGGCGGACGAGTTCGTGGCGGGCTCGAGCGACGATGTCATCCTCGCAACCTGGGACCTGTCGGACGGGGGCGGGGTTCCCGGGGTATTTTCGGGTCTGGCATCCAATCTGGCTTACGAGGTCGGATTCGATGCCGGCGATCCACTGATGCTCTACTGGTTTCCTGCTTCGACCAAGTCTTCGACGGGTCCCGGGGCCGGGGCCAGTTATGGTCTCTTTCGGGATGGTGATGGAATCATGACGGGTTCGGTCTGGGAACTGCCTGCCGACGGCACCCTGCTTTATTCCCTGAAATTCTTTACCGAGAATGCCACCGAGGTGGCTGACGGCGGTCATCTGCCGGCATATGCCGGCTCGGCGGCACTGCCTCTGGGTGTTGCCCTTTCACCGGTGACGCCGCCGACCGGCTTGAGCGTCGAGAACGAACCGGATGCCGGAGTGAGGGTGATCTGGACGGATACGGCCAATAACGAGGCCGGGTATCTGGTGGAACGTTCGGTTGCCGGGTCCGGAATCTGGGTGATGGTGGGATCCGTTGGTGCAAATGGGACCAGTTTCGTCGATGGATCCGTTGCCGAGAAAACGAATTACCAATACCGGATACGGGCCGTGAATACTTTGGCGCAGTCGACGGAGGTGGTTTCTTCTTCACTGCTCTCGTCGTTTGGCCGGGTCGCGAACATCTCAACCCGCGGCAACGTTCAGTCCGGTGCGTCCATCCTGATCGGAGGCTTCGTTGTCGAGGGCTCCCAGTCCAAGCGGGTCCTGATCCGTGCTGTGGGTCCCAAACTGGGCGAGGTGGCCGGTCTGGCCGGAGTCCTTGAGGATGCGACGTTGGAGTTGTATCGGACGGACGATGCCCCCGGCACGCTACCTTTTGAGTCGAACGACGATTGGGAGGAAAACGCCAATTCGGCGGAAATTGTCACGGTCACTGCCGATCTGGGTGCCTTTGCCTTCAATCCCGGAGGCAAGGACGCCGCCCTCCTTGTCACCCTTCCACCCGGTGGCTACACAGCTAAAGTAAAAGGAGTGGGCGGAAAGACCGGGTTGGGTCTGGTGGAGATCTATGATGCCGATGAGGCGGCGGCTCCGGCCGATGTGGTCAATATCTCAACACGGGGCCGGATCGGCACAGCGGCCGAAATCCTGATCGCCGGCTTCGTGATTGACGGCGACAGGAGCAAGACGGTCCTGGTCCGGGGAATCGGGCCGAGGCTTGCCGATTTCGGGGTCACGGGGACGGTCACTGATCCGTTTCTCAGGATACAGCGCAACCTGGGCGCCGCCGGAATCGAGGAGATGGCGACCAACGACAATTGGAGTGATGCGCCCAATGCGGGCGATATCCCGGGTGCCTCCGAAGTGGTGGGAGGCTTTCAGCTGGCGCCGGGCAGCAAGGACTCCGCAATTCTGATCACGCTTCCGCCGGGGATTTACACGGCAAAACTGAGCGGGGTCGGAGGTGCGGTCGGCAACGGGTTGATCGAAGTCTACCGGGTTCCGTAGGGAACGGCTCCGGGCGATTCCACCCGGCGACCGTCTGCCTCGATCGGTCGGCTATTTCTTTGACTTCCTGGTGCCGATGACCAACCAGATGCCGAGGGCAAGGAGCAGGACGAGCCACCAGAGATAGCGCAATTGACGGGCGGCCAGTTCGACAAAAGCGAGAACCGGCGGAAAGATAACGACGAGAACAATCGCAACCACCAGGAGCAGGCCGATCCCGGCGTATTTACCGGTTCGCTTTCCCCTGCCGGGATCTTTGGGTTCGTCGCTGACGACCTCCCATTTCGGTTCTTTTTCCATTTTGCCTGGGGCCCCCTGATGCCTTGCGCCTCAGGGCTCCTCACGTTGGAGGGTTCCAATCGGCAGGAGGATATTGGATCCGCCGTCGCCACCTCCACCGACAACCAGGGGGGTTCGGCCGTCCCACTTTTCGACGATCTGCAGATTGATCAGAGCGGGGTTGTCCCTGAGGGCGTCGCCGCGAATCCGGATGGCTTCGGCTTCGCCCTTGGCCTTGATGATGGCGGTTTCCGCTTCGATCTGGGCTTTTTGCTGGGTGAAGCGGGCCTTGGCCGCCTCCTGTTCCTGGACCATCTTGGCTTCGATGGCGGATTCCAACTCCCGGGAAAGGGCGATATCGATAATGGTGACATCCACGATATTGATCAGATTCGAGACCTTTGACTTGGTGCCTTCAAGGGTCTTGATCTTGACCTCTTCGCGGGCCTGGACAATGCGTTCGGCGCTGCGGGTGGCGGCCACTTCCTTCAGAGCCTCGGCGACTCGCGGAGCAATCAGGCTGTCGAAGGGATCCCCGGCGTATTCCTGATAGATGGCCACTACCGATTCCTGAGGGATTCGGAAGAGAATGTTGAGCTTCACATTGACCTGCTGGAGATCGGACGAGTAGCACTCAGTCTGGAAGGGGACGGTCCGCTGACGGACGGAAACCGGAATGATCGAAGAGACAAAAGGAGTCTTGAGGCCGAATCCCTCCGGCTTGAAATCCGGGGACACGTTGCCGAGGGTCACCTGGACACCGCGGTAACCGGGATCGACCACGTAGGTTGCCTGGGATCCTCCGATGACGAGGACGAAAATGATGATACCGAGACCGACGAGTTGGCTGATGGCGCGTTGTGACATGGTTTTCTGGTTCGAGTAGGGTCAAGGATTCCTCGAGGTGGCGGATGGGTCAAGGGTGTTCGGCCGTTTCCGGCAGGCGGCTGATGTTCCCGCCATCGGGGGATTGCCTTTCGAGGCAGTGGGATCTTTGGTCGTTTCCGTGAAATCCGGACGCCACCTGATCATCGACGGGCACAATATCCTCCATGCGTGGACGGATTCCCGCCTTTTGAGGGGGCGCTCGATGGAGAGTGCGCGGGCGAGGGTCATCGCGGCGGGCCTTTTGATCCATGATACAGAGGATATCCGCGTGACCGTCGTCTTTGACGGTGACGGCGACGGGGTCAGCACGGAGGATGCGGCGCGGTCGTCGGACTGTGCGGTGATCTTCTCGCCGGCTTCGATGACAGCGGATGATATCATCGAGCAGTTGGTGGGTGGCACTCCCGGCCCGGCCGGTCAGATCACGGTGGCGACCGGTGATCGGCAGGAGCGCTCCACCGTCGAAGCGCTCGGTGCCCATACGATTTCCCCGGACAACTTCAAAGCCTGGGTCGAGCGCTGCGAGCTCCGGCAGGCGGGCCGGGTCAGCCGGGATTCGGGCAACAAACCGTTCGGAAACGTGATTCCCTTATGAAGCCACACGCAGACAGGGCTTCGGCCCCGCCTCGGGATCGGGTTGAGGAGTTTCAGGGACTCTACGGTCCCTACCAGGTTTCGGAACGCCTTATCCAGCGGATCTGGCTGCGCGGTGAATTGGACCTCGCCCGCCTGCACACGGTCTCCGGCAAGACTATCCGGGTGATTCGGCCGGGGGAGTGGAACCTGTTGGGAGGCCCGGATTTCCTCGGGGCGGACCTTGAGATCGATGGCCGACGAATGACCGGCGATGTGGAGATCCATTTCCGTGAGGCCGACTGGTTTACTCACGGTCACCAGCACGACCCTGCCTATGAAAAGGTGATTCTGCACCTCGTTTTGTTTCCCGGGGGATCCGGGCGGCACCCGGCTCTGACCCGGAGAGGTCGGGAAATCGAGATGGCGGTTCTGGTAGACCTTCTCTGGCATGACCTTGAGGAATACGCTGCGAATGATGCGGTCGCGCGAATTTCAGGCCTGTCGGACGATCGCGCTCTGGAGCTTCTGCTTGAGCTGGAGCCAGAAGAGCGTCGGGCGCGGCTACGGCAACTGGCCCGGGAGCGATGGAATCTGAAGGTGCATTTTGCCGGAATCCGGATCAAGCGGCTCGGGTGGTCCCGGGCCTGTCACGCATCGGCGATGGAGATTCTGGGCTACAGCCGGAACCGGTCGGCCATGCTGATGACGGCGGATCGCTACCCGGTCGAGACCTGGGGGGAGCGGGAAGCGGATCCTGATGAGATCCTGGGGCGTTCCGATATTCCCTGGCAATTCCAGGGGGTCCGGCCGGCCAACCAGCCACGGATCCGGCTGAATCAATACGCGGTCATGGCGTCGGGTGCGGGCAGTTGGATCGAGCGTCTGGATGAATGGCCAGGATCCCTGGCAGCGTTGATGCCCGGCTCTGTCGACGGATCGGTGGGCGAATTGAGACGGACTCTGGACCTGTTCCACCTGCGCCGGCGGCTCAAGACCGTCGTGATGAACCGGGCCGTTTCCGGGCCGAGGGCGGATTCGATGGCGGTCGATGGGTTTTTACCCCTGTTGGCGACCCGCGGGAATTCGGATCTCTTCGCTCTCTGGTTCGCCTGGCCGGCCGGGGACGTGCCCGAACGCTGGCGCTCGACGCTCAAGCAGGCGGGAGTCGCTGGAAAGGACCGGAGCACCCCGTTCACCCAAGGGTGGTTTCAGGGATTGATCGGCCTGCTTTTGGGGCTGCCGATAGAGGGCTGAAGGGCCGAGCCGGGGCCGGCAGTCTCTGCCGGGATGCTTGACATCGTGCTCTGCTGAAAAAATAAATGTCCTTTTCCTCCACAGCACTTACTTTTACGGTGGGTCTTTGGCCCACCTTTTTTTTCCCTTTTTACAATCATGAGCAGCGAAATTCTATCCGTCCTTGAGTACATGGAAAAGGAGAAGGGGATCGGTCGTGAAGACATGATCTCCGCCATCATCACGGCTATCAAGAATGCGGCTGACCGTGGCGTGAACGCAGGCCAGGAGCTCAAGATAGAAATTGATCCCAAGACCGGTGGCCTGGCCGCCTGGTCGATTCTCAAGGTGGTCGACTCGGTAAGTGATCCGAAACTGGAGATCCACGTCGAAAAAGCCCAGGCGATCCAGCCCGGTGCCCAGATCGGCGATGTCATTGAGCGGGAGATGGACCCGGCCTTCCTGGGCCGCATTGCAGCCCAGACGGCCCGTCAGGCCATCATGCAGCGGATCCGTCAGTTCGAAAAAGAACGGATTTACGACGACTACAAGGATCTGGTCGGGGATGTGGTCAGCGGAATTGTGCGGCGACGGGAGCGGGGCGATCTTTACATCGATCTTGGCAAGGCGGAAGCCGTCCTGCCCCACCGCGAACAGGTGCCGGGAGAGGATTACTCTCCGGGTGAGCGTATCCGCTGCCTTCTTCTGGCGATCGAGTCGACCAATCGCGGTCCCGAGCTTGTCCTCAGTCGCGCGAGCAATCGTTTTGTCCGCCGGCTGTTCGAACTGGAGGTCACGGAAATCGCGGATGGGACGGTGAAGATCGAAGCGTTTGCCCGTGAGCCGGGATACCGCACGAAAGTTGCGGTCTCGAGCACGGACCCCAAGGTCGACCCGGTCGGTGCCTGTGTCGGGGCGCGGGGCGCACGGGTCAAGAGCATCGTTCGAGAGCTCGGTGGGGAGAAGATCGATATCAATCGTTACTTTGCCGATCCCAAGGAAATGATCATCGAGGCGCTCAAGCCGGCCGTCCTCCGGAACATACGGATGGATGAAGTCGGCCGCCGTATCGCGATCGAGGTTTCCGAAGAGGATCTCGCGGTGGCCATCGGCCGGAAAGGGCAGAATGCCCGGTTGACCTCCCGTCTGATCGGCTGGAAGGTCGATATTGGCAAGGTTCAGACCGAAAAGATGGGCATGGAGGGCAAGGTCAGGAGTGCCGTCGAAGGTCTCAACCAGATCCCGGGCATAGACGACGAGACAGCCCAACGTCTGGTCGCGATGGGCTTGATCAGTCCAGACGCCTTTATCGGGGTGGAGGCGGATGATCTCGTTGAGGCCGGCTTCACCGACGAACAGGCCGCCTCTGTTCTCAAGAAAGTCAACGCATTCAATCAATCTCAGAAGATCACATCCTGAAGTCACCGAGAGCGCTTAGTCGTCACGACCTGCGACATTCGCCCGATTCACTTCCCACTCAATGAGCATCCGCATCCATCAGCTTTCCAAAAAGATCGGCGTCGAGAACAAGGAACTCCTCGCTCTCCTGCAGGAGCGCGGGTTCAACGTGACCAGTGCTTCCAGCACAGTCGACAATATCTCCGCCGATGCCTTGGTCGATGAATTCGCGGCCAAGGCAAGAGCTGAAGCGTCGGCCGCTGAGGCCGCCGCGGCCGAGTCGTTGCCGGCTGAGGAGACAAAGGAACCGGCCAAACCAGCGGGCCCAAGGCTGCCACCCGGCGTCTTTGTCAAGTCGGCGGAACAGGTCGCCCAGGAGAAGGAGGCCGCCCTTGAGGCCAGTCGCCCGAAACCGGCTCCGGCAGTGACGCCGCGCCCGCTCGCCGCACCCCCGCCGTCCATTCCGCCGCCGGTGCGCCACCCGCATCCGGTGACCCCGGCTTCGGGGTTGAACACGCCGGTGACTCCTCCTCCGCCCCGGGTAGTCCATCCGCCGGTTCACGCGCCGTCTCCCGGTGTCCCGCCGCTGGTGGTCCCACAGCCACAGAATCCGGCGCCGGTTTCAGTCGGACCCGCTGACACTGCCGCGGCGGACAGCCGTGGATCGGGAGAGATCAGGACGATTCAGGTCAAACCGCCGATCGTGGTGCGCGACTTCGCCCTCGCGCTCGGCCTGAAGCCCTTCAAGCTGATTTCCGAGCTGATGGAGATGGGGATCTTTGCCTCGATGAACCAAAGCATCGAGGAGCCGGTCGCGGTTGAGTTGGCCGAGAAGCATGGGGTCATTCTCGACGTCCGTCACCGTGGGGATGCGGTCGCTGCAGCCGCGGCCGAAAAGAAGAAGCCGGCGAAGAAAGTGGAGGATGAGAGCCTTTTGCTTGAGCCGAGACCTCCGGTCGCCTGCATCCTCGGTCACGTGGATCATGGGAAGACGTCCCTTCTCGACCGGATTCGCCAGGCCAACGTGGTCGCGGGCGAATTCGGAGGGATCACCCAGCATATCGGGGCATATCAGGCCGAGATCCAAGGCAAGAAGATCACCTTCATCGACACTCCGGGTCATGCCGCCTTCAACGAAATGCGGGCTCGCGGTGCCAACGTGACCGATGTGGCCATCCTGGTGGTGGCCGCCGATGACGGTTTCATGCCGCAGACGGACGAAGCGCTCAAGCACATCCGCAATGCCGGAGTCACTCCGATTGTCGCGATCAACAAGATCGACACCAAAGGTGCCAATATCGATCGGGTGAAAACTCAGCTCCAGGAACGAAACCTCATGCCGGAAGACTGGGGTGGCGAGACCATCACGGTTCCGGTTTCGGCCATTCGTGGTGACGGAGTGGATACCCTGCTCGAAATGATTCTCCTGCAGGCGGAGCTTCTCGAGCTCAAGGCGAATCCGAAAAAGCCGGCCAGCGGCGTGGTCATTGAGGCGCAGATGGAAGTCGGGCGCGGACCGACGGCCACTGTCATCGTCCAGGCCGGAACACTCAAGCCGGGCGACGCCCTGGTCTGTGGTCATCACTACACCAAGGTCAAGGCGATGTTCAACGAGCATGGCAAAGCGGTGCGCGAGGCCGGACCGTCCACCCCGGTCCGGGTCATCGGCTGGTCCGGCACGCCGGAGTGCGGTCAGATATTTGAGACAGTGAAGAACGAGCGGGAGGCGAAGAAGCTGGCGGAGGAGCGTGAGTACGAGTACCGCAAGCAGCAGGCCGTATCCGAACCGGATGACGTTCCGCAGTCGGTCGAGAACCTCTTCCTGGCGATGGCCGCCGCGCGCAAGAAGATCCTGCGGATCGTGCTCAAGGCCGATGTCTTTGGTTCGGTCGAGGCGGTCGAATCCGTTCTGCGTGGAATCAAGAGCGACAAGGTCTCCCTTGAGATCATCCAGGGTGAGGTTGGCCTGATCAGCAAGAACGACGTCCTGATCGCCGGGGCCTCGGAGGCCATCATTGTCGGGTTCAATGCCGGACTTGAGAACGGGGTCAAGGCCCTGGCCAAGCATCACGGTGTGGAGATCCACTCATTCCAGATCATCTACGAGCTTGTCGATCGCGTTCGCGACATGATGGCCGACCTGCTCGAACCGGAAACCAAGGAAACCAAGATCGGTGCCGCCGAGGTTCGTCAGGTCTTCCAGATCTCGAATGGTCGTGTCGCCGGTTGTCTGGTGGTTGAGGGCCGCGTGGTCGTCAATGCACTTTCAAGGGTTCGGCGCAAGGGCAAGGTCGAGGTCGAAACCCGTATCGAGACCATTCGACGCGTGAAGGACGAGGTTAAGGAGGTCCGGGCGGGAACAGAGTGTGGTATTCACCTCAAGGATTACAGCGACTACGAAGCGGGCGATGTCATTGAATGCTTCGAGGTCGAGACCTTCCGGGCAAGCCTCTGAGACGGATTGACGTTCCTTCGACCGGCGCCCGGAAGCGGTGGTCGAAGGGTGCGCCGAAATGGGATGGAAGGAGACGGCAATGGGTAATCGCAACGTACGGGTTAACGAGCTGATCAAGCGGGAGATCAGCGATTTTCTGCATACCCGGATGAAGGACCGGACCACCTTGATCACGATCACGGGTGTTGATGTCTCGAGTGATCACCACCATGCCAGGGTCTATTTCTCGGTGATCGGGGATACCGACGCGCAACTTGAAGCGGAACGATTGCTTCGTACCGAGACCCCGGCCATCCGTTTCGAGCTCGGCAAGCGGATCACCCTGAAGTACCTCCCGAAGCTGGAGTTTCACTTTGATCCCTCTCTGGAGCGCGGTGACCGCCTCCTGAAGATCCTCGACGAACTCGAGATACCTGAATGATGAACGAGCGCCACCTTTTCTATCCCGACCTTTTCGAGCCATTCGCCCGATTGTTGGACCTGCTGAAACGCGGTCCGGTCGTCGTATTCGGGCACGCCCGGCCGGATGGTGACTGCATCGGCTCCCAGGTGGCTCTCTGTCGGGTGCTGAGAACGCAGGGGGTTGACGCTGTCTGCGTCAATCCCGATCCGGTGCCGCGGCGTCTCGAGTTCCTGGTCGGAGACACCCCGTTTCTGCAGGTGGATGCCTTCACGCCCTCCGGACACCGGGCTGTATTCGTCGACTGCGCCGACCACAAGCGCTCAGGCGCCCTGGTCAAGCAGCTCTTTCCCATGCCGCTCGGGAATATCGATCATCACGTGTCCAATACGCGCTATGCGGAACTGAGCCTGATTGACGATCACTCGGCCGCGACCGGCGAAATCCTGACCGGCCTGTTTCTGGACGCCGGCCTGCCCATCGACCCCCTCTCCGCGCTGGGACTCTACGTCGGCATCGCCACCGACACCGGCCAATTCTGCTATCCCTCGACCTCCCGCCGGGTTTTTGAGCTGAGCGGTCGGCTTCTCGAACTGGGCGCACGCCCGGCGGATGCCACCGCTGAACTCTACGAAAAGGAGTCATTTGCGAAGTTGGAACTCCTTGGCCACTTTCTGGAGTCCTTCCGACTTGAGTGCGACGGCCGGGTCTGTGTCGGCGTTCTCGACGAAGAGGCGTTTCGCCGTTCCGGAGCGACCGACGAAGACACGGAAGGCCTGGTCGACTACGCGCGCTCAATCGAGGGAGTCGATGTGGGTGTGCTCATTGAGGACCGGCCAAAGGGAATCAAGGGGAGTCTCCGGAGCAAGGATCCGATCGTCCGAGTCGACCGGGTGGCCAAGCAGTTCTCGGGTGGCGGGCATGCCTGTGCCGCTGGGTTGAATACGACGGGCCCTTTCGAGGTTTTCTATCCGCGCCTGATTTCTGCGATCGGCGAACTCCTGATGGATGTCGATGCCGGACGAAAGGCGACCCCATGAACGACAAATCCGGATACGAAGGGGTCCTCCTGGTGGACAAGCCGACCGGGGTCACTTCCCACGATGTGGTCGCACGGGCGAGGCGGATCTTCAGGATGAAGAAGATCGGTCATGCCGGCACTCTCGATCCGATGGCGACCGGCCTTCTCATTCTCCTGATCGGGCGGGCCACCCGTCTGTCCCAATATCTGATGAGCCTGGACAAGGTCTATGAGGGGTCGATCACCCTCGGTGTGACCACGAACAGCCATGACGCCGACGGGGAGGTCCTGTCGACCCGACCGGTTCCGGATCTCGACGAGGAGACGATGAGGGCACATCTCCAGTCATTTGTGGGTGATCAGTACCAGACGCCGCCGATGTTCTCGGCGATCAAGAAGGATGGGGTCCCTCTCTACAAGCTGGCCCGCAAGGGCAAGGAGATCGAGCGGGAGCCGCGTTTTGTCCGGGTCTCAGCCTTCGAACTCCTTCGGATGGAGACACCGGTCCTGGAGGTCAGGGTCAAATGCAGCAAGGGCACCTATGTGCGGACGCTGGCCCATGACCTGGGTGAGAAGATCGGTTGTGGCGCTCATCTTTCCGCCCTCCGCCGGACCGCTTCCGACCGGTTCCGGATCGAGCAGGCCCACACCATCGCCGAACTCGACGTGATGACTCCGGAAGCCCTGGCCGATGTGCTGATCCCGATCCATGTGGCGGCACCGACCATGGTTCTGTGAACCGGAAATCTTCCACCCACCGATGAGTCCACTGATCAGGACGGGTCGCATCTTCCAGTCCCTTGAATCGGTCGAGTTGGAACCCCGACCGATTCACCTCGCCATCGGGATGTTCGACGGACTCCACCTGGGACATCAATCCGTCATCGAGGCGGCCCTGCATTCGGCGCGGCGAGTCAACGGTCTGGCCGGCGTATTGAGTTTCTGGCCACATCCGAGCCGGCTTTTTCATCCGGAGAATCCGACGCCGCAGCTGATGAATCCGGAGGACAAGGGGAGCTTCCTGCTTGAGGCAGGGCTCGATTTCGTAGTCATTCATCCATTTACGAGAGCCTTCGCCGAGTTGGAGGCGGGCGAATTCCTGCCCTTCGTCCGTTCCCGCCTTTCCGGCCTGCATTCCGTCTATGTGGGGGAGAACTGGCGGTTCGGGCGCGGTCGCAGCGGCGATGTAGCCGAATTGGTCCGGTTGGCGAGGAAGGAAGGGCTGACCGTTTTCAGTGCGCCGCGAATCAACCACAATGGGGAGCCGATCAGCAGCACCCGGATCCGCGGCCACCTTCTTAAGGGCGAGATTGCCGAGGCCAATGAGTTGTTGGGATATGGATACACGAGCTTCGGAAGGGTTTCCGAGGGTCGACGGTTGGGTCGGCGGCTCGGATTTCCGACCCTCAATCTTGTCTGGCGGGCGGAGCTGAATCCGACCTTCGGGGTTTATGTGGTTCGGGTCCATTCGGCGGACAGGTCGGTGGTCCGCGACGGCATCGCCAATTTCGGGCTGCGTCCAACCTTGGGATTGGATCAAGTGGAGCCCACCCTGGAGGTGCATGTGCTTGAGGATTGTCCGTGGGGACCGGGGGACGATCTTCGGGTTGAGTGGCTGGATTTTGTCCGACCGGAGAGGAAGTTTCCCGACCTGGAGGCGTTGCGGATCCAGATCAGCCGGGATATTGAGGTGGTCAGGTCGGCCCCGGCCCGAGGCGGCAGGTCTTGAGCAGGAAATGGCGACCGAGAGAAAGCGCCTGGATCAGATCGTGGTCGATCGGGGCTGGTCTGAGTCTCGATCGCAGGCCAAGGCCATGATCATGGCGGGTCGGGTCTGGCAGGGGACCGAGCGGATGACCAAGGCCGGAGCGATGATTCCGGTCGATGCGGAACTGCGGTTTGAGGGAGGGCCGCGCTTCGTCGGTCGGGGGGCGGAAAAACTGGAGGCCTTTCTCGATCGCTTCGGGATCAAGGTTGCCGGATTGTGCTCTCTCGACGTCGGGGCTTCAACGGGAGGTTTTACCGATTGCCTGCTCCAGCGGGGGGTGGTTGAGGCAACCTGCATCGATGTCGGACGGGCACAGCTTCACCCCAGGATTCTGAATGATCCACGGGTGACGAACCTTGAACGTGTCAATGCCCGCCACCTGAAACCGGGTGATCTTCCCCGCGACGCGTATTCGGTCATTGTGATCGATGTCTCCTTCATTTCACTCCGATCAATTCTCCCGCCGGTCTGGGCCTTCCTCGAGCCGGGCGGCATCCTGGTCGCGTTGGTCAAACCGCAGTTCGAAGCGGGACGCGACGCGGTCAGCCGGGGGCGCGGAGTGATCCGTGATGTCAGGCTCCGTCGAAAGATCTTCGGTTCGATTCGGGAGATGGCCCTGGCGGATCTGCCCGCAGCGGTTCTGGTCGGTGAGATGGAGTCTCCGCTGGAAGGTGCCGATGGGAATCGGGAAGGCTTGCTCGGCCTGCGAAAAGCGGCAGCCACCCAGGGAGTGGAATAATCTTTTGCTTCGGCCGTGGCTCTGTTGGAATCGTGTTTCGTGATGAAGCCGATCAAGAATCTGGCGATGGTGGCCAATCGGGAAAAGCCCGGGGCCCTCGAGTTGGCTCATGAGCTTGAGTTGATTGCCTCCGCTTGCGGGACCACCACCCGGTTCACGGCAGAGTTTCCCATCCCCGAGGGCTTTCTGGATTCGGTGGATGCCTGCTGCGTGATCGGTGGAGACGGAACCCTGCTCAGCGTGGTCCAGGAATCGGCACGCAAACAGGTTCCTCTGATCGGAGTCAATCGCGGCAGTCTCGGCTTCCTCACCACGCTGTCGGCTGCAGAGGCCCGAACGGGTTTCCGCAGCATCCTTGGTGGCGCCTACCGGGTGGTCCAACGTGCCCTTCTCGAGGGGTCAACCGGACCCGATTTGACGGCCGTGGCCTTGAACGACGTCTTGATCAAGGATGTCATCAACTCGCGGATTGTCCATCTTGAGGTTCAGGCCGACGGTGAACTGGTAACCGATTACTACTGCGACGGGTTGATCTTTTCGACCCCAACGGGATCAACCGCCTACAACCTGTCGGCAGGCGGGCCTCTCATCCATCCGGGGTCGTCGGTCATCGCGATGACCCCGATTTGCCCGCATACTCTGAGCAACCGGACGATCATTTTCCGCGATAATGTGGTCCTTCAGGTGACCAACTGCCTCCCGGAGTCCGAGTTGCTGGTGGCCTTGGATGGACAGCGCAATCTGATCACGAGCCGATCCTATCCGGTGCAGATCCGGCTTTCTGAACTGACCGTCCCGCTTGCGCTGACGCTCGACCACTCCTATTTCGCGGTTTTGCGCTCGAAGCTGAAGTGGAGCGGCGGGTATATGGAACGGGGACGTCGCCGTTCCTGAGGATCCATCTCGGTCAACCGCGCAGTCCGGAGATGGTGTGGAGGGCGGTTTCGCGCAGGGCGAAGAGTTGGTCGCTCAGCCGGCGACGGTCTTCGGGGCTCAGCCATTGGTTTGGGGGGAGGGCGGCGAGTTGCTCGAAGGCGGCATGGATGCCCGCCACGGCGCGCTTGATCAGGGCGGCGAGAAGGGTTTGATCGCCGTCCTCAAGATGGGTGGTTGATTCTCTGGCGGTCTCGAGAATGGCGGCGATCTGGGCGAGGCGGGAGATCAATCCCCGGGAGCCGGCATCACCCTGGGTGTCGGCCGGGAAGTGCAATCCAATGGTGCGCAGAAGAGCGGAAGCCTCGGTTGCCAGGCGGTTGAGGGCGGGTTGGGGGGGCAGTCGATCCTGTTTGGGCGGGATGGGTCGGGTGCGGGACGAGGCGGGATCGGATGGTTTCCAACCGAGGGCGCGCGAAAGGGGCCCAGCCCATTCGGGATCGAGGTCGCTCTGATCGAAGAGGTGAATGAGACGATCAACTTCCTCCTCCGCTTCCTGGACGAGTTCCTCCCATTCTCCTTCACTGAGGTTGGGCGGGGCGAGGCCGAGTATTCCGGCCATGGCGAACCAACCGTGGTCACCTTCCGGACCTCCCTTCTTGATCATGTTCCAACGCTCCTTCTTCTGCTCCAGTTCCTCGATCTCGGTCATTTGCCATTCCTGGCCGGAAATCCGGCAGCGCACGTTCGGCTTCATCAGAGCCTGCCGACGGCCGTTGGGCAGGAACCACTCGAGAAAGAGGCAGTTCATTTCGGTGCTGAACGGTCCCGGGAGCAGAAGTCGCCTCGATGCGGTCATGTCGCCGGCCCGTCCGGTCTGCCGTCCGCTGGGCGGGTCGGCGCGCCCGGAGACCGGAGATGGGTCGGCTTCAAACTCGAGCAGACAACCGGCCAGATCGCTCAGGCAATTGCCCTCAAGGTCGAGCAGGAGCGGAGAGGAGAACCCGTGGAAATGAATCTCCCCGGTGACCCGGCCACGGATCCGGTTGTCGACGAAACCGCGGTGGATGAGAGACGAGGTTTCGCATGGCATGGCCAGTTCACTTCATTCGGGCAAAGGCGGCTTCGAGCAGCTCGAGATCACTGGCGTTCTTTGCCCGCTCTCTCGAATGTTTGACGAGGTTGGCCTCCAACTCGTTCTTGGTCGGCCTCTCTTTTTCGTAGAAGACGCCAAAGACTCCGGGCCACTCCATGCTGGCCAGCTTGAACGCGGCGATCTCGTCGGTGACATCGTGACGGGCCTCGTCCTCGGGAGAGCCGTCGTGCAGTTTCTCCTCGATCAGATTGAAGACGCCGCCCTTGCGGGGAATGCCGGCGTCAAAAGCGCCCGGATAGAATTCGACGCATTCGGAGAGGATTTCGATGACGGAGAACCCGCGGTGTTTGATGGCCCGCTCATACATTTCGACCATGTGCTTGACCTGAGTGGCATGGGAACGGGCGACGAAGGTGGCGCCGCTGTTCAGGAGTTTCTTCATCGGGTTGATCGGCCGGTCAAAGGCGCCGGTGGGGTCGGTCTTCGACTTGAAACCGATCGGTGACGTCGGGGAAGTCTGCTTCTTGGTCAGTCCATAGACGAAATTGTCCATGATGACGTAGGTCAGGTTGACATTCTTGCGGGCGCCGTGATCGAGGTGATTTCCGCCGATCGAAAATCCGTCACCGTCGCCACCGAAGACGAAGACGTGAAGATCGTCACGCCCGAGGCTGACTCCGCTCGCAAAAGGAATGGATCGGCCATGAAGGAAATGCCCTCCGTGGGTATTGACGAAATAGGGGAACCGCGACGAGCAGCCGATGCCGGCCAGGGTGACGATGCGCTCGTGGGGTAGCTGCAGTTGCTCGAGGGTGCGGTAGAAGGAGGAAAGGACAGCGAAATCGCCGCAGCCCGGGCACCAGGTGGGGTGATCAGCCTTGAGAGTCTTGCGGTTGACCGGTTCGCGCGGGCCTTCCAGTTCCTGAGGGATGGGTGAGGTTAGGGATGCCATGTCGCTGGGTTTTTGGGGAGGGTTGTCAATTTGTCGGGTAGGCGCTGACCGAGGCGGAGGCTTCGCCCTTGAGGCGGCTGATGCCTTCGCGGATCTCGCGGACCTTGAAAGGAAGGCCGTCGGTCTTGGTGATGCTCCGGATGGCACTGTTGGCATACCGGGCGCGGAGAATGGTCGCCATTTGACCGAATCCGTAGAGACCTTCGTCATTCATTTCGACGACGAAGATCTGACGGAAGCGGCTGAAGATCCGCTCGAGGCCATTGGGCAGGGGGTGGATGTGACGAAGATGCAGGTGGCCGATCACGTTGCCGTCCGCCCGGGAGCGTTTGACGGCTTCACGTATGGGACCGAAAGTGGAGCCCCAACCGATGATCAGGGTGTCTCCTTCCTGATCGCCGAAGACCTCCGGGCGGGGAAGACGCCGGCCGAGATGCTTGAGCTTTTCCCGGCGCTTCACCGTCATCCGCATATGAAGGGCGGGATTGGCGGTGGGATGCCCGGCTTCATCGTGCTCAAGGCCGGTCACGGTCGGATAAATCCCCCCCTTCATGGCGGTGCCGGGCGGGGCGTGGCGCGTCGGTTCCTTCAGGGAATAGGGGATATAGCCTTCTTCCCTCGGGGTCAGATCCGGGGTGGGATCGACATAGAGCTCAGCCAGGTCCGGCTTGGAGAAAGCCTCAATCCGGGTCGCCAGGGACTGGTCGGAAAGAATGATGACGGGGACGCTGTATTCCCGGGCATAGCGGGCCGCTTCGACAGCAACATAGAAGCAATCCTCGACATTCATGGGGGCGAGAACGATCCGCGGAGAGTCTCCGTGACTGCCGTAGATGGCCTGAAGCAGGTCGCTCTGCTCCACATTGGTCGGCAGGCCGGTGCTGGGTCCTCCACGCTGGACATTGACCACGACGAGCGGGATCTCGGCCATGACGCCCCAACTGAGCGCCTCCATTTTCAATGAGAGACCCGGCCCCGAACTGCCGGTGACGGCAAGGTGTCCGGCATAGGAGAATCCCAGGGCGGTGGAGACGGCTCCGAGCTCGTCCTCAGCCTGGACAAAAGTACCTCCGTATTTCGGCAATTCCGAACGGAGGAGTTCCATGATGGTGGTCCATGGCGTGATCGGGTATCCGGAACCGAAACGGACGCCCCCGGTGATGAGGCCGTGGGCGAGTGCCGTGTTGCCGTCCATCGTCACCTGATCGGAATCATCGACGTTGGCATTGGGTTCGAACTGGAAGAAACGAAGGAGAACGTTGTCGACCTGGTAGGCATAACCGGCGTCGAAGGCGACGAGGGCATTTCTCAGGATATCCTCATTCTTGGAACCGAATCGTTCCTCCAGCAGTCCGCGAAGTTTGCGGACATCGAGACTGAAGATTCGTGCCAGGAGGCCCAGCACGTAGATGTTCTTGCCCTTGTCCTTGGCCGCGCCGCCGACCGCCTCGATCGTCTGGCCGGTGATGGGGACACCCACGTAGACGAACCTCTTGTCCGTCAGATCCGGTTTCACATGATCGATATCGTAGAGCAGGACGCCGCCTTCCCGGAGGAATGAAAGATGGTTCTCGTAGCTGTGCTGGTAGAAGGCGACGAGGAAATCGGCGGAGTCTCCAGCCGAGAGGACCTCTCCGGAGCCGATTCGAACCTGAAAGATGGACGGTCCGCCCGAGATGGTCGACGGGATCGTCATGTAGGTCATGACCTCCTGGGCACTGCGTCCGGCCAGTCGGGCAAGGAACCCGCCGATGGTCTGGATGCCGTCCTGGGAGTTTCCGGCCAGGCGGATGGTCGCGTCCTCGATGGAAGCCTGGGGCTGGCCACTTGGGGACGGCGTGCCGGAAGTCGATGGAGGGGTGGGTGAAACCATGGCGTGATCGGGCAAATCAGATGGGTTGCGGTGCGGGTGTGTCCTAGACTCGACTCACGTTAGGTCAAAATCGCAAATGATCGATCGGAAAAAACGTTGGTTTGTGCGACCGAACAGCCTAGGGTGAAGGGAATCTGTGGTTCGGGCACGAGTCGTCCGACCCGATCCTGAAGATCCCTTTCCACCATGGCCCCCCTCATACCCAGCGACGATCACGGCAGGGACCGGGACGATCGCCCGTCGGACAGTTCCTGGATCGAGGCCGACATCCGTCTGATGGCCGCCCTGCGTGCGGCCGTCAACCAGCATGCCGATCTCGCGATCACGGATCGCGAGGGCGTCATCCTGCACGTGAATGAGCGTTTCTGCGCCATCTCGGGTTATTCCCGGGATGAACTGGTCGGCCGGGACCACCGTATCGTCAGTTCCGGGTTCCATCCCAAGTCCTTCTTTCGCGACATGTGGGATACGATCCTGGATGGGAGGATCTGGAAAGGTGAAGTCTGCAATCGGGCCAAGGATGGAGGACTTTATTGGCTGGATACGGTGATCGTGCCGCAACTTGGTCCTTCGGGCCAGGTGGAGCGGTTTGTCGCCATCCGGACGGACATCTCACGGCTGAAGTCAGCCGAGTCGTATCTAAGGGCGCTCAATGAGGATTTGGACGACCGGGTTCGCGAGCGAACCGCGGAACTCGAACGGGCCCGGGCACAAGTTGATGGTCTGAATACCCAGCTGGAGGCAAGAGTGGCCGATCGGACCCGCCAGCTCCAGTCGGCCAGCGATCAGTTCAGACTGCTCTTTGAGCATGCTCCGCTGGGTGTGAGCTGGGTCGAGTTTGGAGAGACCGACGTCTATCATCTCAATGACCGGTTCTGTGAGATCATCGGCCTGCCGAAAGACAAGGCCCAGGACTTCAGAAATATCCAGAAGGTCACTCATCCGGAGGACCGGCAGCGCCAGATTGAATTCCAGGAGAAGATCAATCGGGGCGAGATTGATCGTTACTCGCTCGAGAAGCGCTACATTCACGCCGATGGCGAGGTGGTCTGGGCGAATCTTACGGTCGCTGTCCTGCGGGGGCCGGACGGCCGCGTGGCCCAGCAGTTTGCCATCATCAACAACATCACCAAGCGGAAACAGGCGGAGGAGAAGCTGGCGGCCAGTGAACGGCGCTTCCGAGCCTACGTCGAGAATGCCAGTGAGATCCTCTATGCCCTGACGCTGGAGGGACGTTTTCAGTACGTCTCTCCAGCCTGGCAGGTCAAGCTGGGCCATTCCATCGACGAGGTGATCGGCCATTTCTACGAGGAGTTTGTTCATCCGGAGGATCTGGAGATCTGCCGGAAAGGCCTGTCCCGGACTCTGGCCGAAGGTCGGTCTCCGCAGAGTGTGGAGTACCGTATTCTCCACAAGGACGGGACGTATCGGTGGCACGCTTCGAGCGGCTCGGTTGTGAGGGACGAGCAGGGGAATGTTCTCTACTTCATCGGTGTGGGCCGCGATGTCACCGCGCGAAAGCAGTCGCAGGAGGAATTGAGGGCGGCTCTCGAACGCCGGGCCGAGCTCGAGCGGATCATCGAGAAATCCCCGTCCGTGGTCATTCTCTGGCAGGCCGGGGAGGGTTGGCCCGTGGAGTTCGTATCCAAGAACATCCGCCATTTCGGTTATGAGGTGGATGAGCTTCTGTCAGGACGTGTCTCCTACACCTCGATCATGCATCCCGAGGACCGGGAGCGGGTCGCGCGCGAGGTGCATCAGTTCGCTCGTCGGGGAATCCGGGACTACGGCCAGCATTACCGGCTGGTCACCCGCTCGGGCGAGATCCGCTGGGTCGATGACCGGACAATCCTGAGAGTGGACGAGTCGGGGCGGGTCACCCATCACCAGGGGATCATCACCGATGTGACCGAACGCAAGGAAGCCGAGTTTCGGGAGTTGGAGCGTCGGGAGAACGATTTGCGGATGGCGGCCGAGATCCAGCACCATATGTTGCCGGCCACCGTGCCCCATGCCGACGAGATCGAGGTGGAGTCGCTCTACGTTCCTTCCAGTCTCCTCGGAGGCGACTATTTTGATCTCTTCCCGATCGGCGACCGCAAGGTTGGAGTGGTGGTGGCTGATGTATCGGGAAAAGGTGCCTCCGCCGCGCTCGTGATGGCGGCGTTTCGCACTGCCCTGCGCATGAAGGCGGTCGACGGAGACCGTCCCTCGGTCGTTCTGACCGAGGTCAATCGGAGTATCAAGGACGACATGCCTGCGAATATGTTTATTTCGGTCGTTTACGGGATCATGGATCTTGATTCGAGCGAAGTCACCCTGGTGGTGGCCGGGCATGAACCCGTCATCATCTGGCGCGGTGCCGAGGGCCGGGCCGAGCTGGTTGCCTCGTCGACCCTGGCAGTCGGCCTCGATGTGGACGGGCTCTTCGGCGAACTGCTGAAGGAGACACCGATCAAGCTGGCCGCTTCCGACACCCTGATCCTCTACACCGATGGAATCACCGAGGCTCTCAACCCGGAGGACGAGGAGTTTGGCCGGGCCCGGTTTCTCGAGACAATCGGCGGGTTCTCCGGGGGATCACTGAGTGACCTGATGAGGTCGGTCCAGGACCGGATTGAACTTCACTGCAGCGGCCGGCTCTCGAGTGACGACCGGACATTGCTCCTCCTGCGAAGGCGGGTGCCGGTCGCCTGACCGGTCCCCGGGGGGCGGTTGGGCTGTTCGATGGGTAATTCACCCCAAGGGAAAAGCGGACGGGGCTGACCTGCCTTTTCTTGAAGGGAATCGCTCGGCTTGTCCGGAGGGATCGATCAGGCCGTTCCGGAACGATCGACGATTGCCACTTCCGGCCTCCCGGTGTTTACTAAAAACATATCAAAGCGGAAACCTATTGTAATCTGATTATGAATACTGAAATCCCAAACAACGATCCTGTCGCGAAGGTGTGGTCCCTCTATTGGAAAATGAAGACAGACCTTCAGCAACTCACAGTGGAGCATGTCGAGGGTGGTGAGGCTGATTCCTGGAGGGAAATCTACGAGAAGGCCCTGCAGTTGACCTCCATATCGGAGACGATGTGCAAGGCCGTGCAGCCGTGAGCCCGGACGGCGGCTCAGGGAGGAGGAGCCGAAGCTGACGATCAAAGGCGGCCTCGACGGGCGAGGCCGCATGCGAGGATGGCGCCCGCCAGGGTGCCAACGGTGTTCAGGACCAGGTCGAGCAGGCTCGAACTGCGGGTCGGCATCCACGTCTGAAGGAACTCGATACCGAAACTGAGGGCAAAGCCGGCTCCCGTGGTCATCGCCATCACGGTGAAGGTGCCGGGCCTGATCGTTCGTGATCCGATAAGTCGGGCAACGATCCAGCCCAAGGGGATGAAACCGAAGAAATTGAGAATCCCGTCTTTGG
This sequence comes from Opitutaceae bacterium, assembly GCA_041395105.1. Taxonomy (NCBI): domain Bacteria; kingdom Pseudomonadati; phylum Verrucomicrobiota; class Opitutia; order Opitutales; family Opitutaceae; species Opitutaceae bacterium. Next base: position 327,308 of record JAWLBB010000002.1, on the reverse strand, counting down.
AGGTGATTTCCGCGGTAAAGGGAGCAACCGTTCCGGGACCGAGGAATTCCCGGGTCAGGAATGCGGTTGCGAGAGGGAATTCCAGATTGATGGCGTTGCCCGATTGATCGGGCACCTGCCGACGGTCAACCGCGGTGGCCGTTTCCGAATCGAACTGGTAGAACAGCCAGGGAGTCGCAGGTTGGCCGGCGGGAGCGGAGCCATTCGGAGGCGCCGGATTGGTTAGGCTGCCTGGCTGATCCGGACCGAGACTCTTCCGGTAGAGCGCAAAGTGATGGAGTGTGCCGTTCCATGGGTGTTTTCCGTCCGGAGCGTTTCCCAGGGTAAGGCGACCCCGGACTGGTACCGTCTGGATGAAATCCGGCCGGTGATCGATCCGTTCACCGTTGACGGAGAAGGTGGATCCCGCCGAGTCCGATGTGATCCGAAGATGAAGTCGGCCTGACGGGAATTTCGCGGTGTCGGCGGAGATTCGGGGCAAGCGGCGTTTGTGATCGTAGTCGTCACCGTTCAGGAGGACGAGATGGTGCTGCCATTGACCGAGATACCATTGGGAAGCATTGTCGCCATTGTGGAGGACGGCGATGGCCGCAAATCCGTCCGGTGGTTTCCCCGCCATGTCAACCTCCAGATCGAGAGTGAGGCCGTGCCGGTTCACCTCAAGGACATCGGCTTCGGTGACAAAAGGCCGGGTGAAGGCGAGACCGTGGGCGCCGAAGGAAAGCCCGGGCGGATGGGCTTGCAGGGATGCGGTGTTGTGGAAGGTATACCCCCACGGTCGGACACCCGCAAAGAGCATGATGGCCAGGACAATGCCCAGAATGACCAGGCGTCGACCGGTATGCACGCTCTTGCGAATCTTCAGCATCTGGGAATCCTACGACCGGATCCGTACCGAAACCAAGTGAGTTGTCGGGTTTTTCCGCCCGCCAGCTCGATTCCGGCATGGAGATTCCAGCCGGTTTCCGCGTTTGTTCGTCGTCGACATTCTCTCCCGTTTCGCGTGGGTGGTCGCTGGCCCGGTCAATGGTGACACGCGCGCCCGGAAACCGGGATTCTCCCCGACGGGATGGCCGTGTGCCGGGGCACGCTGTGCGGCGGCCCGACCCTTGGATGGACTCAGGGTGGCGAGCCTGTCGAACCAGTGAATCGCCCTCCACTAGATTTCAGAAGGCGGGTCGAGCTCCTGCGCGACCGCCCATGCCCCGGGTAGCCGTTCACTCTTATCCGTGACACCACACTAGCGGTGATGACGTAGGGGGGAGTTCCCGGTCGAATCTCCCAGCTGGAAGAAACCCCGCAGACGGTTCATCATGGTTGCGCGGACCTGGGCCCGATGCTCCGGGGTGTCTCCGCCTGCGGATTGTTTCTCATTGGTCAGCTGTCGTTGAGTCAGGAGCTCGGTGAGTCGGGTCAGGGTCTCCGGATTCTTGCGGACATAGGAGGCAAACGCCTCTTTCCGGATCTCCACCGCCTCAACTTCAGTGATGGCAACTACGGTGGCATTCCGGGGCTCCCCGGTGAGAAGAGCCATCTCGCCGACGCAGTCGCCGGCTCCCAACTCTGTCAGTACCACGGTTTGACCGTTGCGCGTCAGGTTCACTCTGACCCGCCCCTGAACAATCAGGAGCATGGATTCGCCGACTTCGCCCTGTTCGATCAGGTGTTCGCCGGAGGCGAACAGGACCAGCGGGCTGTTGCGAACGATCTCAGCGATATCCTCGGGCGCGAGGAAGCCGAAAATGGAATGCCCCCTGAGGGCAGCCGAGGCGGCGGCACGAGCCTTGTCTTCCGTCCCGGGAGGTTTGGGGCGGTGGAGTGTGACGATGGGGAAGGGGATTTCCATGCCGGCGCGCTGGACTGCATACCAGCAGTGTGCGCGAACGTCGCTCATGATCCGATTGAAGGGGCCGTGGTCATCGATCCAGACCTTGACCTCGTAGTCGATGGACGAATCGGCGAAGTTCTTGACAAAGACGCAGGGCGCAGGGTCCGCGCAGACCCCTTTCACGCTTGTCGCCGCCTCACGCAACACGTCCTGCGCCCTTTGTGGCGGCACGTTGTAGTGCAATCCGATCTGAACGCTGATGGCATGCCGTGTCGTCGGCCGGGCGAAATTGGTGATCGTATTCTTGGTGATATGGCTGTTCGGCACGTCGATCAGCACTTCGTTGTTGGTGATCAATCGTGTGGATCGCCAGGTCACTTCGACGACACGCGCGTGCTGTCCGTCGACCAGCAGCCAGTCTCCGGAGGTGAACGGTTTCTCCAGGTAGATGGAAAGACCGCCGAAGATATTGCCCAGCAGGTCCTGCATGGCCAAACCGAGGATGATCGCGATGACCCCGGAACCCGCCACCAGCCCCGGGACCTTCAGACCGTAGACGAATTGCAGAACCGCCAGGGTGGCCGCCACGAAGACAAGGATCCCGGTGGTGTCGGCCAACAGACGCGGTGCGTCCGCCGATTGTCCATCGGGTTGGGTCGTTCGCCAGAGAAAATGATTGATCACCCGGATGGCCGGCATAGTCGCAAGCAGGATGAGGGCGGCCGTGAGGTGCGGAAGAAACGCCGTGTTCCAGTCCGGATCCACCGCCACGAACCGTGCAGCCAGTTGGACTCCGGTGAGCATCCCCGCGACGCCCGCAAAGGCATGATAGGTCCAGCCGAAGCGCAGGCCGGGGGTCTTGCGCAGCAATTGGGCGGCTCCGATCAGGACGAGATAGACCGGCAGGGCAAGACCTGCGGCGACCAAAGCGGCTTTCAGCAGGATGACATCTCCGTTCATGGGGCGGTCAGGATGCGGACGATGCGGCGGGGGGAACCGGCGGCGCCGGGTCCTTGGGCAGCTTGCGCAGACGATCCGCGGCCGGGGGGTGGGTCGAGAACACCGGTCGAGTCTTGTTCTTCTCGAGTTCTCTCAGGGTCTCGATGACCGCACGCAGCCCACCCGGAGCGTAACCGGTGACTTGAGCCAGGGCGCGTCCCTCCTTGTCCGCATCGTATTCGCTTTGTGAATCGTAGCCCTTGTCCAGGAGGTTCTCCGTGATCGCGGAGACGGCTTCATCATACTGCAGGTAATTTCTGTTGTTGTCCGCCACAAGCGCCGTGATTCCGGAAAGAAACTCCCCGCGCGCAATGATCTTGAGTGCGTGACGACGGTCGATGTGGGCGATCTCGTGGGCGAGCACGCCGGCGAGTTCGTCGTCCGACCGGATGATCTCGAACAGCCCGCGGGTGATGAATACCCGTCCCCCCGGTGCGGAGAAGGCGTTGATTGATTCCGAATCGAGAATACCGAAGCGCCAGGTCAGATCCTGCCGAAACGCATAGCGCGATAGCGAACGACCAACAAGATTGAGGTGCCTGGTGGCGGTTTCGTCGCGCCAGACACCGCCGAAACGACCGACGATTTCGAGGGACACGGCGTCGCCTATGGCGATCTCCTCCTCGAGGGACAGACCGGTTGCTCCCTTGGCAACCTTCTCCGCATCGCCCGCCGTCCTGGTGACGTCCTCAACCACCTTTCCCAGGTCGCCGAGTTTGCCCAGGCCGGGAAAGCCGGCATCAAGATCGATGGGGACCGCGACGAACACGGAAAAACCCGAGAGAATCAACAGAACCAGGGAGGTGGGTCTGAGGCGAGACGCCAAAGGCACCCGCGGCCGGTGGGACAACCAACCATTCGGGTTCATCTCCGGTACTCTCCCTTTGCGTTCTCCTGCAGGTAGGCGATGACTTCGTCTTCCGGCAGTCCTGCTGAGGTGGTATCGACCCATTCGACATCCGCCTTGTCCTTCGCTTCGCTGTGCCGGGAAGCATAGCCGTCGGCCGCCTCTGTCAGCGGTCTCGCTGCCGCTGCCGTGTCGGTCGAATCCGCCGTCACCCGGGTCAGTCCCGTTGCTGGAGCGAGCGTTGGTTTCTCACCGGCCACGTTGCCCTCGAAGACCCAACCGGATACTTCGTCTGCCTGGATGCCAAGCCAGGCGCCCCGGACTTCCCGGACCTTGAGCGGAACTGCAAAGCCGACTTTTCCCACCGGGGAGGCGAGGGGTTTTGGCTCGGCCAGAACCGGAGTGTCGATTCGTTTCGACCAGGCCGTGTCGCCCACCTTGAAGGCTGCGAACAGAGTGATCAAGGCGAGGCCGATGACGCCGGCGATGGCGAACCTTGGGGTGCTGTCACCTGACTTCATTTTGTTTGGAGTTGCAGAACGGGTTCCCAATCCGAAGCCGGAGGATCTGCGGCGAACCGCCTTGCCTCCGTCAGATAGCGTGTGGTCATAAAATCGTCCGGTTGCAAGACCGCAGCCGCGGTCAAAGCCTGAACCGCCTCGGAAAACCGCCGCTCACAGAAGGCGTTGTAGCCATTTCGGTAAGTGGTAACGAATTCCTGGAGGGCGGCATTGATCTGCGGGTGTTCTCCGAGTGGCTCAAAAACTTCGACCGCCTGCTCCTTGCCCTTGACCCGCAATCGGGCAACCGGACGAAGTGCGACTTCGGAAGCGACCCTGGTCGCGGTCTCGGGTCCGATCAGGATGTCCGTGTGGAACTCCTTGTTTGCCCCTTCAAGGCGAGAGGCGAGGTTGACCGCATCTCCCAGCGCCGTGTAGTTTTTCTTCCGTTCGGATCCGACATTGCCCACGACCACCTCGCCGGTGTTGATGCCGAAACGCACACCGATGCGGACGCCGAAATCCTCATCCAGTCGGTCGTTGAGTCTGGACAGGCGCCGGCGGCATTCCAGTGCCGCCCGGCAGGCGGCCAAGGCGTGATTTTCGAGTAGTTCGGGGGTGCCGAACACGCCCATGATGGCATCGCCGATGTATTTGTCGAGGTAACCGCCCTGGTCGAGAATCGGCGCGCTGAGTTCTTCCAGGCAGGTATTGGTCAGGCCGACGAGTGCTTCGGCGGAAAGTCTTTCGGAGAGCGGGGTGAAACCGACGATGTCGGAAAACAAGACGGAGACTTCCCGTCGTTCGCCGCCGAGTTTCAAAGCTTCGGGGTTCTCGATCAATCGCTTGACGACCTGAGGGGAAACATAGGCGCCGAACCAGCCTTGAATTTCCCGCTTGCGGGCCTGCTCCGAGCGAAAACTCTCCACGGCAACCGCGGTAAAGGCCAGCACGGCTCCCACCACCGGAGTCGCGGGCGGCAACCAGAAGCCGAGATCGAAGAGAGCCGCACTTGCTGTCAGCGAGGCGAGGGCGGCGCCACCGGCGATCAATCCCGGTCGGCGCAATCCCATTCGGTGTCTTCCGCTCAATCCGATGGCCATGACGACGAGGACGAGGGGGGTGAGCCCGGTTCCGATCGGGTTGATGAAGTCGTGGAATCTGAGATTTGCGGCGGCCGTCCAATGGACGATGACTCCCGGTTCGGGTGCGCCCACCGGTGTGGCGACGGCGTCAAAGGCTCCGGCGGCGTTGGCTCCGACGAAGACGATCCGACCGCGTACCTGGTCGAAGACCTCTCCCTGCGGCCGTTCCTCGTTTTCCAGCGCATGGATCAGGCGCCCGGGATCCAGATCGGGCACCTCGGTGGTTGCCCGATCCAGCATCCACCATCCCTCCGCAACGAAGGGTGCCGCCGGGACGGCGGGAACCCCCCTTTCCTTCAGTCTTTCCAGATTTCCGCGCCAGCGCAGGAGCGGGAGACCCGGTATCGGGATCGACGAATCCCGATCGAAAGGAATGGATTCCGCCAGGGATCTGTCGAGGGGGTAGCTGCGGATGATGCCGTCCGAATCGGGCCGGGAATTGACCAGACCCCAGCGCTGCCGGGATTCAAAGAGTCCGGGGTGGACTTTGCGGAGTTCCTCGGGCCAGACCACCGGCAATTGGAGAACGTTGCGATCGAGGTCGGATTTCGCCGCGAGGGTTACGTTGGTCAGGCCGGCGGCCACGGCACCGAGAACCGCATCCTGTGCGGCGTCCGAGTTTTCCAGAAACAGGAGATCGACGACGATTTCACGGGCACCCGACCGATCCAGAGCGATGAGGAGGGCGGCGAAGGCAGCTCGCGGCCATGGCCAGCGCAAGTTGAAGGGGTCTCGGCCAAGTGCCTGGAGCGATTGCTCGTCGATCAGGACGAATGCCGTATCCTCCGGGACGGGTACGCGGGATTCAAACTGGCGCTGCAGACGGTCGAACCAGAACCGGTCCAAGGGGGCGAATACCCCAAGGAAGGTGAGAAATGTGACGACGATGATGACGCCGAGAGGAAGCGCGATCGTGCGGAGGGCCAACCGGAGTGCCGTGGGACTCGACATGGCAGCAGCAGAATCAGGGACTCGGATGAATCATCGCTCTTCCAATGGGTAGGGTAGGGAGGCCCGCGTCCGGACCTCGGGAAAGACGCATCGTGGCGGCTACAGTCCCAGACCGGATTTTGAATGGCAAGTACTGCGTTGAACGAGGGCGACGGGACTTCGCCGCAGGTGGAGGGTCAGGTTCCCCATAAGGGAGTTCGGGTGGGTGGAGTGCGATGGGAATGCATTCAGCAGAAAGGCTATCGACGAGGGGACGTCGGCATCACGGACCTGGATCGTTCCGTTCGTGTAGTGGGGAGGGTTTATCCGGTGGATCTACAGATACTGATCGGTCTTGTTTGTGAATCGGACTCTGATGCCGATCTGCCTGGCGGCCTTATCGGCCGCCTGAATGCAGGTCTTTGCCTTGATCGGATCGTTTTGAATCATCTGATCGGAATAGATAAATTCGAATCCATCCCGTTCCAGTTTCCATTCTGGTTTGTCGCCGAAGCTGAAGAGCTGTGAGATATCAGCCGCATCTACCCCCATTTTCCCGCACAGCTTCACGAAATCCACCAACTCGTCGATGTTGGCCATCATCAGTGTCATATTCGCGTAGATCCGAAGGTGGCTATTCGGGCTCGCCCGCCGGGCCCGAACGAGGTTTTCCACCCCGTTGATTGCCCTGCTGAGGTCGTCGCCACGAATCTTGCGGTAGGTTTCAGGTGTAGCCGCATCGACCGAGACACTAATCTCGGCCAGACCGGACTCGACGATCTTTGATGCGGTCTCCGGAGTTATCTGGCTACCATTGGAATTGGTTCGACAGTAAAGGTCATCACGGCCTTTGATTCTCTCGGCCAAGGCCCAAAAACCCGGGGAGAGTGTGGGTTCGCCCAATCCATCCGCCACCATTTTCGTGGCGCCATCAATCTGACGATCCAGAGCTTCAATCCACTTCAGTGGCATGTCGTGTGGATTGGTGATCATATCCATGCCCTGCGGACACATCACACATCGGTAGTTGCATCTTGTGGTCAGTGCGAGCACGACATCGACCGGGTTGTTCCTAACGACTGTCGCACCACGCGAATACTCGAGTAAAGTGAGGATCGCGTTCCTCCGGGGAGTCTCCGTTCCGAAGGCCTCATCGTCTCTCTCCGATGATCTACCGGACACAATTCTTCGAAACAGTTTCCGGGGATTAAGGAGCGAGAGTTGATTGCGCAACCGGTATTGCTTGCGCTCGTCGATCCCGTCGAGGAGGTAGTGCTCGAGTCCTGACGAAAAGCGACGCTCATCCAGCGCCAGACGGACGTCTGGATACTTGCTCAGATACCATTCTTCGTCAAAGTCTCGGGCGAAGGACTCCGTGAGGTGCAATTGCTCCTTCCTGACGCGAATCGCAGGATGTTCTCGCTGGAATGGGCATTCTGTCGACTCGCATACCGGGTGGACTTCGTTTTTCAGGATGGCCTCCCGGACCTCTTGCATGGCCGGACCGTTCCAGATTTCTTCGAAGGGTTGCTCCCCCAGATTCCCGACGGTCTTGCTGCCGTTGCAGCACGGACGGACCTCGCCATTCATCGTGACGATGACTAAATGCCACGGGAAGAGGCACTTCCGGACTGACATGGTCTGGTTCTACTGGACCCGACGACCAGGGGCAATTGAAAAGGTTCAGTTGACTGATGTTGAGTGGAATCTCGGTCCAGATTCTCAATGAGTTCTGTTTCCTGGCGCAGACCCCAATAGACCCACTGTCCCCATCTTTTGGTGTAGACCCGATCTTAAGAGACTACCTGGTGGCCAGACCCGGAATCGAACCGGGGACACAAGGATTTTCAGTCCTCTGCTCTACCAGCTGAGCTATCTGGCCTCAGGTAAAGGGGACAACAGATAGGGGCTGCCTGCGGGTCGTCAATGGGAAATTCGGCGAAAAGACCTGCGAGCCGGATCTGTTGCCATGGCCGAGTCTGCAGGAGAGACAGTGCACCTGGATTCGACGGACGATCGAGCAGTCCAGTCTCCGGTGAATGAGGACCGGGGAGCCTTGTGGCGCTCACTCCGTCTCGAGGAGTGAGCGGAGGTCGCTTAAGTCGAGCCTAGCCGTGCTGGCGTCGCTGGCATCAAAGACCTGCTCGAGCATGCGGCGTTTGCCCTCCTGCAACTCAAGGACCCGCTCCTCGACCGTGCCGGCGGCGATCAATCGGTAGCTGGTGACCACCCTGGTCTGACCGATCCGGTGGGCGCGATCCGTCGCCTGGGCTTCGACGGCTGGATTCCACCATGGGTCGAAGTGCACGACGGTGTCGGCGCCGGTCAGATTGAGCCCGGTTCCGCCCGCCCGGAGGGAGATGAGAAAGAGGGGGAGACTGGAGTCCTCATTGAAGCGATCGACTTCGGCCTGGCGGTTGCGGGTCTTGCCGTCGAGGTAGGCGTAGGGGATGGCGTCCGCGTCGAGTTCCTCCCGGAGGAGATCGAGGATGGAAACGAACTGCGAGAAGAGGAGAATCCGGTGTCCGGCATCCATGGCCTCGTCGAGGAGTTCGCGGAAGGCGGCCAGCTTGGCGGACTCGGCGGCGGGGCGGCCGCGCTCGATCAGTCGGGGGTCGCAGCAGATCTGGCGCAGGCGCAGGAGCAGCTTGAAGACGTGGGTGCGGACGGCACCCTCGGAGGCACCGGACGATTCGAGGGCCTCGAGTTCCCGTTGACCCTCGTGACTGAACCGCTGGTAGAGGTCGCGTTGGGCGGGCTCGAGGTCGCAGTAGACGGTTTGCTCGATCTTCTCCGGGAGTTCCGGGGCCACATCGTTCTTGGCTCGGCGGAGGATATACGGTCCGGCGAATCCGGCGAGTTGGGCGTCGTACCAGCGTTTGTCCTCTCCCCGACTCTGGGGGGGAGGTGATGGAGCGGCGCCGGGCAGGACGAATTCGAGAAGGGTGCGGAGGTCGTCCAGGGAGTTCTCGACCGGGGTTCCGGTCAGAACGAACCGGCTGGCCGACCGGAGGCCAAAGAGGGCCTGGGCATTGAGGCTGCGGCGATTCTTGGCGTGCTGGGCCTCGTCGGCGACAATCGTGGTCCAGGAAACTGCGGAAAAGAGATCGCGGTCCCTGACCAGGGTGCCATAGGAGGTGACGATGAGATCGGGTCGGAGGGCGTCCCGGGGAGTGACGAGGCGCTGGGATCCGTGGTGGACGAAAACCGTGAGCTCGGGAAAGAAGCGGGAGGCTTCCCGGCGCCAGTTCTCCAAGAGGGAAGCGGGACAGACGATCAGGGCTCCGGCGGACAGATCGCTCTGCTTCTGCGGGGTGAGGATCGAAGCGAGGAAGGCGAGGGCTTCGACCGTCTTTCCTAGTCCCATGTCGTCAGCGAGGATGCCGCCCAGCCCGCTCCGGTGCAGATGGTGCAGCCAGGCGGTGCCGATTGCCTGGTAGGGTCGCAGCAGATTCGCTGCGTGCCGGGGGACGGGTGCCGGGCTCAACTTGGAGAGCAGACGAAGCGGGGCGCTTCGTGCCTTCCAGGCCTCGGGTGGGGAGAAGTTGGGATTGATGGTTTCGAGGAGTTCCTCGACTTGGGCGAGCCGGGCCGGGCTGACCCGGTGGGTGCTCGATGGCATGAAGGGACGTGAGCGGTCGCCGCTGAGCGCCTGCTGGACATCCCGGATCTGCTTGATGCGCTCGGGATCCACCAGAAAGACAGAACCCTCGTTTTCGAGGTAGTGCCGTCCGGCGGTGAGGGCTGCCTGAACGGATTTGCTCGAACCGGCGCCGGCATCCACCTCGAGGTGCAGGCGGAAGCCCTCTGCGTCTTCACTCGCCCGACAGCTCAATTCGGCTCTCCGGAGATGCGAGGTGTTTTTTCTGAAATTCTCGGTGAAATCGGCGCTGTAGTGGGTTTCGAGAACGGTCCAGTATTGCCCGAGAAAGTTGAGGGTCTTGTGGCGGTCGCGCAGCCACCAGCGCCTGTTGGATGTTTCGAGGCGGAAGCCGGAGCGTTCGAGGAGTTCGCGCAGTTCTCCGTAACCGAAGAATCCGCGATCGGGCAGACGAACCGAGAGGTAATGCTCGGATCCATCGATTGAGGGCGGATCTCCTGAAGAGGGGAGAGCCGGTCGGGCCGGGCGAGGCACGGGCGCAGTGTCGTCCGCGCTCCGCGAGGCAGGAGGGCCATTGCCCGGACCCGATCGGTCGGGAGGGGGGAGGTGATCGCTTACCGCCGCCAGCGCCCCGTCCTGCCAGAGGATGGGCTCGAGGGGTTTGTTGACCCAGAAGAAGGTCTGCTGATCACGGAGAAGCCCCAGGAGTTGGAAGAGTTGGTGGCGGGTCAGCTGGATGAAGGTGGCCGGGGTCCCGCCGCACCATCCGGCGATGGCGAAGAGCGCGCTGCGTTCGGCATCTCCGAGGCCCGCGAAGACGGATTCATCGGCCGATTCCGGACGAATGACGAGGCCGGGACCTCGAACCAGCTCCACCTTAACCGGAATGGCATCGCGCGGGGCCACCCGGGCGAGATGAGGTGGGAGCAGAAGCTTGAGATGCAGGGCGGCGGGTTCGTTCACTGGGAGTCGGTATCGCGGGAGAATGGATCGGACGCAAGTGTCGGAGTGTTGGTGACCCTGTCCAGGTGCGGTCTCCGGGGCGGTCTTTGCGGTTGCCGGGAATAGTAACCGGGTGTTAGGTATTCCGGTATTACTTGCATGAAGATCAAAGTGGACGAAATCATCTCTATCCTTGGCCGGGGAGTGGACCTTCTTGGCCGGATTGACGATGCTGTCTACTGCGAACCCGTCGAACTGGCCTTCAGGGGAACGCTGGGAGGGCACTTTCGGCACGATCTCGACCATTACCTGGCGTTCCTCGAGGGACTGGCTGCCGGGCGGATTGATTATGAGTCCCGAAGACGTGACCATCGGATCGAGACCGATCGTGCGGCCGCAATCGCCCTTTCACGGGAGATCTGTGACCGCCTGGCCCGGCTCGCGGTCGAAGAGGAGGACGGATCGGTCTTCGTCCGGCAGGAGGGATCGGGACTCGGCAACGACGCACGCTGGATGCCGTCATCCAGGCTGAGGGAACTGGATTTTCTCCTCGGCCACACGGTTCACCATCAGGCCCTGACCGCAATCATCTGCCGTCTGGTCGGGGTGGAGGTGGATGGGGATTACGGGGTGGCTCCCTCCACGCTACGGCATCGCGAGCGCCTGCGTCCATGTGCACGGTAAGCTGGGAGTATTCAGAAAGTGGATACGTTGTCTTCTTCAACCGAGACGAAATGAGAACGAGGCGGCCGGCGACCGGGCCGGAGGAGAGGATTCGAGGAGGGGTGCGTTTCCTGGCGCCGACCGACGGGGAACAGGGCGGTACCTGGATTTCGGTCAATGAGTTCGGTCTGACTCTGGGGCTGCTCAATCATTACCCGACCGGGTGCCGGGTCGCCCCCGGGGATCGGCCGTCGCGTGGTCATCTGGTCCACAACCTGTCCGACAGCGGGGGCTGCGGCGACGTGGCGAAGGAAATGAGCCGGATGGACATGAGGCCTTATCCGCCTTTTCGACTGTTCGGCATCGATCGGGTCGGGTCCCTGCTTCTGAACTGGGACGGAGTCCGTCTTCGGTCGACGGAAACCGAGGGCTTGTTTCCTCCGGTGACGTCTTCATCCTGGCAGACCGCTGCGGTTGAGCGTTACCGGATTGGGTTGTTCGAGTCTTCCGTCAGGTCCTCCGGCGGCGGAATCAATCGACTGGAAAGGTATCACCATGAGCATTCGAGCGACCGGCCGGCCGAGTCCGTTCTGATGTGCCGTCCAGATGCCTGCACCCACAGCGTGGTCCGGATTGATCTGGGACAGACGAGGGTGTCGATGCGTTATGAGCCTCAGCCCTGGATTGAACAGCCGATGGCCATGGTGAACGCGTCGCTCGCCCTGAGGAGCTGAGTCTCATCCGGATTGAAACCCGTGCGCGCAAAACGGATCCCCGGCCTTCGACGCCGCTGGCTGCTATTCACCCTGCTCGCAGGTGTGTCGGTCCTTCTTTATGTCGGCCTGAGCCCGGGAGGAAAACTCCGCGACGGTGTTGTCCGGTTTGTGGACGATGTTCAGTCGGGTCTGGCCGTGGCGAGGTCGGCGGCCGATTCGGGGGAATCCGGTGGGCGGCTCTCCGGCGGCCGAACCAGTCCGATGGAGGGCCATGAACTCTGGGCAACGGGCGCGGCACTGGCCATCGGCACCCTTATCAGTGAAGACCTGACCTGCATCGCGGCAGGCCTGCTGGTGGCGCAAAAGGTTCTGCCATTCTGGGCGGCGACGCTGGCTTGTCTCGTCGGTATCGTGGTCGGCGACATCCTCCTGCTCCTGGCGGGAAGGGGACTGCGCCGGATGGCCTGGGAATCGTCCTGGGTCCGGGTCTTTGTCAGACCCGAAGCAATTCAGCACGGTGAGCACTGGATCGAGCGGAAAGGTCCCGTCGTGGCGCTGATCAGCCGGTTCACGCCGGGCACCCGGCTCGCGACCTACCTGGCGGCGGGACTGCTTGGCGTATCCATTTTCCGGTTTTCAGTCTATTTCCTGATCGCGGCGGGATTGTGGACTCCGATTCTGGTCGGGTTGTCCACCTTGTTCGGATCGGCCATGATGGAGTTCTGGACGGGCTACGAGAGATATGCGCTGGTCGCGCTCCTGATGATCGCGCTGGGTCTCTTCGGACTCTTCAAGGTGGGACTGCCGCTTCTGACCCGCCGGGGGAGACGACTGCTCTGGTCCCGTTACCAACGCGCAATCCGGTGGGAATTCTGGCCTCCTTGGGTTTTCTATCCACCGGTGGTGGCCTACATCCTCTGGCTGGGGATCCGTTTCCGGCATCCGACACTTTTCACCGCGGTCAATCCGGGAATGCCACAGAGTGGCTTCCTTGGTGAATCCAAATCCGAGATCCTTGCGGGTTTGCGTGAAGCGGGGGAATCAGTGGCCCGTTGGCGCCTGTTGCCTGCATCGGAAAACGTCGAGTGCCGGATGAAGGAACTGGTGGACTTCATGAACGCGAACCGCCTGGGTTTTCCGATCGTATTGAAACCCGATGTCGGGCAACGGGGTGAGGGCGTGGTCATCGCGAAATCGCCGGAAGAGGCTCGCTCGGCCCTTGAGTCCGCCCCGCAGGCGCTCATCGCCCAAGCCTACATCGAAGGGCCGGAATTCGGGGTCTTTTATGTCCGTCGGCCGAGTGAACCGCGGGGGTCGATCATTTCCATTACGGAGAAGCGGCGACTCTGGCTGACCGGCGACGGGGTTCGGACGGTCGAGGAGTTGATACTCGATGACGAGCGCGCCGTCTGCATGGCCCGCTTTCACCTTCGCAAACACGCTGCCCGGCTGGACGAGGTCCCTGGCCCGGGGGAGGCCTTCCCGTTGGTCGAAGTCGGCGCCCATTGTCGTGGTTCTCTCTTTCTTGACGGGAAACGTATCCAGACAGCTGAGTTGGAGGCGGCGGTCGACCGGATTGCGCATTGCAGTCCGGAGTTCTATTTCGGTCGCTTCGACTTCCGCGCACCTTCGGAAGATGATTTCTGCCGGGGAATGCGCCTGAAGGTGCTTGAGCTGAACGGGGTCACTTCTGAAGCGACCCATATCTATGATCCGGCGAATTCCCTTTGGATGGCTTACCGGACGCTATTCACCCAATGGCGGCTGGCTTTTGAGATTGCGGCGGAGAATCGAGCGCGCGGCCACCCGGCAACATCGGTTCTGGGATTGGGACGATTGGTCCTGGCGGCCTGGAAAGAGAAGGGCCGGACGGCGGATCGGAGGCGGCGTTTTCCGGCGGGGTCGATGGATTCCCCAGTCGACAATCCGGGGGAATCCCGTGCAGAGTCGCACTAGAGTAAACCCGTCTGCCATGGCATTCATGCTGCATACCCGGCCGGGCTTCGTGCCTCCGGAACCCCAAGGTCGCTACCGTGCCTATCTGGCCGGGGATGAGGCTGCCCTTGAACGGACGCAGAGGCTTCGCTTTGAGGTGTTCAACCTGGAATTGAGGGAGGGATTGGCGGAATCGGCGAGCATTGGTCTGGACCGGGATCGCTTTGATCCGGTCTGCGACCATCTGATCGTGGAGTCGACCGACACGGACAGGGTGATCGGAACCTACCGTTTGCAGACGGGTTTGACCGCCCGGGCCAACCACGGATTTTACAGCGAACAGGAATTCGATTTTACACCTTTTGAGACGCACCGGAGTGAGATATTGGAGTTGGGGCGGGCCTGTGTGGATCGTGACCACCGCAACCTGGCCGTGCTGGGGCTGCTTTGGCGGGGAATAGCCCGCTATGCGGTCCTCAATGACTGTCGCTACCTGATTGGATGCAGTTCGTTGTCATCCCGGGATCCGGCCGAGGGCAGGGCACTCTATGAAAGTCTTCCCGACGACATGCTGGCTGCTGAGGAGTTCCGAACGGTACCCCAACCGGGTTGGGCCTGTGAGGGAGGCGTATCCGATGGGCCGGCACCGAAAATCCCGCGCCTGATGCATACCTATCTTCTGCTGGGAGCGAAGGTTTGCGGCCCCCCGGCCCTCGATCCGCAATTTGGAACGATTGATTTTCTCACCTTGATGGATGTGCGGCAGATCCCCGCCCGATATTTCCGATGAGTCGGTTCGCTCCACTCAAGTTCCTCAAGCGGTTGGCAGGTATGCTTCTGATCTTCCTTGGAACCACCCTGTCTCATTTTCTTGTCCCGGGCAACCGGCGTTCACTTTGGGACCGCGCAAACTGGCTGCAACGCTGGAGTCGGCGGACCCTGGCCCTCCTGGACATCGAGGTGGTGGTCAGGGGCACGGAACCGGTGCCGGGGTTGATCACCTCAAATCACCTGAGTTACCTTGATGTGCTGGTCCTATCTTCCATCCGGCCCCAGGTGTTTCTCGCCAAGAACGAGGTGGCGGGTTGGCCGCTCTTCGGGGCCTTTGCCCGCTGGGCGGGAACCGTCTTCATTGATCGGCGCAGGCGGTCGGAGGTTTCATCCAAAGGGGTTGCATTTCAGGAAGTGGTTGAGGCGGGATTGCCGGTGACGGTGTTTCTCGAGGGAACGACCACCGATGGATCAACGGTCCTTCCCTTCCGAACCGCATTGCTCGAGCCGGCCATTCGAACGGGCTGGGCGATCACGCCCTGTGCCATCCACTATGAAGCGTTCGGCGCTGAAGCAAGTGACACTCTCTGTTACCACGGAGAGATGACCCTGGTGCCGCACCTGCTGACGCTGATGGGGCGGGTTGACTACTCGCGGGCGGAAGTGTGTTTCGGGGAGCCGGTGATGCGGGAAGAGGATCGGAAGAAGCTGGCCGCGGATCTTCACCAGAAAGTCGTCCGAATGAAACGGGAGATCGAAGGGAAGACGGTCGGCGGGCGCCGGAGGGCAGACCATCAACACGACGGACCGAAGGATGCCAGCCTGATGTCGTAGCCGGGCTTGATTCTCGCCCGGGCCGGGCTCGGGTACCGGCACCTGTCCGGATCACCGGATCGGGCTACTCGGGCAAACCATGGGTGCCGGAGTCCGAACGCACCGGTCAGAGTCCCTTCTTGACGAAGGTGACGACTTCGTCGGTGTCCTTGAGCTTGACGGTCTGCTGTGTCTCGGAGTTCTCCCCGATAAAGTCGACTGCCGCCGAAACCATGACGGGGAGATACTGGCGGAGGTCGTCGCGCTCATCTTCGTTGGTGACATAGACACTCCAAACCTGCTCGCCCTGGTTGTCTCCATCTTCCTCGGGGTTGTTTTCCCGGGCGGTGATGCGCATGTATTTTTCGTAGATCGTCTGGACGATGACCGACTCCTGCTGGCCGGCGTATTGGCGGGTGGAAGGTTCACGGACGGCCACCGTGACCATTCTGATGTTGCCATCCTTGTCCTTGACCGGCGTCTGCACGTAACGGACGGCACCGGGGACGTCGATGTAGATTGGGGTGGAGACTTTCGAGACTTTGGTCCGGGGTTCCTCCATGCCGTATTCGAACTCGACGATCATATCTGCATCCTCGGCTGATTCGGCCTCGTAAAGGCCCTTCCCGGAGAGTGCGGTTTTGACGTATTCGGCGGCTTCCTGCGACCGGAGGTCGCTCTTGCCGCCGTCGGGATTCTTGTTGACGACCTTGTAGGAAACACCCGGTGCGGCGCTTGGATTGCTGATGGCGTCGACCTTGAAGTTGTAGGTGGTGGCGCAACCGGAGAAGAGGGCGACGATGGCCAGGCCAAGAACCCCGCCAATTGGTGTTGCAACTGACCGCAATGTCATCGGATTCATTCGGTTGCGTGGGCTCGGAAGTGTCTCTCCAGTCCAATTCATTTCCGGTTTTCTGGCATGGATGAGAGCAACGGCATGAGCCGATTATTCCTGGTCAGTAGGCGGAGTCATTGGCGGACTCACCGGCTTCCTCGATGGCGGCTTCTTCGCCGCTGAGCTCGGCCAGCTCGCGTTCGAGATACTCGATCTCTGCACTGGCGGAGAGAATCTTCTCGTTGGCGTCATCGAGGGCTTTCTTCTTGGAGAGAGCCTCGGCCCGTTTCGCCCGGAGTTCCTTCAGGCGCTCCTCCTGTTCGCGGGCGCGCTCCTGGATCTGGGTCAGCTCGTAGTCGGAAATCTGGAAGCCCTGGGCGATGGCAAGCTCTTCGTCCATGGCCGCCTTGCGCTTGGCTTCTTCAGCCCGGCGTCGGGCCAGTTCCTGCTGGTAGGCGCGCTCCTGGGCGAGGCGGTCCTGCTCCGATTTCTCCTTCATCTCCTGGCTCAGGCCGATCAGGCCGCCGATGACTGCTCCGGCGGCACCGCCGACGAGAAGGCCCTGGGTGGTGTTTCCGCCGGTGGCCGAGGCGGCTATGCCTCCGACGGCTGCGCCGGCGGCCGCACCGGTGCCGGCACCGCTCACGGACTTGGAGGTGGTCGACGAACATCCGGTCCCGAGCAGGAGGCCGGCTGCGAAGGTGGAGAGGGTGAGGATGCGGGTTAAGGGATGTCTAATCACGTGGAATCCTTCTTTTTTGAATTTTGGCAAGGAACCATTGCCACATTTCAGGGTATGCTTAATGTGTGCCAGTAATGAAGACCTTTGGGGTGCCCCATTGGTCAGTATTGCTCTTCTAAGTTTCAGATCCAGCTAATTGATAGATACGATCAAGTGGTCAACTGGTTTCATTTTTAAGGCACTATAATCGATAGCGACACCAAAACAATAGCGATGGGACTAAAGACTAGGGGAATTTTCTCGCAGAACTTCATCGTTCAGAATGCCGGCCTGGTCTTCGCGATCGTTTCGGTAGCCATGCTCTATTCTCTTTATATTCGACCGCATGCGGTGATTGATGAGGCGCTGAGCCAGCGGATTCAGGCGACGACCACCGGAGGTGAGACCTATGCGCCAAAGCGATCGATCTTCATCATTCTGAAGGACTACGAACAGCAGGTCTGTATCACGCTGATGGTCTGGGCGGGGATTATTCTGGGCTACAAACTCTTTCTGGTGGGCCGCGAACAGCAGATGCTCAAGGTGGATTTCGTGCCGATCGAGGAGGGCGAACGGATCATTCCGGAAGACGCCCTCGACTACTACAAGGACGTGAACGGGTCGTTGGACCGTCAAAAAGGGTGGCGGGAACGACTGCTGCCCCAGGTGGTTCTGATCGGTTTGCACCGGTTCAATTCGACTCGATCGATTCAGGACGTGGTCAGTGCCATACGGGAACGGGCGGAACTGGCGGCGGAAGAAATGGAGTCGGATCTGTCCCTGGTGCGCTACATCGCCTGGGCGATCCCTTCGGTGGGTTTCATCGGGACGGTCCGGGGTATCGGTGAGGCGCTTGCCCAGGCCGACAAGGCGATCGAGGGCGATATCAGCGGAGTCACCTCAGCCCTGGGCCTGGCCTTCAATTCCACCCTGATCGCGCTCCTTCTGAGCATTGTCCTGATGTTCATGATGCACATGCTTCAGTCGCGTCAGGAGGGTTTCATCCTCGATGTTGACACCTATTGCCGGGACAAGCTTGTCGGTCTGATGAAGATCCCCTCACGGGATGAGAGCCGACTCTCCCTGCCCCAATGATCGGGCGGAAAGGTCTGGAATCAATGACATGAGAACGGTCGGACTGGAGTTCAACGATGCCGGAGTCCTCGCGGCGGTCCATGACGGGCAGGAAGTCCGGAATCTCGACCTGAATGCGTCCCCTGTTCGGCAAGGGTGGCCGGCTTTCGTGCTGCGGGAGGCCGAAGGACTGGTCTTCGGCCAGCCGGCAGAGGACCGGTGCATGGAATTGCCGCGGCAGGTCAGCAGTGTGTTTCTGGAAGAGCTTTCCCATGGGTCATCCGGCCTGGGCGGTGTTCGGCAGTCGCCGTCATTTTCCGAGTTGGCCTATTATTTCCTCAGGGATCTCTGGGGGCGGGTCCTCGGACAATCCGGCGATGTTGACCGGGTGACACTGGCGGTTCCTCCCGCCTATCTTGAGACCGCCTATGGACGGGATGAGAAGATCGGACTGATTCTCGGGATGGCGGGTGATCTCGGGATTCCCCTTGTCAGCCTGACGGACATTGCGCTTGCCTCACTCTCCCGGTCGCTCAATCCGCTGCCACCGGTCTCCCTTCCGATCATTCATATCGAGCTGCTGCTTCACTCGACCCAGTTCACCCTGCTCCGGCGGGAAGATGGATTGCGACGGGTTTCGGCGCGCCGTGTACAACAGCTCGGATTGGTGCAGATGATGCGGGTTCTGACCGACACGATGGCCGATCGGCTCTTGCGCCAGACGGCGTTCGATGTATCCGAAGACCGAAGGATTGAACAGGGATTCTATCGTAAGCTGATGGAGGTCCTGGCGTCCGATGATCGATCCCGTGAGGCGGTTCTGGAAATTCACGGCCGAAATCGAAACCGCCAGTTGAAAATCACCCGTGAGACCCTGCGGGCGGACATCAGCCCCTTCGTCGAGGCCCTGGTCCGGTCGTTGGAGAAGGTCGTGAGCGAGGAGGGGACGACCCCGGATCGATGTTTTCTGGTCCTTACGGACAAGGCGGGCCGGATTCGCGGACTGGAAGCAAGGCTGCGGGCCCTCGGTTACCGGAACCTGATCGTCCAGACGGTCGGAGAAGCGGCTCGGGGTGCAGCCTGGCTGGCCCGTGATCGGGACAGACCCGAAGATCTGAGTCTGGTCGCAGTGGACGAATCGCTCGTTCTTTTCGAGGGAGAGCGGGAATGGCAGAAACGCTCCGTCCGGCCGGTCCTGGTGAAGGCGGAAGGCGCAGCGGGATCCCCGGAGCCGGCGCCCACTCATCTGGTCATGGGCGGGGTGGCCCACCCAATCGACAAGAAAGAGACAACAATCGGCCCCGATCATGGAGATGGGTCAATTGACCTGCCTCTCGCAGTCGCGCAGTCAGCGATCGGAGTCGAGCGATTCCGTCTCATCCGTCAGGAAGACGGACTTTTCTTCGAGCTTGAGGACGAGTCGGAATCGGGCGGCGTTTCGGGAATGCGGGAACGGGTGGAATGCGGCGATCGGATTCTCTTCTCCGACGAAGAACGGGATGGGTCGCTGCTTTTCGTTCGTCTCGCAGGTGGTGCCGGACCCCGACCGAATTGAGGAGGTTTTGATCCGATGTCGCGACTGAAACGGCGAACGGTTGAAGTCTTCAGCATGTCGTTTCTTGACTGCATTTCCTGCGGCTTTGGCGCGGTGCTTCTTCTCTTTGTCATCACCAGCGGAAAGAAGGCGGATGTGAGCGAGAAGGAGATCGGCGATCTTCAGACCATCGCCCAGCGGATGGCGGTGGAAGTGACGATCGAGGAGGACGCGGTCAAGAAGCTGGAGGATACAACGGCGGACAACACGAGTCGTGTGAAGTCGCTGGAGGACGCCCGGACCGAACTCGAGAAGAAGATGGCCAATCGGGAGGAGATCCTTGCCCTTCTCATGTTGGAGCAATCGACCCTGGAGGACGAATTGAAGAAGCGGATGGAGGAAAAGGAGAACATCCCGACGGTGGAGGAGCCACCGCCGATTCCCGTCCCGAACATCGAACGGCGCCAGTATCTGACAGGATTCAAGCTCAACGGGGACCGGGTTTTGTTTCTGGTTGAGGCCTCCGGTGGCATGCTCGATGACACGGTGGACGGGGCGATCGCCCGTCAGGGCGATCCGGAGTATGAAAAGCGCAAGGCACCGAAATGGCAGCGGGTCATCCGTTCCATCCTCTGGATGATCAATTCGCTTCCGGCGGCCACCAAATACCAGATACTCTACTTCAACGAGGAGACCCTGCCTATCCTTCCGGATCGGGATGGAGAATGGCTCGCCCCGGCGGATCGGGAGTCCTCGGGCGAGGTTGTCCAGCGACTCGATCTTCTCGTCCCGAAGGGCGGAGCCAATCTCGAGCGTGCCTTTACTGTGTCTCGAGATTTCAAATACGCAGCGGATTCTATCGTGCTCTTTGTCGACGGACTACCCACTCTGAGCGACACCTATCCGGGCCGGGGGTCGGTTGCGGATCGTGATCGGGAGCGGATGTTCCGGGCGGCCATGCGGCGCCTGCCTCCGCGGATTCCGGTCAACACCATCCTCTACCCGATGACGGGCGACCCGGCGGCGGCCATGCTCTTCTGGGAATTGTCCAACGAAACCCGCGGCGCCCTGGTCAGCCCGGCCCGGTCCTGGCCCGACACCTGAAATGGCAAAGAAACGACGCGCTGCGGAGGTTTTCAGCCTATCGTTCCTTGACTGCATCTGCTGCGGGTTTGGAGCGATCATCCTGCTCTTTGTCATCTCAATGGGAGCACAGAATCCAGTGCTTCAGGGTATGAAGGACAGCCTTGAGCAGACCATCGCGCAACGGATGGCACTGCTGGCCCAGCTGCGGGCGACCAGGGAGATGCTCTCCAAGCGGATGATTTCCGACCAGGAACGTCTGGAATTCCTTGCTCCCCAGATCGACGAGATGAAATCCATGCTGGCAAAGCTGGAGGCCCAGTTTCAGCAGTACCAGGCGGGCAAGGAGAATCTCCTGGTCGATATCGAGTCGATCCTCGCCGAGATCGCCGCCATGCAGAAGGAAGTGGACCTTCCTCAGGAGACCGATCTCCCGATCGGCGTTCCGGTCGAGAACAACTACCTCGCCTTTGTCATCGACACTTCCGGTAGTATGCGTGACCCCAACACCGGCGACATGTGGCCCATTGTGGTCAACAAGATTGAAGACGTTCTCCAATCCTACCCGTTGGTCAATGGAATCCAGGTATTCGACGCCGATGGTCGCAATGTGGTCGGCGGCGGCAACGAGTGGATTCCCGACAGCCCGGAGATTCGGGAACGTGTCAAATGGGCGGTGCGGCGCTACGGCGTTTTCAGCAACAGCAATCCGGTCCCCGGGATCATCAAGGCTATCCGGACACTGAACCGGCCGGACGATCCCGAGATGAATATGGGCGTTTATGTCTTCGGTGACGAATTCACCGGGACGGCGGACGCGGTGCTGAAGCGTATTGATGACCTCAATCCAAGGGATGAAGAAGGGAAACGTTCGGTCACAATCAACGCGATCGGGTTTCCCAACGTCATCCGCTACTCGTTTTCAATGGGCCAGACCGGTCTGAAGTTCGCCAACCTCATGCGTGAGCTGACCTATGAACACGGCGGAGCCTTCATCGCGGTAAACGATTGAGCGAAAACCAACGTCAAGGGAATGGGGTTCCGGTCCCTTCCTAGTGTGGTGTCAGATAAATCCTGTGTCATAAAGCCATAGCGATTTTGGCCGCTCCATCAAGGCGGGTTGAGGCCTGCGGGCCGGTAGGCCCTCCTGCCTCAGACCAACGCGGATGGGTGCCAAAAGCGCATGGCCCTGCGGGCGAGACGGCAAATGGCCTTGGCTGGCGTTGCCCGAGTGCGCACAGGCCTTACGGGCATGCACCCACTCGGCCGCCTTGCCCAAGGCCTTTTGGCGCCTCGCTTTACGTTACATTATTTATCGGACACCACACTAGAGTCCGAAAAGTCCTTTCAGCAGATCAAGGAGACTGCCGCCTCCGCTCTGCTGCTGTTGCTGCTGCTGTTGTTGGGATGGCGAACCCGAACCACCGGAACTGGAGCTCGAACTGGAACTCGAGCTGCTGGGACTGCCTGAACTGCTTGAACTCTGCTGCCCCTGTTGACCCTGTTGGCCCTGTTGACCCTGTTGACCCTGCTGGCCCTGGGATCCCTGTTGACCCTGGGATCCCTGCTGACCCTGGGATCCCTGTTGGCCCTGTTGACCCTGGGACCCCTGCTGACCGCCCTGCGAATCGCCCATCACACTCTGACCCTGGCTGAGGTCGCCGAGGGCCCCGAGGTCCCGGACGTCCGGAATGCCATTCCCGTTGAGATCCTCGAGACCGTCCGGAATCCCGTTTCTGTTCTGGTCTTCGAGGGCATCCGGCATGCCGTTGCCGTTCTGGTCGCCCATGGGAGCGGTGCTGGCAGAATCGCCCTCCGCGCCGTCCGGGGTGCCATTGCCGTTGCCGTCCTCGAGTCCGTCCGCGATTCCATTGCGGTTGAGGTCTTCAAGCGCGTCGGGGATCCCATTGTTGTTGCTGTCCGCCCAAGGGCCGGACTGGGTCTCCCCTTTCATCGTGCCACCCTTCATCGTGCCACCGGGGCCCTCTTCGCCCACGCCCGTGCCGTCGCCGAGACCGCCTTTGCCGGCACGACCCCAAACCGCGTCGTCGAGGGAAAACCGAACAACGTCGACCTGACTGGTGCTGAGGGAAGGGCGCTTGCTGATGAGCTCGTTGCGGACCGTCTCCATCATGCGGAGGTGTTCCTGAGCCTCGTCCAGAGTCGCGATCGGTCCGAAGAAATAGTTGAGATTCTCGTGCCGGTAGCGCACGTAGTAGCCCTCGTCGTTGAGGACCATCCCGGTCATATCGATGCCGGGATAGGCGGATTTCCACTCTTCGATCGGGAGGTAACGGCTTTCCTCGATGGCTTCGACGGGAAAGACCTTCGTTGTTGCATGGAGTGACGCCGGCAGAATGCAAAGGGCCGCCAGGACCCCGGTACGGATAAGGTGGAAGGTGTGACGCGACATGATGGATTGGGATTGGATTTGACCGCTCTCAGATGTCCGAGGGCATGGCGTCACCCTGTTCGACGCCGGTATTCTGCCGTGGCCCCTGCTTTCCGGAAGCGCCTCCGGCTCCCGTGTCCTCGGTCGCGGGTTTCTTGGATTCCTCCTGACCGATGAGCGATTCGTCGGCTGGCATTTCGACTGTTTCGATCTTCAGACTGTCGTCACCGAGGGTTACGTTGTTCTTGGGTGGTGGTTGCCCGCCCTTCTGGGAGCTGGAACTCGAAGAAGAGGAGGACTGGCTCTGTTGACCTCCCTGTTGCCCGCCCTGTTGCCCCTGCTGGCCTTGCTGTCCCTGTTGCCCCTGCTGTCCCTGTTGTTGTTCGGGCATTTCGCCCTCCTCGATCATCTCCTCGGATCCACCGCCACCCTGGCCCTGTTCGGATCCCTCCGGACCTGAACCTCCGCTTCCGCTTCCCTGCTGCTGGCCTTGGGAGCCCTGCTGATCCTGCTGTTGCTGTTGCGGACTCCCGGCGGCTTGTGGATCGCTTTCTCCGCTGCCCATTTCAAAATCGGAGATGATCCCGCTTTCGGGTCGGCTTTCTTCCTCTGCCTTGGAACCGTCGAAGAGATCCGGATTGGGTCCGGGAACCTCGCGTACCTTGCTCCCGGAGGTGGATTGGGCCTGGAGAGTCAAACCCGAGCCGGCGAAAACGGCGAGTGTGGCGGAGATGACCTTAAGGCTGAAACGGAAGGATTTCATGATGTATCCCTTTTGTCTATTTTGTCAGGCGCTTGTCACAGACCACGACGACGGTCGGGGGAGGGGACCCATTTCTCACCTGGAGAAGCAGAATGACGTCCTCGTAGCCCTTGCGGCGCCCCACGATTTCGTAATCCCCGGGCAGGATCTTGACGGACTCTTGCTTGAATTTCCCGAGAAGCTTGTAGTTGGATATGGTGACCCAGGTCTTGGTGTCGGACTGGAAATTGATTTCGACCGGCTTGCTCTGGGCGCTGAGGAGGTTCTTCAGAGTGACCTGATCGGCTGTGAGTTGAATATAGTCCGGCTTGATCGAAATCGCCTCGTTGAAGCTGCGGATGGATGCCTGGTACTCCGCCCGGGCGGCCTGGTCGGCAGCGAGTTCAAGGAGCTTTTCGTAGCGAAGAATAACGCGAAGCATCCGGCTGGTGCGGACGAGTCCCTCCTCCGCTTCGGCAAGCTTGGGCTCGATCTCCAGAGTCTTCAGGTAGGCCCGGCGCGCGGCCATCCAGTCACGATTGTTCTCCGCATCGTAGGCGGAGGCCAGCGCGCGTTGCACATTGAGTTCATGACTCGTTTCCTTTGCCGTTTCCAGCAGTGCCTTGACCTCGTCGCGTCGTGGGTAGACTTCGATGGCTCTTCCATAGGCGGCGATGGCCGCCTCCCAATCATCATTGGACTCGGCGGTTTCGGCTTCGGCCATGGCCAGGTTGAAGTCCCTATCCTTGATTTCCTTCTTCAATCGGGCCACGCCCTGCTGGGCCTGGGCGGAAAGCGCGTCGGTTTCCTGGGCTTTTTCGTAGAGGGAGAGTGATTCCTCGAAGGCACCGGATTCTTCGGCTGCGGCTGCACGGACAAGGAGGTCTTCGAGTACTTCGATCGTCTCGGCCCGTGCAAGGCCACGTATGGCTTCCTCATTGTCGGGTTTGGTCTCAAGCACGGCGCGGAAGGCATTGAGTGCCGCTTGCCGATCGCCATTGGCCAGGGCCTGGCGGCCGTCCAGGAGGCTTCCTTGAACCCCGTCGTCAATGGCAGCCTCTATCTCATCCATGGCCTCGGCAGCTTCTTCAAGCTTGGTGGCGGCGGCTTGGAAACTGCCTTGTTCAAGGAATTGACGGCCCTCACTGGCGGAGGAAAATGCCCGGTTGTAGGCGTCAGGGGCGAGGTTGCGGCCGATTTCCAGTTGCTCGATCCGAACGAGGAAATTGTCATAACCCTCCCGTGCCTGGCGGCGGAGTTCAATCTGTTCGGAGAAATCCTTGATCTTGTCGTTGACGGACTCGAACTGAACGAGTGCCGGCTGGAATTCCGAACGGCCGAGGAGTCGCTCCCCTTCGAGGAAATCCTTTTCCAGCATGATCATGGCCTGGAGGATGCGCGGGTGCTCGGCCGGCATCTTTCGGAACTCGGCGAGGGAGCGGGCAGCCGTATCACGGGAGAGTTCCGCGCGGGACCGGCTGACGAATGACGTTCGAAGATCGTCACCGGTGACGTTGCCGATGGACAGGGGATCATAGCTGCCGGGTTGGGCCGGTGCCCCGGACCGGGAGGTGAACTTGAAAACCGCCCAGGAAAGACCGACCGCGACAATCACAAGCGCACAGGCGCCGATGACAAGGGCGAGGGTTCGACGGTTGCCTTTCTCGGGCTTGGATTCCGGCCCCGGTCTCTGATCGGGATTCCAATGAATGATCTGATGGCGGGTGCCGGATGGTTGACTCGGGTCTTCGGGCATGGGCAATGGGAGGATGTCCTGGACGGATCATCGCGTCCAACCGGAGGGCGCGACATTCGTTGTCTCTGACTGGGAGGTCACGATCAGTGTTCCATTGTCGCAGGATGTCCGGGCTTGGCGAGAATTCAAAGCAAAGTGTCGAAAAACGGGGCGGTATTCCGGAATTTGTCCGGATTGGAGCGCGAAGGGCAGGGAATTGACCTCTGGTGAAACCATTTTGCGTGAGTGACGTATTAAACACTGATGACCGAATATTACGGATGGCGGGTTCTGCTGGTTTCAATGTTGATGATCTTTGCGGGGTGCCACACGGTTCCCGTCACGGGTCGCAAAACGATCGATCTCGTCGACGACAAATCGGTCGTGGAGATGAGCAAGGAAGCCTTCGCTGAGACCAAGAAGAAATACCGGGTGTCGACGAATCCCACCTACAACGAGATGCTCGAGCGGGTCGGCAGCCGGATCGCCAAGGTCGTCTTCTGGGATGCGACCGACGCGGACTGGGAATTCGTCGTCTTTGATGCGCCCAACGAGGTCAATGCCTTTGCCATGGCGGGAGGGAAAGTCGGGGTCTTTTCGGGGATATTCGATCTCGTCGACAACGAGGCTCAATTGGCCTCGGTGGTGGCCCATGAAATCGCCCATGTCACAGCCAAGCACATCCATGAAAAGCTATCCCAGGAGCTGATGATTGAGGGAGGCGGCTACATCGTCGGAGTGACGGCCGCCAGCGGTGGTCTGCCCACCAGTTCGGTCCTTCAGGTCTATGGGTTGGGGACGGGTGTGGCCGCGCTTGGTTGGGACCGCGACAAGGAGAGCGAGGCGGACCAGATTGGAATGGTTTACATGGCGAAGGCGGGATATGATCCGGCGGAGGCGATCAAGCTGATGGAGAAGATGGAAGCCGGGGAAACAGGGTCTCCCGGGGTTCCGGCCTACCTGTCGACTCACCCGGCCTATCCGGAGCGAATTCTCAAGATGACTGCCATGCTCCCTCGGGCCGAGGAGGTCTACAATGATCGGACAGTGATCAGCCCGACGGTGGTAAAGTGAAGCGTTTTGCCGGTCGTTTCGTCGACTGTGGTCTGAGTGGGTTTCCAATCTCGTCTTCGAAACATTGCGAAGGCGATTTCATGTCGGGCTCATTTGTCTGGGATCTGAATTCCCCCAAGGCCCACTTTTCATTTGGCGAACATGGTCAGTCCGGTTTTGCTGAGGCATGGCATCCGCCTTCGCTGTCCGATCAGGCAGGAAATCCGCGTCCGGTGGCATTCGCTGCCTCGTCACGGCGGGTCCGACCCGTGAGTATCTGGATCCGGTCCGATTCCTGAGCAATGCCTCCAGTGGCAAAATGGGTTTCGCACTTGCGGAAAAGGCGGCCATTTTGGGTTGGGAGGTGGAGCTGGTCTCGGGACCGGTTTCGCTGAGGCCGCCCCGGAATGTCCGCATACATCGGGTCGTTTCGGCGGTCGAGATGCTGG